>FR879621.1:22368-57387 GCA_000434475.1 Dialister sp. CAG:486
GGCGTCGTGCAGAGAAGGACATCATACTTTCCCTGATAGAAATCGAGCATGACTTTTTCGAGCTGCCGCCCTTCCATGCGCCCATAGGCGATGCCGATGGTCACATCTTCGGGAAGAATGCTTCGCAAATGGTCAGCCATCGCTCCGATTGTTTCGATGCGGTTGTAGACGAAGAACGTCTGCCCGCCTCGCTCTTTCTCACGGAGAATGGCATCTTTAACGATATGGTCATCGTACTCCGTCACATACGTCTGGATCGCATGGCGATTCGATGGCGGCGTCGTGATCGTCACCATATCGCGGACGCCGGTGAGACTCATGTGAAGGGTACGAGGTATCGGTGTCGCAGACAGTGTCAGCACATCGATGCCGGATGCCAGAGATTTCCACTTCTCCTTCTGCACGACACCGAAGCGCTGCTCTTCATCGACGACGAGAAGCCCTAGCTTCTTCGGATGCACCTTCTTATTCAGGACCGCATGGGTACCGATGACCACATCCAGCGTGCCGCTTTCCATCTCCTGATAGATGCGGTTCTTTTCCTTGGCTGTCGTGAAACGGTTCAGTACTGCCAGACGGACGCCGAAGCTTTCCATCCGTTCCTTGAAATTCTTATAATGCTGCTCCGCGAGGACCGTCGTCGGGCAAAGGACGAATGCCTGATAGCCGGACATGATGCATTTGAAGACAGCTCGCATCGCGACTTCCGTTTTTCCAAAGCCCACATCTCCGCATAGGAGCATATCCATCGGCATCGGTTTTTCCATGGCTTTTTTGATGGCATCGATCGCGAGGAGCTGATCTGTCGTTTCCACATAGGGGAATGTGTCTTCGAATTCACGCTGCTCAGTCGTATCCGGGGCAAAAGCGATCCCCTGCGTGATCTCACGCTTCGCATAGACGGCAAGCAGCTTTTCTGCCAGTTCCTCGATGGACTTTTTGGCCTTCGCCCGCGCCTTCGTCCACGCGCTGCTCCCCATGTCATGGAGCTTCGGCGTTTCCCCTTCCGGGCCGATATATTTTTCCAGCGAAGAAATCTTTTCGACGGGAAGATAGAGCTTGTCATTTCCCGCATACTGGATCGTGATATAATCCCTGTGAATGCCGGAAAGCTCGATGGTACGGATCCCGAGGTACTTGCCGATACCATGCGTGGCCTGCACGACATAGTCGCCGGGATTCAGATCTGAGAAATAGCGGATCTGCTTCCCCTTCGGACCAGAACGCACGCGGCGCACCTTCTGCTTCCCCAGTACATCTCCCGCTGTAATGACAGCCAGTGTATCATCGGTAAGCTCAAAGCCTTCCGACAGAAGGCCATGGATCAGCGTGACCTTCCCCGCCTCCAGCGTGCGGCTCTGTGGGATGTGAAAATCAGAAAAAAGCGCGGAAAGCTCCCTTTCCTCCGAGGGCCGGGGAGCGAGAGAGAGGACTTTCCATCCCTTTGCGAGCAGATTTTTGAGATCCTCCATGAAGATCGGGATCTGCCGCTGGTAGTTCGTCATGGTGTGACCTTGCCATGCCACATCCCGCTCCGTATCAAAGCCTGTCAGTTTTCGCTTGAGCAGAGTGCATACGATTTCCTTATTCTTCGCCTTGCGCGCCTGTCCGATGACCTCTTTCCAGGATAGCGCCGCTTTTTTATGCGCGGCATCCTCCTTGAAGTATCGTTTCAGCGATTCTTCGCACCGCTGCGGTTCATCATAAAAGACAAGCGCCTTCGAAAGGTATGAGAAGACAAGCACCTCTCCCACGCCCTTACCGTCAAGTGGCAGGAAAACCTGCGACTTTCTGTCTTCGATCGAGCGCTGCGTATCTTCGTCAAAAAGCCGCACGCTGTCGACCTCGTCATCGAAAAGCTCGATGCGGACAGGATGCTCTTCATTGATAGGGAAAATGTCGATGATATCACCGCGCACCGCAAAATGACCGCAGCGCTCGACCTGATCCACCCGTTCATAGCCGGCAGACGTCAGTTTCTCCTGCAAAGCGTCCCATCCGATTTCCTCTCCGCTAGAAACCTGAAATGCACTCTCCTCCAGCTGCGATGGGCTGACCACCTTCTGCGCCGCTTCCACGGCCGTAGCAAGAATGATGCCCGGTCTTCCTGTCAGCATGGCTCCCAATGTCCGCATTCGGTCACGCAAACGCTCCGAACCGGAGAATGTCACCTGAAAGCCGGTCTCTTCGACGAGTGGAAAGGAATAAATAGGCGTCTCCGGCAGGAAGAAAGCGAGATCTTCTTCCCAACGGAAAATATCCTTCTGCTCGGGCACGACGACGATGGCCGTCCCGAAAGACTGCATGGCCGCCGAGAGCGCCAGCGCCTTCTGCGAACTTGCGATCCCCGTCAGGACCGTCGGAGAAGAAGCGGAATCCATCTCCCAGGAATGAGATAGCCGCGCCGCGCACTCTTTCGCAAGCTGCGGCCCCATCGCGGTATCCATCACAAAAGGCGGAAGCGCTGCCGCAGCAGCACGCACATCTGCGATCATCGGGATCTTTTCAGTCATTCTTCTCCCTCCCAACCATACGCTGTCCGCTTGACCTCTTTCTCTCCATGAAGCGTCCAGATACGAGATAGGATGGATGTCCCCTGATACATGAAATCCGGGCAGACATCCGCCATCGGGACCAGCACAAAAGGCCGCTCCCAGAAATAGGGATGCGGCAAATGAAGAAATGGGGTATCACTCTGGATGCCATCACTGTAGATCAGATCCAGATCCAGCGTCCTCGGTCCCCAATGCACATCGCGGGTGCGTCCAAACTCTTTTTCGACAGACAGCAAAAGCGCCATCAAAGCGTCGGCAGGACCTTCCCAGCTGATCTCCATCACAGCATTCAGAAAGACAGGCTGATCGGTTTTGCCCCAGGGCAGCGTCTCATAGATGGCAGACTTCTTCTCGATATGAAGTCCCTCTGCCGCCTCGAGCGTTGCGGCCGCCTGCCTCAGAATGGCCAGCGAATTCCCCTGATTGGACCCAAGGGAAATGATATATTTTTGATTCATTTTTCTCTCTTTTTGGTCAGTGTCACTGATACATCGTCCAGAATCCCGGGAATGGGAGAACCTGGTTTGTGAACCGTGGTCGTAATCTCATCTACCAGTGGAAAAGCAGCGAGAACATCTGCATTGATTACGCCGGCGAGGCGTTCCAGCAGCTTGTAAGGGCCGCCCTCCGCCCGTTCTTTCACCATTTGGTACACTGCTACATAATTCACAGAGTCTTCGAGACAGTCCGTCTCTCCGACCTTGGATAAATCAAGATGCAGCTCTACATCGATATAAAAACGCTGTCCTAATTTCGACTCCTCCGGCTCATCACCGTGATAGCCGAAAAAAGCCATGCGAGTCAGTTTGATCGTATCCATGCGTATCCCTCATTCGTTATAAAAGATCAATGCCCAGCAGCAGAGACATCACGCCCTCCCCGGGAGCGATGCCCCAAGGAAACCCCGTCAGTTCCCGGCGGACAGTACTTCGATCGCCTTCTGATAGACAGAGTCGGTGGATGGATCAAAGGGAAATCCTGTCTGCGAGACTTCAATATCCGGATGGATGCCCACCTTGTCGATCGTCTTCCCAGAAGGCGTCCGATACTCTGCGATAGAGATCTTGAGTGCCTTCTGCTCGCCGGCGTCAAAGACCGCCTGCACCGTCCCTTTGCCATAGGAATTTTCCCCAATGATGGTTCCTTCCTGTTTATCCTGCACCGCACCGGCCAAGATCTCAGAAGCACTGGCACTATTCTTATCGATCAGGACAACCATCGGCAAAGGATCCTCTATTCCCTCGATATCGTAGGACTCTGACTCGCCATTCTTGGTGTGATAGCTCACGACCGTTCCCTTGGTGAGTATCTGATTCGCCACATCAGTCACTGCATAGATCATCCCGCCTGGATTCATGCGAACGTCAATGATCAGTTTCTTGGCTCCGGCGATCTTCAAAGAAGCGAGCTGGTCACGGAAATCATCGGCAGTGTGCTTCCCGAAGGAGAAAATATGAATGTAGCCAATATCGTCACCGGCCATCGCACTCTGCACCGTCGGCATGGAGATCTCTGACCGTTCCACGGTAAAATGCATGGTTTCGCCATTGCGTTTGACATCGATCTCTACCGTCGTTCCTTTTTCTCCGCGGACAGCCGATGCCGTTCCTGTAAGACCGAGTGCATCCGTTTCCTTGCCATCGATGGCAAGAAGTACATCTCCGGCATCAAGCCCCGCATCATGCGCTGTACCACGGTCGAAAACCTTCAAAATGACCGGCCTGCTGTTCTCTCCCTGCCCCATGACGACGCCGATTCCGCCATATTCTCCCGTAGCGCTCTGCATGAAGGATTCATACGCATCCCCGGAAAGTACCATGGTATAAGGATCACCGACAGAGGCAAACATCCCCTGCGATGCTCCGGCAAAGAGCGTCTTATCCTCTATCGGACGGAAGTAGTTCTGCTTGATCTCCTGAAAATCCAGCAGAAATGTAAAGAGCGCCTTCGGATCATCCGTAAAGTGGAATACCGCACCTCCAGCCAAAGATGCGGTACATACCACCCCCAGCACAAAGCCGGGCGCATAGTTTTTGAAAGAATGCCAGATTTGTTTTTTCATCATAAATATCCCATAGGATCGACAGCCTGCCCATTGATTTCCACTTCGAAATGGCAGTGCGGCCCCGTCGAGTTTCCGGTCGAGCCGGCAAAGGCAATGACGTCTCCTTTTGACACGGACTGCCCTTCCGATACATTGAGAGACTGGTTGTGCCCATACAGCGTCTGCATACCGCCGCCATGATCAATGATGACGGCATTGCCGTAGCCGCTGATCCAGCCGGAGTAAATGACAGTCCCGCTGTCTGCTGCATGGATCGGCGTACCATAGTCGACACCGATATCCATCCCCGAGTGATAGATGGTACGGCCGAAGATCGGATGGGTACGATATCCGTAGGGAGACGTAATGACACCGCTGCATGGCCAGGAAAGCTGACCTGTGCCCTGCACATAGTTATCATCACTACCGCCGCTTTCTTCCTGCTGCGCCTGCCTTGCCGCCTCTGCCTGACGGATGCGCTCCTGAATGAGATCCTTGACCGCATTGGAACGGGCAATGAGATCCTGCTCCATCTGTGCTGCTGCCGCCTTATTGGCTTTCGCATTATCGAGGACTCTCTGCTGCTCGGCTTTCTTCTTCGCGACCTCTGCCTGTACCTTCTTCGCTTCTTCTGCCAATGCATCGAGCCGTGCCCGATCCTGCTCCAATTCGGCTTTCTTTGCTTCGATTTTTGCCTTCTGATCCTGGATCTCCAGAATCAGGCTGTAGTCAGACTGGATGATGCGTTTCAAAAGTTCCAGTCGGTTCGCAAAATCGCTGAAGCTTTTCGCCCCCATAATGACTTCCAGATAATTCAGCTGTCCGAATTTATAGATCGAACGCACACGAAGATTCAGCACCTTTTGGCGCTGCTCCAGATAGGCCTGCGCTTTGCGGATCTCTTCCTCCGTCTGGCGGATCTCCGCATTCACTTTCGCCTGCTCGTCCTGAATGCTCTTCAGACGGGCATTCGCCGCATCAAGGTCTGCCTGAATGGCTTTCAACTTGACAGCGACATCTTCGATGACCTGCTGCCAGCTCTCCTGTGAAGAACGTGACTCATCGATCTGCCCCTGAATATCCTGCAGCTCATCCTCCAGATCGTCTGCGATCGAGGGAACCACCGCCCCTGTCAGCAGCAAAGAGGCGATCGCTGCCGAAAGTATCTTCTGATGTGTTTTCATGATTACACCTTCATATACTTACGGAGCGAAATGGCACTCCCCATGACACCGATCACAATGCCTGCCGCCAAAATAATGAGCGTGGTATATCCCATAAATGGCCAGAGCGGAATCATCGGAATGAAGACAAGACCAGCTGCTGCCATTTCGGAGACGACCGTTTTATAGCCTTCCCACAGAATGAGCGAAGCAAATCCGGAGCCTAAAAAACCGATGACCATGCCTTCGAAAAGGAAAGGCCAGCGAATGAAGCCATTGGAGGCACCGACGTACTTCATGATCTGGATCTCTCTTCTTCTGGCAAAAACCGTAAGGCGGATGGTATTAGAAATGATAAAGAGCTCGGCACCAGCCAGGAAGATGATGAGTACGATTCCCGAGAGACGGATGACCTGTGCAACTTTATAAAGCTGTTCGATGATATCCTTCCCATACTGGACAGTTTCGACGCCCTGATACTTGGCGACAACTTCCGCCGCTGTTTTCAGCTGCTCCGGCGTCTGGAAGGACATCTGGTACGATGCGGGGAGAGGATTGCCATTGATAGCATCGAGAAGCCCCTGCTGATCCCCCATGCGTTCACGGAAATCCTTCATCGCCTGGTCTTTGTTTGTGAATTTGATCTCCTTCATGCCGGGCTGTGCTTTCAGATACTTGCCGATCCCCATGACCTGATCAGTCGTGAGCCCATCCTTCAGATAAACCGTCATCTCGACCTGATTTTCAAGGTAAGACGCCATATGGTTGATATTCAGCACGGCCGAAAGAAAGACGCCCAAGATAAACATAGATAATGTCACGGTCAGGACGGAAGCGATGGCCATGAAGCGATTTCTGAAAAGGGAACGGAATGTTTCACCCCAGAAATAGGATAATGAACTAAACATTCAGGTCATAGCCTCCCTTTTTTACATCATTCACGATATGCCCTTCTTCGATCATGACGACACGTTTATGCATCGCATTGACCAGATCCTTGTTATGAGTGACCATGATGATGGTCGTCCCCATGTGGTTGATCTCGTTGAACAGCTTCATGATATCTTCCGACGTATTCGGATCCAGATTTCCCGTCGGTTCGTCCGCGATGAGAAGGATCGGCTGGTTCACCAGAGCACGGGCAATCGCCACGCGCTGCTGTTCACCGCCCGAGAGCTTGGAAGGAAGCTCCTTCTCCTTTCCGCGCAGTCCGACTAGATCCAGCACACGCTGTACCTTCGGCTTGATCTCACGGCTCTTTGCCCCCGTAACGCGAAGAACAAAGGCAATATTTTCGTATACGGTCTTTTCGGAGAGCAGTCTGAAATCCTGAAATACAATCCCCAGCGTACGCCGATAGTATGGGATCTTACTGGATTTCAGCTTATTGATCGTAAGACCATTGACAACGACTGTGCCCTGTTCCGGCACCAGCTCATGCGTCAAAATTTTAACAAATGTCGATTTACCGGCGCCGGAAGGGCCCACGATAAAAACGAACTCTCCTTTATCGATATGAATATTAATGTTACTGAGCGCGGTGTGTTTTGCATCGTACTGCAGGGACACCTGATCAAACGTAATCATTAAATCCTCACTTCCTGGCAATCAATGCGGCTGCTTCTTCCGCAATGTGTTCTGCGGTGAGACCATATTTTTCAAGCAGATCATCAGCTGTGCCGGATTCACCAAAGGTGTCTTCCGTTCCGATCATAGACATCGGTACCGGTTTATGGAGACAAAGTACCTCAGCGACAGCGCCACCAAGCCCACCTTTTACCGTATGTTCTTCACAGGTCAGGATCGCACCAGTCTCTTCTGCCGCTTTCAGGATGGCTTTCTCATCGATCGGTTTGATGGAGCTCATGTTGATCACACGCGCAGAAATTCCTTTTTCTTTCAAAAGCTCTGCTGCTTTCACGGCTTTAGCGACCATGATACCGCAGGCGATGATGGTCACATCACTACCGGAAACCGCTTCATAAGAAACGCCCGGAGTGAAGGTATAATCCTCTGGACAGATATCATCGCATTTCGCGCGACCCATACGGATATACACCGGACCATGGTAGTCCGCTGCCCACTTGATCACAGCTTTCGTCTCAGCGGCATCAGCCGGAACGACGACCGTCATATTCGGCAGCGCACGCATGAGTGTAATGTCTTCGAGCATCTGGTGGGTCGCACCATCTTCACCGACCGTCAGGCCGGAATGAGTGACCGCCACTTTGACATTCAGTTTCGGGTAGCAGATGGAGTTTCTGATCTGTTCATATGCTCTGCCCGCACCGAAAACAGCAAATGTCGAAGCGAATGGAATCTTGCCAGCCGCAGCAAGACCCGCTGCCACGCCCATCATATTCCCTTCAGCAATGCCAGTATCGAAGAAACGATCCGGATATGCTTTGGCAAAAACCTGCGTCTTGGTGGATGCAGAGAGGTCAGCATCCAAAACTACGATATCAGGATTTACAGCACCGAGTTCTTTCAGTGCTTCACCGTATGCGTCACGAGTTGCCTTACCCATCATTCTGCCTCCACTGCTTTAATAAATCTTTCACATTCTTCTTTGCTTGGTGCCTTGCCATGCCAGCCGACCTGGTTTTCAATTTCCGGTACGCCTTTGCCCTTGACCGTCTTCATGACGATCATGGTCGGTTTGCCGGAAATGGTCTTTGCCTCTTCAATGGCTTCATGAAGTTTTTCCATATCATGCCCATCGGTTTCAATGACATGCCAGCCAAAAGCCTGGAATTTTTCTCCGATAGGAAGTGAGGACATGACCTCTGTGATTGGTCCATCGATCTGCAACCCGTTGTTATCTACGAAAGCCGTCAGATGGTCGAGCTTGTAATGCGCCGCATACATGGCTGCCTCCCAGACCTGTCCTTCTTCGAGTTCGCCATCCCCTAGGATCGCATACACTCTCCAGTCAGCCTTGTTCATCTTGGAAGCAAGCGCCATACCGCAGGCAGCACTGATGCCCTGCCCCAGAGAACCTGTCGTCATGTCGACACCCGGTGTATGTTTCATGTCCGGATGCCCCTGCAGCATATGACCTGCCTGACGAAGTGTATCCAGTTCTTCTTTGGGGAAATATCCTTTTTCTGCCAGTACGGCATAAAGGGCCGGTGCTGCATGGCCTTTGGAAAGGACCAGACGGTCACGGTCAGCCTTCTTCGGATCTTTGGGATCTACCTTCATTTCATGGAAAAACAGTAAGGTCAGGATGTCCGCTGCGGAAAGAGAACCACCCGTATGGCCGGAGTTGGCTTTGGTGATCATTTTCAAAATGTCGATGCGTACATCTTTTGCCTTGCTTTTGAGAGCAGTAAGCTCTTCTGCTGTCAGCTGACTCATTTGTTTTCCTCCTTGTGATTCACTAAAGATTTCAATATTTTTACATTCTCACAAGCCTGTTTTCTTAGCTCGTCGACCTGCTTCCATTCTTCTGGCGAGACCGGCGCATCCAGGAAACGGCAAGTATCCTTGTACAATGTTTCAGCATCCATATGATGAATCGAGCAAGATGCTTTTCTATGAATCAGTGCCAAGAAATTATCGATTTTCGGATCATAAGAGATACCCAGAAAAGGGACATGCATCAAAGCAGAGAAGATCATGGCATGCAGCCGCATACCCACGACGACATCCATATTTCCCATGAGTGAAATCAACTCTTCAATGCTGTAGGATTCTTTTAGCACATGGACTCGGTCGCTCTCTTCGATCTCTGCTTCCGCTGCGCGCTTGTCTTCCGGAAACTGCATCGGAATCAAGACGACCGAGCAGTCCTTCTCCCGGGTGAGCCGCTCGATATAGGCACGAAGCGGCTTCATCCAGCGAGAAGTATCCGCCCAGCTGCGTATGGCGATACCGACCCGTTTCTTCGAAGGGTCCACATGATTCCTTGCGAGGATTTCCTTCCCATTCTCCAAAGAAACAGGATCAAGAGAAAGTACAGCGTCCGCTGTCGTATAAATAGTGCGATGTACTCCGAGTCGCTGAAGAAATCCCTTCGACTCACTGTCACGCACCGTGATGGCATCCACATGGTTTAATACATGCTTCAGTATAATACGGATGATGCGGTAACGCACAGGACCGATCCCCTGAGAATAGAGGAAGACCTGTTTCCGGAAAAGCACACCAACAATGATGATGGTGAGATAATAGATCATGCTTTTCCAGCTGGTCACATCCTGCAGCAGGCTCCCGCCGCCACTGATCAGGAGATCTGTCCGAAAAAGAGATGAGAGGATCGGCAGAATGCCGAAGCGAGGCACAGCCTTCACTCCGAATGTTCTTGCCGTATCCGAAGGATTTCCCGAGATCACAGTGATAGAGGGCGCGTTGAAGGTCTTCCGAAGCGCCTGTAGTATGGCAAGCAGCATCGCTTCATCCCCGGCATTATGAAATCCATAATAACCGGAGATCACAATATTATACTTTGCCATATCGTTCTCCAAAGAACTTCGTCAGACGGACAAGGATCATGACTGCAAGAAGTGCGCCCACCATAGAGAGCGTGCCGGCGGCCAGACCATCCAGTCCACGAATAAAGCTAAGAACAAACGGACTCCTCATGTGTGCGAAAGTTTCCACCATAGATCCCTGCCCGATCGTCACGGCGACGATCAGGAAATAGTGCAGGAGCTGCGGCCATTTCCGATAGAGCGCAGCAAGAGAGACAAGCACAGCAGGATGTCCGAAGAGGAATTCCTTCTCTCTGGGGCGTGCATACATCACATCTTCGAGGAAACGGCGAAGCGCGATCTCAAACTGCGGAACAGGAGCCCCATTGTTACCACTGCGTCCAATAAAGACAAGGCCGACAATGGCCAGAACGCCAAGTCCTGCAAGAAGTCCCAGACGAATCTGGATCGAGCAGAATTTCTTGACAAAAGAAACAAAATCCTTATCGGATGTCACAGTTTTTCCAAAGAATGGGAATTTCTGGATGTAGACAACGGAAATCAGAACCAGCGGCAACACAAAAGTCGCTTTGACGCCACGGAAATATTCCATTTCCAAAAAGAAACGGATATCACTCAGAAGACCACTGACAAAGCAGGCTCCGATCAGGGAAAGGATCCCACACCCCCAAAGGATCATGACTGACTCGCCGAAGAGACGTCCCCAGCCGACTTCTGAAAAAGCTGTGTCTTTCTTTTTTAAGCAATACTGAAGGAAGAGAGACACAACGACAACAGGCGTGCAGACCGCCGCGCCAAGTGCCAGAAGCTGCAGAAGGATATTCACATGGAGGAACCAGTAAAGCACTTCTGCCCCGATGAGCCCCACCACTTCTATTGCCATTCCATACCGAGAAAGGTGCGGAATGAGCAAAAGCAGAGTCAGAACGATAAGAGATACCGCACCTGCCATAGCGACAGCGCGAAGCGGTTTCTCCGGGAAATAGGCATCCATCACAGAGGCTTTGCCGACAGAGAAGCCATGATTTTCCAGACGATCCCTGACGCCGGCGATGTATGCTGCATTCGTCTCAGAGAGCGTTTTTCCATCAAGTGCAAACTTATACGATGGGAAAAGATTCATACGGATATTTCTTTCGATATCCGAAATATAGAATCGAGCCGCGGCTTCTTTCTGATTTAGCTTGATCAGCTCATCCTTGGACATCGCATAGAGACGCACCAGATGATAATCCGAATGATGTGCCATATCCAGCAGTCCTGCCTGCGGTTCAAAGCCAAGCTGACTCTGCGCTTCGATCATAACGATCGGGATGCGCCGCTGGTTGAGCCCCTCAGTGACTTCCTTCTGATATTCCTTGTAGCCGAAAACTTCTTTTCCCTGGAAAATGACACCGCTGACTTTATCCGAAGCATCGATCGCGTGGAAAAAATCATCGATAAAGGCCTTGGGCGCATGCGCCACATTAGCCGGACGAAGGACAACATAAAAGCCATGCGATCCGGCGCGTTTGACCGTATTTGTGAAAATGCCAAGCGGCATCGTCATGAATTTATCATAGACGCCAGAGACTTCAAGAGCTTCAACCCCATTTTCTGAAATCGCCTTGACCTCATCCCTGCTGTAAAGAAGCGAGAGATGGTCAGCCATTTCCTTAAAATAGGTGCTTCCATCCGCTGTATCCACCGGCTGGATATAGATCTTATCCGGCAGGATGCCCGAAATCTCCGGATGCCGCGCCTGAAATTCATAACCACGATATACACGAATGAAATTGTGATTTACGAGCTTTTCCGGGGTTTCATCATAGACCGCAAGCGAAGTCACACCATTTTTACGATACAGCTCAAAAAGCGCATCTGTGGTGGTTCGCTCGACAGCTGCACTATCCAGGATATTGTTATAATCGTAGACCATTTCAACGGTCTGGGCAGCCGCTTCTACATGGTAACGCTGCCAGGAAATCCAGGCTCCCGCCATGGCTCCGATCAGAATCAGAACGGCTAGCAGTTTGAAGACGGTCTGTTGTAAACCTTTCATTCTATCCATCCTTTTACTTTGCTTTGATGTTGAATTTGTTCTGTTTCAGGAAGCCTTCAATGAAAGGATTCAGATCCCCATCCATGACGCCCTGGATATTGCCCGTTTCAATGCCCGTCCGGTTATCCTTGACAAGGGTATACGGCTGGAATACATAGGAACGGATCTGGCTACCCCATTCGATCGCCTGCTGCTCGCCTTCGATGTCTTTGGTCATCTGTTCGCGTTTCTTCAGCTCGAGTTCATACAGCTTGGCACGGAGAAGACGAAGACACTGTTCCTTATTCTGGAACTGGGAGCGTTCATTCTGGCAGGCAGCGACGATCCCCGTAGGAATATGAGTCATTCGGACAGCCGAGCTCGTCTTATTGATATGCTGTCCGCCGGCACCGCTGGAACGATAATAATCCACACGGACATCTGCCATGTTCAGATCGACTTCGACATCATCACTGATTTCCGGCATGACATCCACGGCGGAGAAAGACGTATGACGACGTTTCGCCGCATCAAAAGGAGAAATACGGACAAGACGGTGGACCCCTTTTTCGGATTTCAGGAATCCGTAGGCGTACTTGCCTTTGACCATGTATTCCGCACTCTTGATACCGGCTTCATCGCCAGGAAGCATATTCAGCTCCTCGATAGCAAAGCCTTCCGCTTCAGCCCATTTGATATACATACGGATCAGCATCTCGGTCCAGTCCTGTGCTTCGGTACCGCCTGCCCCGGCATGGAAGGTAATGATGGCATTATTCGCATCGTAGGGTTCGCTCAAAAGAAGCTCGATCTCCTTTTTATCAAGGATCTCTTTCAGCTCATCAAGCTCTGCCTTAATTTCCGGCTCCATCCCCTGATCATCTTCCTCGATGGCAAGATCCAGAAGATCCTTCAGGCTTTCCGCTCTGTCAAAGAGGCGGGTGTATGTATCATAGGCATCCTTGGCTTCTGTTGCTGCCTGTGAGATCTCACGGGCTTTATCTGCATCATCCCAGAATGTCGGATCACTCATCTGAATATCGTAACTTGCGATTCTTTCTTTCAGCTGAGGTAAGTCAAAGTGAATCCCTTATTTCTTTTTCATGATTCAGCAGGTCTGTCAAGGTTTTTTTCAAATCTTCCAACATCTGATAGTCATCTCGCTTTCTGTTTTGTGATTATTTTTTAATACTATAAAATAAAACAGCAAATCATCAGGCTGCCAGGTGGCAGACTGATGAATAACATTTGCTGGATTATACAAACTAAATATAGCGGATCCTGATCAAGGTCCTATCCTCAATCATAGAAAAGCTGCTATTCGTGCTTATTTTTTCTCTTCAGCCGCTTCGGTCTCCGCATCTCCATTGTCGTCGACATAATGCTCTTCAGCTTCTTTCAAATGATCCTCAGCTGCCGGAGCTTCCGGTTTTTCAAGGTGCGCCCCTTCTTCCGGATCTGTTGTAAAGCGGATCTGGATGTGATAGAGGTAAAGGATGATGGTTTCCATCATGGCCTGCTGCATTTCTTCGAAAATGTCGAACGCTTCAACCTTGTATTCTACGATCGGATTTCTCTGACCATAGGAACGCAGGCTGATGCCTTCCTTCAGCATATCCATGTCATCTAAGTGTTCCATCCACTTAGAATCGACGACCTTCAGCATGACCGCTTTTTCAAGTTCGCGCATCATAGGAGACCCAATGGATTCTTCTCTTGCATTGTATGTCTCATGAGCCATGGTTTTCAGCTTATCTTCGACTTCTTCACGACTCATGTCTTCGATTTCTTCAAGCTTCAGGTCACCCGGAGCCAGGAAATATTTTTCTGCATACTTCAACAGGCCGGCGAAATCCCATTCTTCCGGATACAGCTTCGGATCCGCATAGGTCTCCATCCCCTTTTCGATGATGTTATCCACCATAGAAAGGATCTGGTCTTTCATGTCTTCGCCTTCAAGGATCTTTCTGCGCTGGTCATAGACGACTTTACGCTGCTGGTTCATGACATCATCATATTCCAGGACGTACTTACGAATATCAAAGTTGCGTGCTTCGACACGTTTCTGTGCTTTCTGAATGGCATTTGAAACCATGCGGCTGTTGATCGGTTCATCTTCTTCAAGGCCCATCTTTTCCATAAAGCTCTTGATGTTATCCCCGCCAAAGATACGAAGCAGGTCATCTTCCAAAGACAGGAAGAACTGGCTGGAACCCGGATCCCCCTGACGGCCGGCACGTCCACGGAGCTGGTTATCGATACGGCGGCTTTCATGTCGTTCCGTACCGATGATGGCAAGCCCGCCAAGTTCTGCGACGCCTTCACCCAGAGAAATATCGGTGCCTCGGCCTGCCATGTTCGTCGCGATCGTGACCGCGCCCTTCTGACCAGCCAGCGCAACAATGGCAGCTTCTCGTTCATGGTACTTCGCATTCAGGACAGAGTGCGGAATGTTCGCCTGATCAAGCATATGCGAAAGTTCTTCAGACTGCTCGATAGATGTCGTGCCGATCAGTATTGGCTGCCCCGTCGCATGACGGCGCTCTACTTCTCTGACGACCGCTTTATACTTACCGCGTTTGTTCTTGAAAATGACATCCGGCAGATCCTTACGCTGGATCGGCTTGTTCGTCGGTACCTGAAGAACTGGCAGCCCATAAATTTTAATGAATTCCTGCTCTTCCGTCTTCGCCGTACCGGTCATACCTGCCAGCTTGTCATACATACGGAAATAGTTCTGGAAAGTGATCGTCGCTAGCGTCTGGCTTTCACGCTGTACTTCAAGCCCTTCCTTGGCTTCGATCGCCTGATGCAGACCATCGGAATAGCGGCGGCCATACATGAGACGGCCGGTGAATTCATCAACGATAACGACTTCCCCGTCCTTGACTACATAGTCTTTATCGCGGGTCATCATTGTCTGTGCACGGAGTGCCTGGACAAAGAGATGATTCAGCTCCAGATTCTCTGCATCATAGAGGTTCTCTACATGCAGCAGCTTTTCCATCTTTGCCACACCGGCTTCGGTCGGTGCTACCGTCTTCTGCTTCTCATCGATGGTGTAGTCTTCCTCTTTTTTCAGCTGTGGGACGAGTTTGGCGACGGTGTAGTAGTCATCTGTCGATTTCTGCCCCGGACCGGAAATGATCAGCGGTGTACGAGCTTCATCGATCAGGATGGAGTCCACTTCATCGATCAGGCAGTAGTGCAACGGACGCTGTACCATCTGATCGAGGGAAGTGACCATGTTATCACGCAGGTAATCAAAACCGAATTCATTATTTGTTCCGTAGGTGATATCTGAATTGTATGCGATTTTTCTCTGGTTGAAATCCAGATCATGAATAATAAGGCCGACGGAGAGACCCAGAAATTTGTATACCTGTCCCATCCATTCGCTGTCTCGTTTCGCCAGATAATCATTGACGGTAATAACGTGGACGCCCTTTCCTTCCAGCGCATTCAGATAGACCGGTGCCGTAGCAACCAGCGTCTTGCCTTCACCGGTACACATCTCAGCGATGTTTCCACGATGCAGAATAATACCGCCAATCAGCTGGGTATCGAAGTGACGCATCCCCAGCACGCGGCGAGAGGCTTCACGAATGACCGCAAAAGCCTCCGGCAAGATATCATCCAGTGTCTCACCCTTGGCAAGACGTGCTTTGAATTCATTGGTTTTGTTCGCCAGAGAAGAATCGCTCAGCTTCTTCAGACCATCCTCCAAAGGATTAATCTGTTGCTCTACAATTTTACGGATCTTTTTGATTTCCTTCTCATTGGATCCATTGAAGAGTCTGTCAAAAAACTTATCAAACATGGACACAGCTCCTTTTATAGTACAAGCGTTGTAAAAGTGATGGTAAAAGAAATCAGGAAGGAGACCCCGATACAAGCATGACCGAGTAAACTCACAAGAATATTCATTTCTTTTTATACCATCAGTAATTCTATACCTACATACTATTTCATTTTAACAAACTCGTAGGCTATAGTCAAAAAAGGAGCGGAAATTTCCGCTCCTTTTTTATAAAAAATCAGCTTTTCTTATTTTTCAGCATCGATCAGGCCATATTTGCCATCATCTCTGCGATATACGACAGCCATCGCTTCCGTATCAGAATTGAAGAACATGAAGAAGTTGTGTCCCAGAAGATTCATCTGCAGAATGGCTTCTTCCGGCGACATCGGGCTGATATTGAAGTGTTTCGTCTTCACGATCTCAAAATCAGCATCCGCCTGTGCAGCGATCGGTTCTTTTTCCAGAACAAACTGACGGGACAATGTATTCTTTTCTTTGAATTTCTTTGCCAGACGAGTCTTATATTTATGAATCTGACGTTCCACCTTGTCGAAAACGAGATCGATAGATTTGTACATATCATCAGATTTTTCGACACCACGAAGAATGACGCCGTCTACGAAAACTGTAGTTTCACAAGTTTTGGTCATATTGGAAATACGGAGTAATACATTAATCTTTATCGGTTTATCGAAGTACCTCTGGATCTTACCTGTATGCTTTTCTACATAGGAATGCAGCGCATCAGTCATTTCAAGATTCTTGCCTCTAACTGTTAATTCCATAATGAAATCCTCCTTTCGTGAATAAGCTCTTGCTTATCCTTCCATGTATATTATACATGATATCTCATTTTTATCAAATCAAAAAATTCTATAGGACTCGACGAAAAGTCATGGATTGACAGAATAGGGTTTTTACGAACGTGTGAATAATATGTATAAAAGAGAAACTTCGAGATCCGGATCTGGCGACGATCGTCAGAAAAGTGGAAAAGTCAGCAGCCATCAGATGCAAAGCAAAGGCAGATCTAACAGGCTGCAAAGATACAACATTCACCGATTTTCCCCCCCTTCTTACGTCTCAAAACCCCAAATCTTCATCAGTAAACCTTGAAATCATTTAAAAAGCAGCACCCCATTCCCATGAGGTACTGCTTTTTATTGAAGGGAGCGCTACTTAAATCGTTATCCGCGTTTCCTTAAAACTCTATTCCTTTTCTTGCACGGATGCCTTTCTGGAAAGCATGCTTCACAAGCGTCATCTCAGTAACGGTATCTGCAAGATCAATAAGCTGCTGCTCAGCATAGCGTCCCGTCAGGATCATATTGAGGCGCTCCGGTCTTTTCTGAATGAGCTCCGCTACTTCACCTGCAGAAATCATGCCAAAGTGAATGGCATAATTGATCTCATCTAAAACAATAAGATCCCATGCATCACTCATGACTTCTTTTTCGACCATCTGCCAGGCTTCCTTAGCCAGTTCCGTTTTCCGCCGGAATTCTTCTTCACTTTCTTTATCCTTATTATGGAAGACGAAGCCGTCACCCATCGGCCGAATCTGGATGCGGTCATTTCCCTCACCCAAAGTCTCAACGGCTTTCAACTCACCATACTTCCAGGCTCCCTTGATGAATTGAAGGATCAGCACCTTCTGGCCATCTCCCCAGGCGCGGATCGCTGTCCCCAGGGCCGCCGTAGTTTTTCCTTTACCGGTCCCTGTATTGATCAGAACCAGTCCTTTTTGTACAGTCATAGATTTGCCCTCATAAAAAGCATACATGATGCATCAGCTTCTGCGGTTCCACCGGAAAAGTACCATGCCCAATCGTAAACTGCGTACTTCTCGATGAAACCATCCTATTTGCGGCTCTTCTTAAAGGCCTCACACGATGCGATCCATTTTTCTGCAGCTGTTGGGTTTCCATCAAAGGAAAGGTGCAGATAGCTTGCCAGTACATTATCCTTTGCATAGCCCTCGATGTGCCCCGCCTTCTGCCGTGTCCCCTGAAGAGTATATGCCCAGGGGAAATCCTCTCCACAGGAAAGAGTGGAGAAATGAAACTCATGCCCCTTCAGGAGATCCCCTTGATCTGCGATAACGCTCTTTCTAAGAGCCTTGCCAGTCACATAGCCCACACGCTGGAGTTTCTTCTGCATCTCGCAAACTCCGGGGACAAGGCCGACCATCTCATAGGAGTCTCCGTCAAAGCCTTGGATCTTCTCGCAAAGATACATCAACCCGCCGCATTCTGCATAGATTGGCATGCCGCATGCAGCCGCTTCCCGAATAGATGCTTTCATAGCCGTGTTTCCGACCAACTCATGAAGAAACATCTCTGGAAACCCACCGCCGAAGATCAGACCATCGACGTCAGGAATGCTGGAATCCCGGAGCGGACTAAAATCAACAAGCTCTGCGCCTTGCCGTTCAAGCGCTTCGAGACTGGCCGGATAATAAAAAGAAAAAGCTTCATCCCGCGCCACGCCGATGCGTACATTTTTAACCTTGAGTTTTGTTTCGCTTTCCTCGACTTCCAGCAGAGGAGCCTGCCTTGCCACGTTCAAGACTGCCTCTGTATCTACCCATTTTCCAGCAGCTTCCCCCATGTGCTCAATGAGCGCCTGCGTTTCAATTTCCGTCACGGGAGTAAGACCCAAATGACGCTCCGGTGTCTGCAATGCATCGTCCCGGTGGAAAGCCCCCAGTACAGGCATATGGATCTTCTCCATGACCTCGCGCACCATCGCTTCATGTCGGTCTGTGCCCAGACGATTCAGGATGACCCCTGCGATATGGACATTCGGATCATATTCCCTAAAGCCAAGCGCCGTCGCAGCGATGCTGTAACCCACCGATTTGCAGTCGAGTACCAGCACCACAGGTGCCTTGAGTTTCTTTGCGATATCCGCAGACGAACTGATGCCATTCGCACCACCATCATAGAGCCCCATGACTCCTTCGATAATGGAAATATCCGCCCCTTTCGACAGCGAGGCAAATGTCGGTACCAATCGGTCCGGCGGTGTCATCCAGGTATCCAAATTATAGGAATTTCGCCCGGCCGCCTTTCCATGAAATCCGGGATCAATATAGTCCGGACCTACTTTGAAAGGCTGTACAGCATATCCCTTGGAATGAAAATAAGCTAAGAGTCCGGTCACGATGGTCGTCTTTCCGACACCGCTGTTCGTACCGGCGATCACAATCCTTGGACGAGCGATAGATTCCATATTTACTTATCCTTTTTGGCAATGATGGTAGACAGATAATTGGGCTTATAATCTGCCGGAAGTCCGCCGATATCACGAATGACGATCTCATCAGGAAGTCCTGCGCGCGATACCATGACAGAACGCTCAAGCATGTGATGCTTTCTAAGCTCTTCCTGCACGAAAGCAAAGCTCTTGTATACTTTCATGATCACCGCATTATCGCAGGCAGCCAGTGCCTGATCAAATTTCTTCGGGTCGCAGGTCGCCGGAATGATGAGAACATTTTCCTCCCATTCTGTCACAGGCAGCCCGATATAGGATGCAATGCCGAGAAAAGCAGGGATCCCCGGAATCGTCTCGACTTCATATTCTTCAGAGTCTTTGAACTCATTGAAAATATACATATATGTGCTGTAGAGCATCGGATCACCCAGAGTCAGGAAAACCAGATTCTTTCCTTCGTCCAATTTTTCCTGAATCAACTTGCGGTTGATTTCCCACTGCTTATTCACAGCCTCCATGTCAGTATTCATCTGGAAGACCATCGGGAAAATTTCAACGGTATCCGGGATATAGGGCTTTGCGATATTAAAAGCAACAGACCCTTCCTTTTTCTCCGTCTTTGGTGTGATGATCATATCTGCCTGCTCGATAGCTTCGACCGCCTTGACAGTCAGAAGTTTTGAATCTCCCGGACCTACACCGATGCCATATAATTTACCTTTTTTCATCATAAACCTCCTCAAAATGATTATGAAACAGTTATAGGGAAAGGGTTTCCCTTAAAAATTGCTGTTATGCACCGTTTTATTGTACCATATTTCGTTAGAAATTGATATGAAAGCGTACAGAGGCTCGCGAATTGTCAAGTACTGCAGAATGTAGAAACTTCATGACTGCCCGATTCCGCTTGTGTATCATCATGATATCGCAGAAATCTCCATTTACAGAAAGTGATATAAATGAAAAAACAAATATTATATATTATGTTATTTATGAAGAAAAACTATTGTACATGGCATTCGAAACTGTTACCATGAAGAAAACATGAAATTCGTCAAAGCGCGGCACTTCATAGCCGCACGCAAAGGAGCTTTCTATGACAGCTTTTCTTATCAACTGGTACCCGCTGCTGTGCCTTCTTTTTGTTGCCATCGGCTACTGGATTTCTTTTTGGAAAAAGAAATCCCCCTTCGCAGCCATTCTTCTGCTATACGCGATTCTCTTTTTCAGTCTTTACGCCTTTCTGCAGGTTCTTCACGCAGACAGCGTCGCGCCCTTCTGCTTTACTGGTGTCATGCTCATCGATCTGCTCTTCTGGAATGAAAAAAGATGATACAGGCATGTGGACAGAAAATGCGCCTATGAGCATGCTCTCTCTTGACCCTTTATCCCATATGTTATACTAGTAAGGTATTTTAAAATCAACAGAATCGGGAGGCCTTTATGAATATTCTTGTCACCGGTGGTGCCGGCTATATTGGTTCCCACACGGTCCGCGCACTGGCAGCTGCCGAAGGACTGACGCCAGTGGTTTTCGATAATCTCTCCACAGGGCATGCAGAGTCCGTGCCTGAAGGTGTGACACTCGTCAAAGGTGACATTCACGACATTGATTTCGTCGCTAAAACCCTCGAAGCATATAAAATCGACGGTGTCATCCATTTCGCAGCCTATTCACTTGTCGGAGAATCCATGGTGGATCCTGCCAAGTATTATACAAATAACGTCGAAGGGACGCTCCACCTGCTTCTTGGCATGCAGAAAGCAGGCGTCTCCAAGATCGTATTCTCTTCCACGGCCGCGGTATACGGCGAACCCGAAAAAACGCCGATTGAAGAAGATTTCCCACATAATCCGACCAATGTCTATGGACGCACAAAGCTCGTCATAGAGCATATGATGCGCGACTTTACGAATGCTTACGGTCTCTCTTATGTAGCTCTGCGCTACTTCAATGCTGCCGGTGCTGCGCTGGACGGCACGATCGGGGAGGATCACAATCCGGAGTCTCACCTGATTCCTCTCATTCTGAAAACCGCACAAGGGGTGCGCGACCACATCGCAATCTACGGCACGGACTACCCGACGCCAGACGGAACTTGCATTCGTGACTATATCCATGTCGTGGATCTTGCGGATGCACACATACTTGCCATGCAGTACCTCTTACGGGGCGGCGAAAGCACCTATTTCAATCTTGGCAGTGAAAACGGCTTCTCTGTCCGCGATATCATCGACACCGCCAAAGAAGTGACGGGCATCGATTTCAAAGTGACAGAAGAAGCGCGCCGCAGCGGCGATCCCGCTGTCCTTATCGCCTCTTCCAGAAAGTGTAAAGCTGTCCTCGGCTGGCATCCCAGCCATTCTGATACAAGGGAAATCATTGCTTCCGCTTGGAAATGGCATAAATCACATCCCTATGGATATAAAAAGTAGGAAATGATTCCCTTTTTATTCTTCTACGCACCTCAAGTATAAAATTCATAAGAAGGAGAGTTATCATGCAGAAAATCAGAAAAGCCGTCATTCCGGCCGCCGGCTTTGGCACTCGTTTCCTGCCGGAAACAAAAGCCATGCCGAAGGAAATGCTGCCTATCGTCGACAAACCCACCATCCAGTATATCGTCGAAGAGATCAAAGCAAGCGGCATTGAGCAGATCCTGATCATTTCCGGTCACGCCAAGAGGGCTATCGAAGACCACTTCGACTCCTCCCCTGAACTCGAAGAGCATCTTTATGAATCCGGCAAAATGGATCTTCTGAAAGAAGTCCGCAAGGTCGCTTCCGTCAAGATCCACTACACCCGTCAGCCATATATGAGAGGCCTCGGCGACGCCATACTCTGCGCGAAGGATTTCATTGATGATGAACCATTCGGCGTCATTCTTGGTGATGATGTCGTGTACAATGGCAATGAAACCCCGGCACTGAAGCAGCTTATGGACCAGTACCAAAAGACAGGTGCCACCATCATCGGCTGCCAGATCGTCCCCCAAAGCGCGGTCTCCTCTTATGGCATCGTGAACGGCGTACCAACAAAAGATCCGAATCTGGTTCACGTTAAGGATATGATCGAGAAACCGTCTATAGAGGAAGCACCGAGCCAATTCGCAGCGCTCGGCCGTTACGTCATCACGCCTGATATTTTCGGAATTCTGGAACAGACGAAGCCCGGGAAGGGCGGAGAGATCCAGCTCACCGACGCCCTCCGCGTCATGGCACATGATGGTCATGTCTATGCCTACAATTTCACCGGTAAGCGTTATGATACGGGAAATAAGCTCGGCTACCTCAAGGCGACCGTTGAATTCGCTCTTCGCCGGGAAGACCTCGGAGAAGATTTCAAGAACTATTTAAAAACACTGGTCGCAAACATGGACTAAGAACGCATCGATTCGGTCCGTTGTCTCCCTCCTTTTCTTTCCATGCACGTAAAAATCCGACTGTTTACATTTGTAAACAGTCGGATTTTTTGATGCCTCATCAAAGAAGAGACAGCTATCATTGAATATAGCGCACGCCACGTCTTCTCTTCATTTACATACAGCGCCAAATATGGAGAAGCTGGTCTTCTGTCATTTTATCGACCTGGAAATAGGATGCTCCCATAGCTTTTGCGATCTTTTTCGCAAGACCGAGACGGATAAAGCCAGCCTCCGTATCGATGACGGCCACAGGAAGATGTCGGCGTCCTATGCGTTTCGCTTCATCCATGGCATCGGTCACGGGATCGGTCCCTTCATTGAGCGGGCTGGTCGCACGACCATCGGTGATGAGAATGACGACGGGATCCTGCGCCGGATCCTGTCGATAGAGCATATCGAGTACATCCTCCGCTTTGAGAAGACCTTTGGCAAGCGGCGTCTTACCACCGGTCGGCATAGAGGCAAGTTTCTTCTGTGCAAAATCCACGCTTCTTGTGACAGGGAGAAGGACCTCAGCCTGTTTCTTACGGAAGGCGATCATGCCGACGCGATCACGTTTCTGATACGCATCGAGAAGGATCTTGAAGATGACACCTTTGACAGTTTTCATACGTTCCCGAGCACCCATGGAACCAGAGGCATCGACAACGAAAAGGAAAATATTCCCCGTACGTTTTTCACGCACTTTGCTGCGAAGGTCATCTTTTCTGATGACGACAGCACATCCATTCGACGGACGGGCCTTCTGATACGGGGCCGCCGCACGCAAAGTGGCATCGAAAGCAATGTCGCTTGTCTTTGCTTTTGGGATTTCCGCACGTACATAACGCCCCTGCATAAGGTCAGTCATGGTAAGACTTCGCTTACCGCTCCCTTTCTTTGGCTTTCTGTCCTTGGCAGGCTCGATCCACATCGGAGGCAGATTGACATGGAGATTTGCCGCATCTACACGTTCACGAGAAGCCCCCTTCGGATTCGACATCTGAGCATTGGTATCATTTTGATCCTCATTACCCTTGCTGTCTTCCGTATCCGTCTGCTCAGGCTGCGGCTGCTCCGGTCTTGTAAAATCCTGTTCACTTTGTGAAGGGTCCTGTGGCTGATGCTTCGGCGATTCCTCGTTATCTGGCGGCTGAGGCGGCGGATTTTCTGTATCCTCTCGCCTGCTTTCCTCTTCTTCCGCTTTTCTCATGCGGTGAGGCAGTACGAATACAGCCGCCTTTTCAAGATCTTTCGGAAGGACATATTTTCTGCCAGCCAATGCCGCTTCGGCTCTGGCAGCTTCGATGAGATAAATATCAGCACGATGACCCGCTACATGCGCCTTCAGTGTATAGACGGCAGCCAGCTGGATCATGGCCGGTGATACTTCGACTTCTTTAAGTCTCTCTCTGGCTTTTGCGATCTGATCTTTCAGCGCTTCTGTTTCCTGCTCCCATTTCTTACGGAAAGCAAGTCCATCTTTTTCGAAATCCAGTACACGTCGAATGATTTCAATCCTGGTCTTATCATCTGTCGCAGGCTCTACCTGCGCAAAGAGCCCGAAACGATCGAGTGAGGAGGAAGAGAGCGTACCACTTTCTGGATTCATGACAGAAAGTACCGTAAAGCGGGACTCTCTCTGCTCGGAGAGACCGTCACGCTCAAGTCGGTAGCCGCCTGCCTCGCGAATATTCAGAATGGCAGAAAGCAGGTCGTCGCGCAGCAGATTCGCATCATCAATGTAGAGCAGTCCATCATTGGCTTCATCGATAAGACCAGGCAGGAGCTTTTTGTGTCCGCTCCGAATGGCCTCTTCGGCATCGATAGCCCCGAAGAGCCGGTCTTCTGTGATGCTGATCGGCACCTCTACCCACGGGGCGTCCAGAAGCTCTCTGGCGCTTCGGACGAGTGTGGATTTCCCTGTTCCCTTTTCGCCAGACAGGAGAAGTCCTCCGGCATGCGGGTTTATCAGGGTGAGGAGGATCGCTTCCTTCGCATTTTCTGCACCACAGATGGCAGCGAAAGGAAATCCGTTACGCTTCATTGTCGATGACCTTATCCACTTCAGACCAGTCCAGAGTCTGTTCTTCGAAAGGACGGCGTCTCATACGGTGCGGGAGTGCCAGACGGGAAGCCTCACGAATGTCTTCCTTCGTGACCTCGGTGTGCCCTTCGACTGCCGCGATGGTTTCTGCCGTCTTGATCAGCGTGATGTCTGCACGATGGCCATCGACGCCGAGCGTGATAGAAATCTTGGCAGCCAGCAGCAGAATGTCATTCGAGACCGTGACCTGCGGGAGCAGCTTCATCGCACGCTCGATGCGGCGGACTTCTTTCTCCTGCTCATCCTTCCATGCATCGAGGAACGGCTGCGGATCCGCTTCATAAGCCAGACGACGTTTGATGATTTCAGCTCTCTTTTCCGGATCCTGTTCGCCAACGACCTTGACAGAAAGAGCGAAACGGTCAAGAAGCTGCGGACGGATGTCCCCTTCTTCCGGGTTCATCGTGCCGACCAGGGAAAAGCGCGCCGGATGAGAGTAGGAAATTCCTTCACGCTCTACGGTATTGATCCCCATAGCGGCCGAGTCAAGAAGTACATCGACGACATGGTCATCCAGCAGATTGATCTCATCGACATAGAGAATGTTGCGGTTCGCATCTGCAAGAATGCCTGTTTCAAAGGAACGCTTGCCTTCACGGATAGCGGCTTCGATATCCAGTGTCCCGACGACACGGTCTTCCGTCGCACTGACTGGAAGCTCGACCACTTTCATCGGCAGCATCTCTACTTCCGGTTCTGCATGGTCGTATTTTTCATGGCATTCATCACACCAGTTTGCCTTGTCATCCGGATCATCATGGAAACGGCATCCCTTGATGCAGCGGCGCGGCGGAAGAAGGTCAGCAAGAGCGCGCACAGCGGTCGACTTTGCCGTCCCTTTCTCGCCCTGAATCAGTACTCCGCCTAGCTTTGGATTGACGACATTCAGCACAAGTGCTCTTTTCATCGTATCCTGCCCGATGATGGCTGTGAATGGAAATGTCCCCTGTCTTTTCATTGATATATCCTCCTTGAAATCAATCGGTTCTATCGATATGAAAAATAAAAAATGTAATCAGTTGTAAGTAAGCACGGATGCTTTGCTCGAATCAGCGTTTCCTCACATATCTTTTTATAAAAAACTGTTTCATCGCACATTCTGCTTCAGACTTTTTCACCTGGCCGTCTGCGCGAAGCCAGCGGGAGAAGCAGCCACCGCCGCATAGAGGAAAGTAGGAGCAGTCGCGGCACTCCGCCATGGACCGCTCGACAAAAGCGGCGACGGTTCTCACTCTTTCAGGATCACGCCCTTCGTGGACATTGCCCAGAAGATAGCGCTCTCTTCCCATCAGCGAGGAGCAGGCATAGATATTTCCATGCACATCGACGAAAGCCGCTTCACCGTGCATGGCATAGCACTGAGGGAAATCGTAATCTTTGGTTTTTTCGAGACGAGCGACTCGATCCTCCTGCGTGAAGTGGATATGCCGTCCCGTCATCTGTTCCAAAAGGTCCATGCGCGCCGCAGTCTTTTCGAGCGCTTTTGTCATCGCCTCTGCAGAAGGCGCATGAAGAGCAGCACCGCGCCCCTGCTCACGCAAGATATCAAAGCCGACCTGGTGAACATTTCCATAGAAATGCGCCATGTCCGCAATGCTGGGAAGATCGTCCGTCATATCCTCTGTCACGACGCAGGTGATGCCCGTACCGATACCGGCAGACGCCAGATTCTTAAAGCCTTCCGACGCAGCCTGAAAGGACGAGCCGCCGTCTTTTCTCCGGCGCGTGCGGTCCATGAGATCCTTGCGTCCGTCGCAGGAAATGCCGATCCCCACTCCATGCCGGTAGAGCCATGTACCTATATCCTTGGTGAGGAGTGAACCATTCGTCTGTATCTGCATCTGCGCATCATAGTGATTTCTCTCGGCGATTTCTACTAGTTTCCGAATGAGAGGAAATCTAAGCAGCGGCTCCCCGCCGGAAAACTGCAGGAGAAAGCGATTTCCTCCCCTTCCGGCAAGGTGCAATGCCGCAATGGCCGTCTCCTCCTTCATATCCACCTGATCCGCGTCTGCTGCATAACAATACCGGCAGGCAAAGTTGCAGCGGCCGGTCAGCGTGAGGACCAGCATACGGATCGGCGAAAGGTCAGTCGTCATCATCTTCGAGTTCCCCTTCGACAGAGAGGTAAAGCTCCTGCAACTCCTCTTTCATCTCATCGCTCGCATGCCACATGTCACGCTGGTTCGCCTCAAGAAGAGTCTCTGCCATGCTCTGGAGCGCCCATGGATTGACCTTCTTCATCCATTTTTGCATCGCCGGATCCAAAGCATATTTCTGGGCATACTGTTCATACATCCAGTCATCCATGACACCGCTTGTCGCATCCCACTGGAAGGAAATCGAGAGACGGTTTGCAAGATCGGTCGCCCCTTTGTAGCCGTGTTTCATGAGCCCTTCGATGTACTTTGGATTCATAGATTCTGCACGGAAGACACGTTTCATTTCTTCCTGTACCGTCTTTACGCCGACGGAAGAACGATTCGTACTGTCCCCCACGTAGGAAACAGGTGCTTTCCCGCCAAGGCTCTTGACTGCCGCGATCATCCCGCCATGGAACGCATTGTAATCATCAGATGAGAGGATATTGCTCTCATGGTTTTCCTCATTCTTTACCGTAAGATCGAGAGAAGCCAGGCGCTTTTGGAACAGCTCCGGATGGAATACGCCGCGTTTTCCGCCGCCAAAGACATGCCCGCCCCAGCGGACATAAACATTTGCCAGATCCTCTTCCGTCTGCCAGTTCTTCGCATCAAGCACAGTATTTACACCTGCACCATAGGTACCGGGCGCATCTCCGAAAATGCGGAAAGCGGCATTTCTCCATGCCTCATCGCCATCGACTCCGGCATCCTCCATGGATCTGGCATCTTCTCTCACATGCTTGCGGATAAAATTATCCTCTTCAGATTCATCCAGTGAGGCTGCGAGAAGTACCGCCTTATCCATCAGTTCAGCAAGCTGCGGAAGTGTATCGCGGAAAAGTCCGGAGATACGTCCCGTCACATCGATGCGCGGCCGTTTGAGTTCGGTAAGGGGGATCACCTCAAGCCCTGTCACACGAAGGCTTCCCTTCTGCCAAACGGGCCGGACGCCCAGAAGGTAGAGGAATTCAGCGATATCCTGCCCCGAGGAGCGCATATTCGGTCCGGACCACAGTACCATACCGATATTTTCAGGATACTTACCCTGATCAGCGATGAATTTTTCTATCATGCGATCGCCCAGCTTCACCCCGAGCTGCCATCCTGCCGGGGATGGCATGGTACGGGGATCAGTACCATAGAAATTGCGCCCCGATGGAAGGAGCGAAACGCCGCCGGCATTCGGTGAGCCAGAAGGCCCCGGCTCCACATAGCGGCCTGCCAGTGCATCCATCGTATGCGTGAGCTCCTCCTTCGCTCCCTGAATACGCGGTACCATCTCCTCTTTCACAAACAGGAGGAGTTTCTTCAGCGTCGCCCTCCATGCATCACCGCCTTGAGCCTCCTGAAGCGCCATAGCAGAAGTGATTGCTTCTGCCGTAAAGCTGCCAGAAGCCAGCGTTTCGATGACCGTCTTCGCTTCCTTTCGGATTTTATCCATCAGCTGACCGCCGGTGATGCCTTGCGCTTCCACCATGTCTCCCGCATGCTGCTGGATATCATCTAATGTAACGCCGTATTTTTCTGCAAACAAATCATAAATAGAAGGCATATCTCCATTCGAAAGACGCAGCATCTGGAGAATGCCATCTACAAGAAGAGTGCCAGTCAGCGGCTGCCCCAGGATATGCAGTCCCACGTGAACTTCGCTGTCTTTCAGCTCTTCGATATAGTCATGAAGCGAAGCGACATAGTCCGCAAATGGCTTTTTTTCATGATAGGGAATCTCTTCATCCAGTTTGGCTTTCACTGCCAGTTTACGAATAGGCTCCTCCATGGCAGAAACGTCGCTCCCATTTCCCTTGAGAGCAGCATACTCATCGATCGTTTTCTCAAGCTCGGCGATTTCATCATAGGCACCTGCATCGGCGACCGGTGCCGGCATGTAACTCACAAGGCAGGCAGAAGCACGCCGTTTGGCGATCATGCCTTCGCCAGTGATCGTCATATGGTATGGGTAGATATTCGGGATGTCCCCGAGCGCAATGTCCGGATAGCTTTCTTCATCAAGTCCGACACCTTTCCCCGGAAGCCACTCAAGATTTCCATGCGTCCCCATATGAATGACAGCATCCGCTTTCCACACGTGACGCAGCCAGTAGTAGAAAGCGAGATACTGATGCGTCGGCGGGATCTTCGGGTCGTGATACGCCTTCGAAGGATCCATCCCATACTGACGCGATGGCTGTACTGTAAGGAAAAGATGTCCATCCATCGTACCCGGGACGAGAATATCGCCTTTTTCCGAAATCATGACATCGCCCGGTGCTTCTCCCCAGGTATCCACCATGGATGCCTTCGCTTCTTTTCCCAGACGGCGGAAGAAATCCAGATATTCGCGGCAGGAAAGCTTCTGGCAGGACTCCGCCTGCTCTTCGGTCATCATGGAAATGTCATTCGTCGCATGAGATGTCATGAGCCGGATGAAATCATCCGATGTTTCCGGGATGAAATCCATCTGATAGCCCGCTTTCTTCATTTCCTTCATGAGACGGATGGTACTCTCCATCGTATCCAGACCGGAAGCACTCCCGATATTCGAATTCTTCGCCGGATAATTATGGAAAATGATAGCAATTTTTTTATTTTCATTCTTCATCTGATGAAGGCTCGCCCATTTCCCTGCCTTTTTGACCATCTGCGTCACGCGCTCAGGAATCGGCACATAGGAGACACTGCCATCGACATCTTTTTTTCGACCTGCAATCGGCAGACCGGCAATCGCGCCATCCAGTTCAGGAAGCGCGACCGCGATAGATGTTTCCACCGCATTCATGCCCTCCAGATTCTTGCGCCAATCAGACTCCGATGTAAGAAGCGTGTAGGCAGAAAGGATAGGCACGCCAAGCTTCTTCAAGACGGGAAGGCTCGTCTTTCCTGCGCCAAGCATAGAAAATTTCATCGTGGACACCAGCGCATCGATGACAGGCTGTCCGTCCTTCATGAAATAAGTTTCCAGCACCTCCGATAAAGATGGCATACCTGCCGATTCATCGATGAATCCATTCGCAAAGACAGGGAGCACCGCATAGCCTTCTTTTTCCGCTTCCTCCAGAAAGGCCTTCACATACGCGGTATCATCCCAGATCCACTCATCTCGGTAAAAAAGCAGCCCCAGCACCGGCCGATCTCCATAGGGATGCGCTGCCTCGAAATCCGAGAGCGTCTTCTGAAAACGACTCTCTGCGCCCGGATCATAGATCCCTGCCCAACTGTACTTCTCCGGCGGTGCAGCTTTTTCTGCCTTATTATCAAAGAGTCCATTTGCATACAGCCACAGATTTTTGAAATTGCTGAGACCGCCATACAAGCAGTACTTGCGGAATGTCTCAAGCACATCGCCATCTATAGAAGCACTATGCTCTGCCATATCCCCATCAATGGCATCAACAAAGTAAGCGATGTGATTCTGATCCAGAAAATTTTTACAGTCTTTCCAAAAGGAAGACTTCAGTGCATTCTTCATCAAGTGGATCATGACCAGAGAGGCGCCGGAAACTTTACGCTCCCAGTTCCTGCTCCAGTCACTCGTGCGTTCCACGCGCACAGAAATAGACAGGTCAGAGATCAGCCTCTTCTCCTGAAGCGCCTCACAGGCTTTCTTCATGGAGGCATACCGCCTGTCATGGTTCGTCATATATAGAATTTTTGGTTCCATAGCTCGCCTTTCTCACGGTCTGTTCTAAAAATACGTATGGAAACTTTTAGCTCCCCTAAGAAATCAAATGACTCTCTTCATAGAAAACTATGGTTTACTTAGTCATTATACTACACATCTGCATATTTTTAAATCATTTTGATGACAATTATAATCGAAATTTTAACTTACTTAAATAAAAGCGAGGCGGCCATTCAAAAATGGTTGCCTCGCTTCGTTATACTGTCATAATGAAATTTCTAAACTAAGAAATGCTGTATCTCCTTGATGATCACTTGCTGAGTGAACCACTGCCATCATCAGCCCTTAAAATTCTTTGCATCCATGATCGTGATCCCGGTATTTACATCTCTTTCAGAGACCGCCTTCCCATCAGCAAGTGCAGCAGCCGCCTTCACTGCTTCATACCCCATCTTCTCCGGATTCTGTGCGATGGTAGCAAAGTGATAGCTGCCATCTTTTAAGGCTGCCACAGCCGGTTCTGAAAGGTCAAAGCCCATGACAGCTAGATCCTTGCGACCTTCCTTCATGACTGCAGCAATGGTCGCCTTCGTAGAGCTGTTGTTGCAGGCAATGATCCCCTTCACACTTTTATCCTGAAGGGTCTTTTCCACCAGTTCACCCGCCGTCTGCTCATCTCCATAATTGATCAGATATGCTTTGGAAATTTTCCATTTTTTCGGCGCCACATTGTACCAGTTGGCAATAGTAGAATCCAGACGTTCCGAGATCGTGCGGCTTGCGAGGTTGCTGACATGCATGACGACGGTGATTTCCTCGTCTTCCGATACGCCGCTTTCCTTCAGCAACTCCACCATCTTCTTCGCCACTTCTGCACCAGCTGCCAGATTATTTGTCATGTAGGACGCATCATAGTCTTCCGTATTCATCATCGTATCAACAAGGACGACCGGCAGCTTATCCGCACGAAGATTCTTCGTAGTCTCGGTCAGACGCATGCTGTCAGCCGCACCGAGAATGATGGAGTCTGCCTTCTTCGCCTGCGCGTCGATCAGCATAGCGCGCTGCAGCTCCCAATTGCCATCCTTGTTGACGCCGCCTACATAGACATTGACCCCATTCTCCTCCCCTGCTTTTTTCATGCCTGCAATCACTTTTTTCCAATAGTTGCCATTCATGGCTTTCACGACAGCATAGACATTCTTCTGTCCGCTTTTCACAGTGGTGACTGCTTTGAAATCCTGTTTCGCAGGTGCTTCAGCGACCTTCTGCGTCACCGTTCCCTGCGGTTCGGCCTGACTGCCACACCCAGCGACCCCACCTGCCAAAATACATGCAGAAATAAGAAGTGCCCACATTTTTTTCATATCGATTGCTCCTTTTCCACAGAAGTATCATCGTGGAAAAGAAATCTAACATATCCTTCACAGGCGGCCACCATGATCGCTTCCATCATTAAATTATAGTTTTATTTATTTTAAATGGTATAGTATGAATTTTCAACTTGAAAAAATCAAGAGCTGATTAAGACGCAAAACGCTGCATGAGCATCAGTTCATACAGCATTTACAAGTATAAAATTGTAAAAATCAATACATCAAAAAAACAAAGCTTTCAAAAGACTTTTATTTAGGCAGATGCGATGTCGCAGTATCTGCCAGATGTGCGATCTGATTCAAAGAAAAAAGCATATTCATATCATTCATGTTGTTTTCCCCGACAAAATGGCGGATCTCCGTGATGCTGGCATTGGATAGACCCATATTCCATGAACGTGCCAGCGGAATGTCGATCATCGCACAGATGATCGTGCGAAGGGCTGCACCATGACTGACGATAGCATAGCTTTTATGATCCCCACGGGATAGAAGCTCCTTCATGAATGTCATTGTACGTACCTGGCAGTCGAGGAAAGACTCTCCATGAGGAAGCCGCAGCTGGTCAGGATGGTGATACATCTCACTGATCATGCCGGGCCAGAGCTGATCGATCTCACTGAAGGTCTTCCCCTCCCAGTCACCGAAACAGAGCTCCTGCAGCGCAGGCACAATTTCAAGCTCCATGCCATGTGACTTGGCGATGCCTTCCGCCGTAATACGTGCCCGCTGTAAGGGGCTCGTGATCACGCCGTCAAGAGGGATATCCTTGAAATAGGACGCCACTTTCTCCGCCTGCGCCATCCCCATATCGGAGAGCGCAACGTCCGTCGAACCCTGATAACGCCCTGATTTATTCCATTCTGTCTCTCCATGGCGGATAAGATATAGTGTAATCATAGCTGTAATCTCCTTGTCTGATCTCTGAGAACGTCTGTCCCCCAGATCAATCTTTTTCCACGGCGCGCAGTGCCTCCATGAGAATCCGATTTTCTTCTTCTGTCCGCACCGCGACACGGAAGTAAGTCTCATCGAGTCCTTCATAATTTCCACACTGCCGAATCAATATATGATACGGCATCAGTACCTCCTGCAGCTCCTCCGCCGTCTGATATCTTCCTATGAGCCGGCAGAGAATGAAATTCACAGAGCCGGGCAGCACCTTGAGGAAATCAAGAGCATCAAGTGCAGCCGAAAGTTTTTCTCTTTCCGCTTGACAGTACACCCTGCTATTCCTGATATAATCTATGTCTTGCGCTGCTGCCGTCATGTAGGACTGCGCAAGGCCATTCACATTCCACGGAATCAGCGTATCCTGCAATCTCTCCGCCAGCGTGGGGTGAAGATAAGCAGCACCTATGCGAAGTCCCGGCACTGCATAGAATTTTGTGAGAGACATCACGACCGCTCCGCAGGTTTCATTCACAAGAACGTGCCGATAGGATACATCATCCCCCACAAAATCAATGAAGGATTCATCAATGATGAGGAAGCTCTCTTTTTTCTTTGCCAAACGGAGAACGGCCTCGAAGTCCGATGGAGAAAGCATCTGTCCGTCGGGATTATTGGGATGGCCGAGATAGATCAAAGAATGCCGGAGGAGTTTCTTCTCGATCTCCTCTAAAGGAAGTGCAAATCCCTGATCCGCCTTGAGAAAAAAGCTGTCCACCGGGCAGCCTGCCGCCTCCGCAGAAAGGCGGTACTCCGAAAAGGATGGTGCCGGAACGATCACTTTCTTCGGATGAAGAAGCTCGAGGAGTTTGTACATGAGCTCGGTCGCACCATTTCCGAGTGTCATCGACTCTTCCGGGATCCCATAACGGATGGAAAGGCTTTTCTTCAGCGCACGACACTCCACATCCGGATAGCGGAGAGTCTCTTTTTCCCAGTGCGCAAGCAGTGCAGCTCTTCCCTCGGGAGACAGGCCGAGCGGATTGATATTGATACTGAAATCGAAGACTTTGTCCTGCTCCTCTTCGGAGAGTCCAAAGACATCGCCCCCATGGCGGGATGATTTGATAGACATAGTGAAAGTCCTTTTTCAATGGATTTTTTAAAGCACGGATTGCATCGTTATGCGATCTCATCTGCGTTTTCTTAAATACACAAAAGCACGAACTCTACCGAGTCCGTGCTTTCATTATAATGTATCAATTAGATTTTTTCTACCTGCATACCACGATTGGTGAGGCTCACAAGATCGAGGAAGGTGATGCCTTCGACAGTGTCCTCCAGCTTTTCCCGAAGAGGCAAGGCCTCCATGCCCGGCGGCAGAATAAGTCCCAGGACCGTCCCGCTGTGCGCACAGATGACCCCTTTCCCGCCAAGAGAAAGTCCGATCCGATGAAAATCAGCAAGTTGCTTTTTATACAGGATCTTCTGGTTGCAGAATGCAGAGATAGAGGCAGCCTCACCTATGAGGTCGATGGATTTTTCAGCGATGCCTTTCTCGAAGAGACGAAGAGCATGTGCGATATCCTTTTCATTGCTTTTCTGCAGAGCGATAAGATCTTCCCGCGAATTGAAAGACATTGTGTCGATCTCTCCCCCACAGTCATAGATGAGAATATCCATCGCCGGTGAGAGCCCGAGAGAACGAATCGCTTTTCCTTCCCTGTAGTCAAATTGCACGATCCCCTCGAAGAAGGTCGCATCGCTTGGCTCTATAGAGAGCGCAATGTGAGCGATCTCCTCCATCGACAGCTTCCGCCCAAAGGAAAGTGCAACGGCCTCTGCAACAGCACTGATATCCGCCGTACTCGAAGCAAGTCCCTTTCCTTTCGGTATCGAGGAGATAAGGCGCACGGACGGCCGATCTGTCTCGCCAAGGTAAGCCAGCGTCTTTCTCAGCGCTTCCTCTGCTTTATCGGGAAGTGCATCCTCTGCCTTTTCATCCACCAGAGCCATCGCATAGCGGTTGATCGGGCAGGTCACCATGAAGGAAGCCCCCTCTGCATAGCCCTGTATGAATTCGCCGCAGGAACCTGGCGAGCTAACTACATATGCCATACCTGCCCCCTTGTGAGAATGACGAAAAGCAGAGCCAGAAAGGCTTCTGTGAGCTCGGTGACAAATCCATAGGTATCGCCTGTCGTGCCACCGATCTTCTTGACGATCCAGCGGTTCAGCT
>FR879621.1:57415-61304 GCA_000434475.1 Dialister sp. CAG:486
GGTTCAGCTGCAGCCCGAGTACGATGGCAGCCCCCGCGAGCAAAAGGTAGGTCCATCCGAAGAAGAGGGCAGGCAGCAATGCCAGCACAAAGGCTTTCTCCAGTGCATACTTCTCACGATAAGCGGCAAACGCTTTCCCCATGCCGTATGGCCGGGCATAGGGATACTCGCAGATAGAAATCACCATATTGAGCCGCCCCAGCGTCGGCATCGCCATAAGAACCAGATAGAGCGGCGCATCCGTCGAGCCAAGCGAGAGCGTTTCCACCAGCACAAAGATCAGAATGGACAGCATACCGAAAGAACCGATAAGGCTATCCTTCATAATTTCCAGACAGCGCTCCTTTGAGCGGCCGGAAAACAGGCCGTCCGAAGAATCCATCAGCCCATCGGCGAGTGTCCCCCCGGTGAGGAAAAGCTCTCCCACCACCAGAAGGAATCCCGTCAAGAGCGGTACACCGAGCGGCTTCATCAAGAAATAGATAAGGCACATAAAAGCGCCGATGATCCATCCTATCACAGGAAACCAAGTGACGCTTTTCCCGAACTCCTCATCATTCCATACGGTGCGGTCGGAAATATGGATACGGGTCAGAAACTGCAGACCCACTAAAAATGCATTCATGAAATCACCAGAAGATATAAATCAGCACCGTCTCAAGCGCAATGAAAAGAATCGTCGCACCGTACATCATCATGATCGAGGTCATGATATGGTCCGACTTCAGGGGTGTCTCGGCATCCCCCATGTATTCACGGAATTCCGGTTTCCCTTCATAGTAGTTATACCCGCCGAGCTGCACATGCATCGCACCGGCGACCGTCGCTTCCGCATAGCCGCCATTGGGACTCGGATGTTTCTTCGCATCACGCAGGCAGATCTCTACGGCATGACGCCAGTCCAAGTGCAAAAGAAATGCCGCTGCCACAAAGAGCAGAAAGGTGATACGCGCCGGGATATAATTCAGTACATCATCGAGGCGTGCCGCAAAACGTCCGAAAAAGAGATAGCGGTCATTTTTATAGCCGAGCATAGAGTCCATCGTATTTCCTGCGCGATAGACCATCGCTCCTACCGGACCAAAAAGCAGAAAATAGAAGAGCGGAGAAATGATCCCATCCGTCGTATTCTCTGCGATGGTCTCGATCGTGCCGCGCGCTATATTGCTTTCATCCAGATTCTCTGTATCCCGGCCGACGATCCAGCTCAGTCGCTTTCTGGCTGTCACGAGATCCTTATCATCTTTCAGAAGATGGTAGATTTCCAGACCGTCTCTGGCAAGCGAGCGCGGCGTCATCGTGAAATAAAGGACAATGGTACTGATGGCTGCATAGAACCACAGTCCGCCAAGATGTCCAAGGTAAATCAGAAAAGCCGTCAGAAGACCTACGGTAAGCAGCACGAGTAGCACCGTAAGCATCCCGCGAAGAAACATATTTCCATCGGACGTCTTTTTCTCCGGATACAGGTGGCTCTCGTAGAAGGAGATCAGATTTCCGATAAGTACCACCGGATGCCACTTCGAGCGCGGATCGCCATAGACCGTATCCACCACGAGAGCCGCGAAAGGAATCGCCGCCTCTGTGATGGAAGTAAGAAGCCCGCTCACTTATTCATTCTCCAGAATCTTATAGAAGGCGTCCATGTCGAAGTTCTTTCTGACAGTATTCGCCAGACGATCGAATTCCGACTCCTTATACTTTCTGTAGCGGAACTGGATCGGCAGATCTTCGAGTCCTTTTCTCCGGCGGAGCGCATTGATGACGGCACGGCGGATCTCATCATTATCGAATATGCCATGGCAATAGGTACCGAAAACATTGTGTTTTTCATTAATGAATCCGTCCATGAGGTCGACCGGCGATTCGCTTCGCTGTGTGATATGGAAGAGAGCCTGTGCCTCTTTGGTGAGCGTCGTCTCGCCCATATGGATCTCATACCCACGCATGCCTTTGGCGGAGAATTTCATATCGAGGAAAGGAAGCTCCTCGCAGTCAAAGAGCACCTGATAGGTATTCTTTTTGCCATGCATCGAAGTTTCATATGGCAGAAGGCCGAGTCCTTCGACTTCATCATTTTCACTTTCCACGTGAAGCGGGTCACAGACTTTTTCCCCGAGCATCTGGTAGCCGCCGCAGATACCGATGACAGGTACACCCTCTTCTGCCAGCTCACAGATTTCCTTCGCATAGCCCTGTCGCTTCAGGTACAGCAGATCTTCGGTCGTATTCTTACTGCCCGGCAGCATGATGAGGTCCGGATGTCCGATCATATCCCCCTGCTGTACGAAGCGGACATTCACATCCGGTTCATGATTCAGTGCATCGAAGTCGGTAAAATTCGAGATCTTCGGAGTCTGCATGACAGCGATGTGAATATCTCTCATCACGTGATCGCTCGGCATATCCTGCAGGGATACCGAGTCCTCATCATCGATACCCAGTTTGTCCAGGTAGGGGATGACACCCAAGACCGGTACGCCTGTCCTTTCTTTGAGGAAGGAGAGCGCCGGTTCAAGCAGGGTGATATCGCCCCTGAACTTATTGATGATGAGCCCTTTCACGAGGGCTCTCTCATCCTCATCGAGCAGCATCAGCGTGCCGACGATCGAAGCAAGCGCACCGCCGCGGTCAATGTCGGCGATAAGGAAGACAGGTGCGTGGCATTCCTTCGCGATACGCATGTTGACGATATCATTTTTCTTCAGATTCACTTCCGCTGGACTGCCGGCCCCTTCGATGACCAGCGCATCATAATGCGTCTCCATATAGGCCAGGGCTTCCTTCACACTCGCCCATGCCTGCTGGCTGTACTTGTTCTGGTAATCGGAAGCACTGTAGTTACCGACCGACTGCCCCAAAAGAATGACCTGAGAGCAGGAATTGCCCGTCGGTTTTAAAAGGACTGGGTTCATCTGTACGATCGGATCCGCACCTGCTGCTTCCGCCTGCGCGACCGTCGAACGTCCAATTTCGCCGCCGGAACGGGTGACATAGGAATTCAGCGCCATGTTCTGCGCTTTAAATGGAGCTGTATTATATCCATCCTGCGTCAGAATGCGGCAAAATGCAGTACACAGGATGCTTTTCCCTACATGAGAACTGGTCCCCTGAAACATGACTCTTTTTGCGATCTTTGTCATCATAACTCCACTCCTCTTTCTTTGAGTTCAATGGTAATCCCTGCCACGGACAGATATACCTTGTCAGCACGCTTGGCGATATACTGATTCGCCAGACCGACAAGATCCCTGTATACTCGGCTCATGGCATTGGCAGGAACGATGCCCATGCCTAGCTCATCGGAAACAAAAATGATCTCTTTATCAGTGACTTTGGAAATCGAATCAAACATACGATCCAGATCCTTCTCCAGTGCTTTCTGGAGCGTCGTCAGATCTTCCACGCCCAATGTCTCCACCGTGATCCCCTTCATATGATCCATCAGAAGGTTATTCACATACATGGTCAGACAGTCGAAAAGAATGTCATCAGCGCCTGCGAGGATCTCATCCATCATCGGCCCTGCCTCATGCATGACCTCAAAGGTCTTCCAGTCGGCCGGCCGTCTCTCGCGATGAAGCATCACACGATACTTCATCTCATCATCAAAGATCTGGCTGGTGGCGATATATCCCTTCCTTTTCCCTGTGGAATGATACATCAGCTTCTCCGCAAATTCGCTTTTTCCGCTGCGTGCGCCGCCCAGAACCAGAAAAATTTGATTCTTCATTTCCTCATCACCTCATTTTTTCGTCCCTTGACGGGCATTTACCGTTATATTTTACCATAGTTGAGACTAGATAGCCAATTACGTGAGCGGGTCTGACGGTAGAAAAAAGACGAGCGTTAATTCTCAAAGTAAGTGCCGGATTAGCGGTAAAAGTAG
>FR879622.1:0-3335 GCA_000434475.1 Dialister sp. CAG:486
TCTCGCTTGCGCTCGAAATGACGATACGGGAGTCTGATGTCTTCCAGTTTCCTAGTCCCTAGTCACCAGTCACTAGTCACTCCTAATCCCTAATCCCTAGCCACTTATCCCCTAAAACTGTTCTCTCAAAGGAGCCATTATGCATTTCGAAACTATGATCCTTCTCCTCTTTTCTGTCCTTGGCCTCATCGACGGCGCGCTTTTTGCGCTGCTTTTCCGCCGGAGGCGTTTCTATTTCTATGCACTGGCGATGGCACTCCTTGGCGGGGCAGCAGGCGCGTATTTCCTCTGGTATGCCAAGGGGTATGATGGGCTTGGACTTTGGTCGCTCTATCTGGCGTATGGGATGACAGGATTCATGGTGGCGGAGATCATAGCGCTCTTTCTCCTCGTTCCGCTTTCGCTTTTGAGTCTGGTGAAAGCCCTTCGGCGTGCTGTGAAGCTTTTGGGCGCACTGGGGCTTCTCGCATCACTTGGGATCGGCGTTTACGGAGCCTATGATGGAAATCATCGGGAGGTGACGGAGCATCACGATATCTATGTGAAGGATCTGCCAGAGGCCTTGGAGGGGTATCGCTTCGCACAGATGACAGATACGCACATCGGTCCCTACTTCCGCTATACGGATCTTCCGCGTGAGATGGCGCGTGCGAAGGCAGAAGGGGCAGAGGCGGTCTTTTTCACGGGGGATCTTATCGATGATGTGCGCCATATGAAGGAAACGGCGGATATCTTAGACGAATGGCAGGAGGCTTTTCCCGATGGCATTCTCTATGCTTGGGGAAATCATGAGTACTATCGCGGCAAGGATCTCATCCGCAGGGAGCTTCTCCGGACGAGGGTCGAGCTTTTGGAGAATGAAAGTACCGTGATCCGGCGCGGAGGCGAGGCGCTCTACGTGGCGGGGGTGGATTACCCGTGGAGCCGCGGGGCGGCGCGGTCGCTTGAGATGCAGGATATGATGGACTTCGCCTATCGGGACATTCCCGAGGGCGCACCGTCGATCTTGCTCGCACACCATTCCGATTTCATCGACCTGGGTTTTGAAAGAGGAGCCTTCCTGACGCTCACAGGACATACGCATGGGACACAGTTCGGCCTTTTCGGTCGGCCGATCATTACCCCCTTCCGCTATACACGCGGGATGTACAGCGATGGCATGCATCAAGGTTATGTCTCGCGCGGGGATGCGAGCTGGTTCCCCTTCCGCTTTTCCTGCGACAGGGAGCTTGCTGTATTTACGCTGCACAGGAAAACTGAAAAATGAGACATGAAGGTGCGGCGCATCAGGATCGGAATGGGCCGCACCTTTTTATCATGCGTCGAGCTATTTAAGGAAGATGATGACGAAACTATGTATAAAAATCCATATGAAATCCGGCTCTGCGATTTAATCAGCGTTTCCCTAGCCACTTCTTTCTCTCTATAGTAAAATAAGGCATAGGAAATGTATCATACCAAAGGAGATGAAACTATGAAAAAATGGGAAAAGATCGTGACGGCTCTGGGCGCAGCCTTCTTCCTTTACACGGCAGACCCGGTCTTCGCTTTCGAGCCCTTTTATCTGAATGGCGATCAGACGCAGCCCATGATACAGAATACGGGCGGCATTTACAATGACGGCAAGACGGGGCTCTTCATGGACCTCACCTCCATGACCATCGAAGGCGTATTCAATGACGGACTGGCTGTGCGTGTGAAGATTTTTGAACTCGCGGAGGGCAAGTCTGTCGGGACGGGCTTCCTGCATGTCCGCTACGCAGAGGACGGCAAGGCATGGGTGCTTCGCACGGATGATCGCTGGCAGGAGGTCGCATCCGGCACCGAGGATCCCGCTGCGCTCGCTGTCTACTTCGTGCGAGAGGAAATGGGAAACGACGCCCGCCGCGATACCTACATGAGCCAGATCGAGAAGCTCGCAACAGCACAGGAAGGCGATCCGGGCTCCATCGTGCCTGCCAATGCACTCCCGGCTTCTTTCGGACAGACGCCCAAAGCTGCTGCCCCAAAGGCGGCTCGCCCGGTGAAAGGGAAGTCCGTCGTCCGCACCACCCCCCTGCCCGCGCCGCATGGAGAGGTGACCGTCACCATCACAGAAGCACCCCAGGTGGAGATTGTGAAGAGTGAAGGGGAAAAGTGACTGGTGACTGGTAGCTAGGGATTAGGTTTGCGATACGAGAAAACCGCCAGTTTCAAACCTCCGCGGCGCTTAGATCCTTCGACTCAGCTGCCATTATTCAGATAAGCGTTTCCCTAACATACAGCTTTTTTCTCCGCTCAGGATGACGAAAAGCGCCGCACCAACCCCTTTGAACCCACAGAACCCGCTGAACCCTTTCGCACGTAATCAAAGGGTACCACGCCCGAGGGGCTAACCCCGAACCTCGAATCCATAAACTTTGATCTTATTTCCAAACAATCAATCACATAAATAACAAAAGAAGGAATCATTATGGCTAAAAGATACTATGAACTGCATGTCGCTGGATGCACGCGCCAGCTGCCGATCATGAATATTTCCGACACACTTGCCATCGCAGGCTTTGTCATACTGGGCGATACAGAGATCGTCACCCGCACCGCAGAGGAATTGGCGAAGAAGGTCCCCGAGGGGACGGATATCATCCTCACCGCAGAAACGAAGGGCATCCCGCTCGCCCATGAGATGGCGCGTGTGCTTGGCATGAAGAAATACATCGTCGCACGTAAAAGCGTGAAGGCCTATATGGAGGATCCGATCTGCGTCGAGGATGAATCCATCACGACCATGGGCAAGCAGCGTCTCTACCTTTCGCAGGACGATGTCGATCTCATCCGCGGCAGGAAGGTCCTCCTTGTCGATGATGTCATCAGCACCGGCGGCTCCATGAAAGCGATGAAAGAGATCACGGAAAAAGCAGGCGGACGTGTGATCAGAGAAGCAGCCATTCTCGCGGAAGGCGATGCAGCGAAAAGAGAGGATATCATTTTCCTCGCCCCGCTCCCGCTCTTTGAGGCGGAGTGACTGGTGGCTAGTGGCTGGAGATGAGACTAATAGACTAGGAGACTGGGAGACATCGGACTCCTGTATCGCTATTTCGAGCGAAGCGGGAATCTTTGTCATTCGCGAGTGGCGGTTGATGTGTGGAGACCCAAAACGGGAAGCCTGCCGTCCGCTGACCTTCGGGCATCGCCCCATGTATGCTCCGCGGTTCTTTCTTCTTATGCGTCGCAATACAAGTTTGAAAGAAGGGATGAGTAGCCAGTGACTAGTGACTTGTGACTGGTAGCTAGGGATTAGGTTTGCGATACGAGAAAACCGCTAGTTTCAAACCTCCGCGGCGCATCTGTATTTT
>FR879622.1:3363-6583 GCA_000434475.1 Dialister sp. CAG:486
CGCGTCGCTCCAATATTTTAAAGCGCCGCCCCACCACCGTTGAACCTTCTAAACCTGTTGAACCCGCTGAACCTTTTTCGCACGTAATCAAAGGGAACCACGCCCGAGGAGCTAACCCCGAACCCTGAACCCCGAACCCTTATACCCTACCCTTCCTTCTTCCCCTTCATCTATGCTATAATAAACAATACGAATTATTCCATTCACAAGATTCATTTCCTACAGGAGGAAAACGATGAAGCATCAGGAAATTGTGATGATTGTTGACTTTGGCGGACAGTACGCCCAGCTCATTGCACGCCGTGTACGTGAGTGCGGTGTCTACTGCGAGATCCTGCCATACAACAAAAGCGCAAAAGAAATTTTAGCCCAGCAGCCGAAGGGGATCATTTTCTCCGGCGGCCCATCCAGCGTCAATGCGGAAAATGCGCCGGAGATCGATCCGGACGTATTCAAAGCAGGCGTGCCGATCCTCGGCATCTGCTACGGCATGCAACTCATGGCCAAGACCTTGGGCGGCGAAGTTTCTAAACCTGAAAAACATGAATACGGTCACACCGATTTCTACAGAAACGGCAGCTCCGCACTCTTCGAAGGCGTCTCCGAAAAGACAGCGGTATGGATGAGCCATGGCGATGCAGTCACAGAGATGCCGGCCGGCTTCGGACTCACCGGTCACACCGACCTCACCCCGACTGCTGCGATGGCAGATGAAGCCCGCCGCTTCTACGCTGTCCAGTTCCATCCCGAGGTCGTCCACACCCCGGAAGGCACCACCATGCTGAAGAACTTCCTCTTCCACATCTGCGAATGTGAAGGCGGCTGGTCCATGGGCAACTACATCGACATCGCTGTCGAAAATATCCGTGAAAAAGTCGGAGATCACAATGTCATCTGCGCCCTCTCCGGCGGCGTCGACTCCTCTGTCGCAGCTGTCCTCGTACACAAAGCCATCGGCGATCAGCTGACCTGCGTTTTCGTCGACCACGGTTTCCTACGTCTCGGCGAAGCAGAACAGGTCGTCGATACCTTTACGAACAAATTCAACATGAAGCTGGTACACATCGATGCATCCAAGCACTTCATGTCGCTTCTGGAAGGCGTCACCGAACCGGAAAAGAAACGTAAGACCATCGGTGCAGAATTCATTCATACTTTCCAGGAAGAAGCGAACAAGCTCGAAGATGTGAAATTCCTCGTACAGGGCACCCTCTATCCGGACGTCGTAGAATCCGGCACCGCGACCGCTTCTACCATCAAGTCCCATCATAATGTAGGCGGTCTCCCGAAGGATATGAAATTCTCCCTCATCGAACCGCTTCGTGAACTCTTCAAAGACGAAGTCCGCGAGCTCGGCCGTCAGCTGGGCCTTCCGGAAGAAGTCGTCAATCGTCAGCCATTCCCGGGACCGGGCCTTGCCATCCGTATCATCGGCGACATCACCCCGGAACGTCTCGATATCCTGCGCCGTGCAGACTTCATCGTGAGAGATGTCATCCATAAGCATGGCCTTGATAATACCATCTGGCAGTCCTTCGCCGTCCTTCCGGCAGCGATCCGTTCCGTCGGCGTCCAGGGCGATGAAAGAACCTATGATTACACCGTAGGCATCCGTGCCGTCACCTCCTCGGATGGTATGACCGCTGACTATTTCCGCTTCCCGTGGGAAGTGCTCGACGAAATGAGCCGTCGCATCTGCAACGAAGTCGCCGGCGTAAACCGCGTCGTCTACGACATCACCTCCAAGCCACCGAGCACCATCGAGTGGGAATAATAGAAATCAGAAAAGCCCGCTTCTCCCGTGTGGAGAGGCAGGGCTTTTTTATCATATCGTGGGTCTTGGATTTGGAGCAATGAGAAATATTGGCGGCGGCTTTGCCGCAAGACCCATTGAAGGCGTCGAACCTCTTGTCCCTAGTCACCCACTGCCGCCTACTTTTCATTTTGCCGCAAATTGCCATCAGAAAGGAGCCACCCATGAGCCTTATCAGACGAAATCCCGATCTTGCTGCAGCGGCGCTCCTTGCGCTCGTGACGGCGTGTTTCTCGGAGGTCAGCCTTTCCTCGCTGAGAGAGAGTATCAATTTCCCACTCCTGGCACTCCTTTTTTCTCTCATGACCATCGTAGCGGCTCTTCGGCGCGCCGGATTCTTCAGCGGTCTTTTCTGCCATCTCTTTCAGAAGCCCATGAATAGCCGGCGGATGGGGCAGGTATTCCTCTTTCTCTCCTTCTTTACCTCCATGGTATTCACGAATGACGTTTCACTCATCATCTTCGTGCCGCTTGCGATCTCTCTCTTCAAAGAGGCCCATGCCCTCCGCCTGGTGATTCCTGTCCTCACATGGATGACCATCGCGGCGAATCTGGGCAGTATGCTGACGCCCATCGGAAATCCGCAGAATCTTTTCATCTATGCCCACTACCATCTGCCGCTTGCCGAATTTCTCTCCATCACCGCACCCATCACCGTTCTTTCGGCCGTCCTGCTCCTCCTTGCCAGCTATACGCTCGAAGAGAGGCCGCTCATGCTCCGCTTCGCAAAGCCGACAGGCATACCGCGTCTTCGCACTGCGCTTTTGCTCCTTCTCTTTGCGCTGTGCCTCTTGAACGTCCTTCGACTTCTCCCGATCTCATTCCTCCTTGCGATCGTCATCCCTGCTTGTGCTTTTCTTGACCGGAAGGCCTTCCTCGAGGTCGACTACAAGCTGCTCGCGCTCTTCCTCGCTCTTTTCATCGCGGTAGGAAATCTGACACACATCCCGGGGCTCCAAGAAAGACCGGCGGCGCTCCTTGCCGGACACGAATTCTGGATCTCTCTTCTCCTTTCGCAGGTCGTGAGCAATGTCCCTGCGACCGTCATGCTCTCTCCCTATACGGAAAATTACACCGCGCTTCTCCTCGGCGTCAATATCGGAGGCCTCGGTACCCTCATCGCCTCTATGGCCAGTCTCATTTCCTTCAAGGCGTATCTCTCGATGCGATTCCACTTTGCCCGTGCCTATTTTCTCGTCTTTACCGGGGCAAATCTGGGCTTTCTGGCCGTTCTGATCGGGGCGTACCTGGTGTTGTGGGGAAAGTAGGAAGGAAGATCGGCGTACACGCTAAAAAAGCCCGCCTCTTTCATAGAGAGGTCGGGCTTTTTTTATGCCTGTCAGGGGGAAGAAAATGCGACTGCTCTTGGCAGTCGGGAGCCGGCAGCCGCTTTTTCTTTTGCCTTTG
>FR879622.1:6600-12527 GCA_000434475.1 Dialister sp. CAG:486
CAGCCGCTATTTCTTTGGCTTTGGCAAGGTGAAGGAAGAAATGAGCGGGATGAGAGTGATCAGGGCGATCACGTAGAAGGTCGTCTCCAGACCATACATGTCGCCGACCTTTCCGAGGAGCGGTGCTGTGATGCCACCGACGCTGACGGCAAGGCCGAGCGTGATGCCCGAGGCGAGGCCGACACGGTTCGGCAGGTACTGCTGCCCCAGGACGACCATCGGGCTATACGTAAGATTCAGAGCCGCACCGAGGACGATGAGACAGAGGATACCAAGAATGGAGCTGTCCGTCCATGCGAGAATGAGCGCAGCAGGAAATGCGAGGAGGAAGCCGAAGCGGACAAAGGTGCGATAGCCATGCTTGTCGCCCAGCTTTCCGCCGATCAGTGTGAAGAGCGCGCCGATGCCATAGTACACGCTGAGGAGCAGGTTGCTGAAATTCTGTGATTCATGGAAATGATTCATGAAGTAAAGTACGATGAAGGTATTCAGCCCGAGGTACATGATAGAGCGACCGAAAACGACGGCGCTGAGACGACAGAAGGAGCCCCACTGGTCCGGTGCGTCCGTCACGGCGTGTTTCTTGTGTGAGGAGATCGATCTCTCGCCGATGGCCTTCAGACGGGGATAGAGAGCGAGAAGGAGCACGCAGATGATGATCTCTGGGATAAAGAAAATGAGCGTGCCCGGCAGGCCGAAAAAGGCGATCGATGCAGAGATGATCGCTGCGCCGAAGGTGAAGCCCATATTGCCGCCAAAAGAAAAGACCGAAAGACTGATGCCGCGGTTGTCATCTGTCGAGACGCGGTTGACCATGAGCGCGCCCTGCGGGTGAAACATCGCGACACCGATGCCAGAGATCATCGTGAAGAGGCAGAGCAGATAGAAATCTGACGTGACGCCTGTCAATGCGATGCCGCCGCCTGCCATGAAGAGACCGAGCGGCATGATCCAGGGCCAGTTGTGCTTGTCGGAGAGAGTCCCTAAGAGTGGCTGGATGAGTGAACCGATGATGTTTGAGGACAGCACCAGCATAGCAGCGGTCGCGTAGTCATAGTGATAGGCCGCGACCAAAAAGGGCAGTACCGCCGCCAGTGCGCTCTGATTGATGTCCGAGCAGAAATGGCATGCGGCGAGCAGGGTCTGATAACTGAAAAATCTCATAATACCTCCTTGTCGAAACACAGACTTGGCACGATAGAGGATCCTTCGTGTGTGTTTATGTTTCCTTTCATGATAACCTTATGATTATATAGCAAAACTGATTTCAAAGCTATATGGGATCGATACGTCACTGCTGGGTTTGAGCCGGTGCGGACATGTACTTTCGGGGGATGTCCTGCGGGCCATCAAGCTGCGCGCGACATGCCGGCCGAGCGTGATTTCCTTGACAGGGGAAAGGCTCTCATGCTATATTTCCTATAACATAGTAACAAAACCGCTGCTTCGCCACCGGGTGGAGCAGACAGGCGTTTCAGTCATTCTCCGTAGGTACGGCGCAGCCGGGAGAGAGTGGCTGGAGCGCCTTTTTTTTGAGAGGAGGATTTCCATGCTTGCTCTATGGTGGCCTGTCGCTTTGATCGTTGTGGCTGATGTGATATACCAGATCTGCGCAAAGAAGCTGTCGTCCGTCGCTTCTCCGCTCGCGGCACTGGGGGCGACGTACCTGGTGAGTGCCTTGACCTGCGTGCTGCTTTTCGAGGCGCTTTCTCCGGCGGGAGATCTCATGGCGGCGCTTGCCGCTGTGCCGTTTCCGGCGGCCGTCGCAGGGGTCTCCATCGCAGGGCTGGAGGTGGGGACGATCTACATGTATCGTGCGGGCTGGCCGATGAATGTGGGATTTATCGTGTACACGGGGATCATTGTCGTGCTGCTGCTCTTCATCGGTTCTTGTATTTACACGGAACCGATGGGGCTTATGAAGCTCGCCGGGGTCGCACTCACCTGTTTGGGCATGTTTTGTATTGTAAGGTAAGGAGAAAATAGATGTTTTCGACTTGGTGGCCGCTTCTTCTTGTTGTCGTATCCAGTGTAGGATATCAGGTGGGGCTGAAGGAAGTTTCCGGTATCGGGGATCCTATGGCTTCTCTCACGGTGACGTATCTTGCAGCGTCTGTCGTTTCCTTTGTGATCTACTTCTTTCAGTCTTTGGGGAAGGAGAGCTTCTTGCGCGGCGTACTTTCCGTGAACGCTTCTGCCATAGGGCTGGGACTCGCGATCGTCGGCATCGAGGTGGGGACGCTCTTCATGTACCGGGCCGGCTGGGCGGTGAATGTGGCTTTCGTCGTGGCGAACAGTCTCATCGTAGCGGCGCTGATGCTGACAGGATTTCTGCTCTACAAAGAGAAGCTGACTCTTCGCCAGCTCATCGGGGTGGGGATTTCTCTTGCGGGGATCCTTTGCATCGTGATGGGATGAGCCTTTGATCACGCGGGACTCACAATTCCTGCAAAACCCGTATAATCAAGCCATATTCATAACAAAAGCAAAGGCGCTGCCCACGGGCTCAGATGTCTGAGGTCTGAGAACTGAGATCTCCAAGTCTTCCAATTTTCCATACCCGTTGACAAATAGGGGACACAGATTATAATAACTACAGGTGCAGAAACGCACTGCCTTTTAGCTGGCATCGCTTGCGCGGGCTGGACTGCAGAGCGCGTTTGCGCCTGTATTTTATTTGCGTCTTATATCTCACAGAGAACAAGAACGGAGGAACAGGTATGGAACAAAACAATCCCCATCAGAATCAGACTTTTATGAGCATTCGCGAGCTGACGATTTCTGGGCTGCTCGCAGGGATCACGATCTTTCTCGGACTGACAGGCTATGGATTCATCCCGCTCGTCGTAATGAATGCGACGATCCTGCACATCCCGACCATCATCGGGACGGTCGTCGCAGGGCCGAAGGTCGGCATTCTGGTCGGTTTCCTTTTCGGGCTCTTTTCTTTCATTCAGACGCTGCGTGCGCCGAGCCTGATGATGCAGTTCGCACTGCAGTACAGTGCCATCGCCGATGCGTTCATCTGTATCGTGCCGCGGATCTGCATCCCGATCGTGGTGTGGCTTCTTTATAAGTACATTCCGGGAAATGCGCATCTGCGTGCCGGCATCTCAGCGGTGGGCGGGGCGATCACGAATACGGTGCTCTTCCTGGGCTCCTTCTTTCTGCTGGTCGGCGCACCGTATGCCGCAGCGAAGGGGATCTCTGTCGAAGCGGTCGGTCTGATGATCATGGGGATCGTCACTGCAAATGGTATCCCGGAAGCTCTCGTCTCCGGTGTCATCGTGGTGCCGATCGTCATGGCACTCAAAAAAGCAGGATGGAAAATGAAATAAGAATGCAAGCAAAAAGCCGGATGCATGGATTGTGCATCCGGCTTTTGAAATGGTTCGGGTTTAGCTCGCGAGGGTGGGCGACCTTTGAATGAGAAATTAGAAATGGTGGTGCGGCGCTTTTCGTCATCCTGAGCGGAGAAAAGCGTCGTATGTTAGAAAATGGCTAATCTGGAATATGAGAACTGAGTCGAAGGATCTAAGCGCCGCGGAGTTTTGATAGCGCTTCGCGCCGTCGTCATTTCGAGCGTAGCCGAGAAATCTCTATTGCAGAACGCTCATTGCCTGATGTGAAACAGCACCAATACGTCGTTTCTCCTCAGTGCATACGTGCTGATTATTGCAGTGCAGTAAAGATCGAGGGCTACGCTCGGGATGACGCTACGGGGAATCCTTAGTCCCCAGTCACTCCCAATCCCTAATCTCTAAACTACGCTTCTTCCTTCCCACGCAGTCTTTCATCGCAGAGAGCGATGAGCTCTTTGGCATCTACATTTGCTTCTTTACAGAGAGTGCCGATGGTGGTTTTCATATCCTGCGGCATGGCGATGGATTTCTTCTGGAAGACGGGAAGGAGCTGCGGGTAAAGGGTGAGGATGGTCTCCATCGGTGTCTCTTCGGTGAGGAGAGGCTTCTTGTATTTATCTGCGATGAATTCGTTCATCTCACCGATGATCTCAAAGACGTCGATGCCGTGGCCCTGGGCAGCCTGCCAGAGGTTTTCATCGTAGGAGACGAAGCAGCCGACGCAGGACATGCCGTATTCCATGAGGAAGGGTCCCATTTCCGGGTATACTTCGATGATCTGCATGATGTTGTTTTCCGGACGGACGAAGTCGCCTTCCTTGAGCGGCGGTACGTCGGGGGCGCCCCAAGAAGAGCCATAGTAGTCATTTCCGGCATCATTTCCCGCTGCGGTGTTTCCGAGGACGGTATCCCGGAAGGCTTCATATCCCATGGCATCGATGAATTCTTCCAGAGACTGGTAGGACTCATGTTCCAGATAGTAGGTGCAGGCTTTCACCATGATAGAGAGGGCATCGGCAGGGAACTGTGCAAAGGCGAAGAAGGTCTTCTTTCCGGTGTAGATGTCCCAGCCGTCCGACATGCCGACCGCACGGATCGGGAGCGGGGAGACGATGGTGGCGGTCAGGATGCATGCCGGCCAGGTGCCGAAGGCGAGGAGACCGAGCTCCTTCAGCGCGCCTTCTACGTCATCCTTGGAAAGTCCGGAGATGATCGGGCGGGCTTTCGGATCGAGGATGTAGGTGCCGTCAAATTTCTCGGAGACGCTCTTCATGCCCTTTTTCAGTTCGGCGCGGCCGTCCTGAATATCCGGGATGAAATCGATTTCAATGGAAAAGGTCAAGTTATCTGCGGTCATGTAAACAAACTCCTTTCAAAGAGCATAGATTTTCTATACAATGGGATGCTACGCTGATGATATGCTCGTAAGCATACATATTCTGTGCTTTCACAATATCCTATTATAGCATAGAAGGAAATCGATGGGAAAGATGTTTTATTGGCGAGAAAGTTTTGGTACAATGGGGGAAGCAGTGACTGGTGGCTGGGAGACATGAGGCTCTCGTATCGTCATTTCGAGCGAAGCGAGAAATCTTCCTTGCAGATCGCTAAACGAAGGATGTGTGAAAGCAGAAATACGTAGCACCAAGGCGTCGTTTTCCTGCCGGTACCTATGTGATACTGATCGCAGTGCAAGGGAAACGCTGATTCAATCGCAGAGTCAGATTTTACAAGAATTTTTATACATAGCTTCGTCATACCCTTCCTTAAATAGCTCGCTATTCTCGTCAGGTTATTCCTTGCTATGCATAAAGATTCAAGAGTAAAATCTGACAACGATTGAATCAGTGTTTCCCTAGAAAGATCCCTCGGCTGCGCTCGGGATGACGACGGCGCGAAGCACTATAAAAATTTCGTGTCGCTTCCATATTTTTACGCGTCGCACCACCATTCCTCATTCAAGCAAAGCTTTCATTCAGGGGCAAGGGGCACCATGCCCTATGGGCTATCATAATACATACTCGAAAAACACTAAGGAGACAATCGCATGCATATTTTTTTGACGAATGACGATGGATATGAAGCACCGGGCATTGTCGCCATGGCGAAGAAGCTGGCGACGCTCGGGCGCGTGACGGTGATCGCTCCAGATAAGGGACGGAGCTCCTGCTCCTCCTCCCTGTCGCTGCAGACCTATCTGCGCCTGTGGTACAAGGAAAGCTATGGGGAGAACATCACTGTGCTCGCCTGCAGCGGGACGACGGCAGACTGTGCGAAGCTCGCACTCTGCCACTGGCTCAAGAGCGATATGCCGGATCTCATCGTCTCTGGGATCAACAATGGCTACAACACAGGAAGCGACTGCATTTACAGCGGGACCGTCGGCGGTGCGCTCGAGGGCATCTTCGCCGGGATACCGTCTATCGCGCTCTCTGCGGAGACGACAAAGGAGGAGGCTTTTTTAGAAAAGGCATCAGACTTTGCCTTGGATGTCGTGAAGCGATATTTCATCGAGAAGAACTATCGCGGCATCCTGAATCTCAATATGCCAAAGCCTGCTGAACA
>FR879622.1:12564-18918 GCA_000434475.1 Dialister sp. CAG:486
CTGCTGAACATCTCTCCTTCGCGCAGCTTAAGGTGAAACGCCTCGGCCTGCAGCACTATGACAATGCGATCCGGGAAATGAGAGATCCGTCCGGTCATCTGGGCTTCTGGCTCTCCGGCAAGGCGCTCTCCTGCGAAGATCCGGAGACGGATGTATACTGGGCACACCGCGGCTATCCGACCCTGACGCCGATCACTTGGGATCAGACGGATGCGGGGAAGATGGATGAGGCCATGAAAATCGTACCCGAGGCTGAGGCTTCGCGAGTGAATGGAGACTAGGAGACATCGGGCGCCCATATCGTCATTTCGAGCGAAGCGAGAAATCTTCCTTGCAGACCGATAAGCGATGGATGTTTGAAAGCAGGGATGAGTGGCTAGGGATTAGGAGTTTCGAGTGAATGGTGACTAAGAGGCTAGGAGACATCAGACTCCGTATCGTCATTTCGAGCGCAGCGAGAAATCTTTTTCATTCGCGGCTTAGTGGTCGATGTGTGGAGCCCCAAACGGGAAGCCTGCCATCAAGAGACCTTCGGGCATTGCCGTCATCTATACTCTACGGTGCTTCTATATTTTTATGTGCCGCACCACCATTTCGCATTTCTCATTTCTCATTCAAGTGAGGCTTTCAATCGTAATCAAAGGGCAGTACGCTCCAAGGGCTAACCCTACACCTTTCTCAAAGAGCCAGCATGTGTATTGCAGGCTCTTGATTTTTTCAATTGACAGAACACCCCAGGGGGGTGTAGTCTATGGGTGACTGGTGACTGGTGACTGGTGACTGGTGACTGGTGACTGGTGATTCTCTCGTGTCGTCATTTCGAGCGCAAGCGAGAAATCTTTTTCGTTCGCGGGGCAAATGGACGATGATAGGAAAGCCTAAATGGGAAATCGGTTATCAAAAGCCTTTCGGGCGTTGCCCCATATATTTGCGGCGAAGCCGCCACCACAACCCTGAACCCTGAACCCATTAACCTGAACCATTCTCACTTTATTTCGAAAGGATATCTGTCATGACTGAAAAAATAACGACCACATCTTGTGAGTGCTGCCGTCACACGGAGCGGACGGAGCGGGAAAGAAAACGGCTGATGACGCGGCTCAAGACCATGGAGGGACAGATCCGCGGGATCGAGAGGATGGTAGAGAATGATGCCTACTGCCCCGACATCGTGATGCAGGTCTCTGCCGTGTCAAATGCGCTGAACAGCTTCAACAAGCTCCTTCTTGCGGCCCATATCCGCGGCTGCGTCGCCGAAGATATTCGTGAAGGCAAGGAGGATAAAGTCGATGAGCTCTGCGCGATGCTGGAGAAATTGATGAAGTAGAAAGGAGCGGCGTCATTTCGCGTGAAGTGAGAGGAAGCCGGACTTTGCGCGAACCAATGGCAGACCGATTTCTGGTACTTCCTTTCATAGGAGAGAAGACAGAATAGTTGACTTGGATTTTTAGAAAGGGGGATGGGGAAGGAAAGGGAGAGCGCAGCCGAGGCTCTCGCCGCTCCTTTCCCGCAAGCCCCATAGGATCTGCCGACCCGTGTGCTGACCACTTTCCCGGATCGTGGTGCTGACAGGGGGGGTGGCAGTTTGGAGGTGGATCGTGGATCACGAAACAAATAAAAAACAGTATCTGGTGACCGGCATGACGTGTGCGGCGTGTCAGGGTCATGTGGAGCGGGCGGTGAAAAAAGTGCCCGGCGTTTCCAAGGTCTCCGTGGCTCTTTTGACGAATTCAATGATCGTCGAGGGGACGGCCGGAGAGGACGATGTGGTGCATGCGGTGGAGAAGGCAGGCTATGGAGCTTCGCCCATGGGAGATACGAGGGCGAAAGGCAGTCCGCTGATCTCTGCGGAAGAGGAGGCACTGAAGGATCGCGAGACGCCGCGGCTGATGAAGCGCCTCATCTGGTCCGTCCTTTTTCTGGTGCTTCTCATGTACATCACGATGGGGCATAATATGCTTTCCTGGCCGGTGCCTGCATTTCTGGATCACAACCATCTGGGACTGGCGCTTTCGCAGATGCTGCTCGCGCTCTTTGTGCTGGGGATCAATCGTGACTTTTTCATTTCCGGTATCCGCTCGCTCTCGCAGGGCGCGCCGAATATGGATGTGCTGGTCGCGATGGGATCGGGGATCTCCTTCCTCTGGTCACTCTACATCTTCTACCGAATGACATGGCTCATCACAAATGGTGTGTCGAACATGGATATCATGCCGCTCTACCATGACCAACTCTATTTTGAGTCTGCTGCGATGATCCCAGCACTCATCACTGTGGGCAAGCTCTTGGAGGCTCTCTCAAAGGGGCGCACGACGGATGCGCTGAAGTCGCTCATGAGGATGGCGCCGAAGGAGGCGCTGCTCCTCCGAAACGGAGAGGAGATCCGTCTCCCGGTGAGCGAGGTCAGAGTGGGGGACATCTTTCTGGTGAAGCCGGGCGAAGCGGTCCCTGTCGATGGAGAGATCCTGTCGGGGACGGCAGCGCTTGACGAGGCGGCGCTGACGGGCGAGTCGGTGCCGGTCGATAAGGGGATCGGCGATGCCGTGCGTGCGGCCTCGATCAATACGAATGGATACATCCAGGCGAAAGCGACGCGCGTGGGGGAGGATACGTCCTTTTCTCAGATCATCCGCATGGTAAGCGAGGCGGCTGCGACGAAAGCACCGATCGCCCGTATGGCAGACAAGGTCTCCGCTGTCTTTGTGCCTGCGGTCATTGGCATCGCTGCCCTCGTCTTCGCGGTGCATCTGGCATGGGGAAGCAGCGCGCAGGAGGCCCTGACCTATGCCATCACCGTCCTCGTGATTTCCTGCCCCTGTGCGCTGGGACTTGCCACGCCGGTCGCGATCATGGTAGGAAATGGTCTGGGCGCGAAGAATGGCATCCTTTTCAAGACGAGTGAAGCGATGGAAATGACGGGTCGTATAGAGATCGCGGCGCTCGATAAGACAGGGACGCTCACCGAGGGCTCGCCCCGCGTGACAGACATCGTACCCAAGGACGGTGTTTCGGAGGAGGAGCTTCTTCAGGCAGCGTATGCGCTGGAACGGAGATCGGAGCATCCGCTCGCACGCGCCATCGCCAATCTTGCGGAAGAGAGAGGGATCAAAGCAGAAGAGATCACGGATCTTCACATCCTTCCGGGAAAGGGTCTCACAGGCAAGCAGCAGGGGAAAACGCTCTTTGGCGGTTCCCTTGCCTACATCACGTCTCTCACAGATACTACTTCCCTTTGCGCCCGTGCGGACGCACTCTCCGAAGAAGGGAAGACACCGCTTCTTTTTATGAAGGACGGTATGCTTCTCGGTCTCATCGCTGTCGCAGATGTTCTCCGGAAGGATTCGGCCAAAGCCGTGCAAGAACTGCACGCGATGGGCATCGAGGTCGTCATGCTGACGGGGGACAATGAAAAGACGGCTCGTGCCATCGGAGAGGCAGCCGGCGTCGATACCATCCTATCGGGGGTCCTCCCGGAAGGGAAGGAAGCGGCTGTCAGGAAGCTGGCAGAGCGCGGGCATGTCCTCATGATCGGCGACGGCATCAATGACGCGCCGGCTCTCACACGTGCCGACGTCGGTATGGCGATCGGACACGGGACTGACGTCGCGATCGACTCCGCTGATGTGGTACTCATGAATTCGCGCCTGACGGACGCGACGGCAGCCATCCGCCTTTCAAGGAAGACACTGCGAAATATCCACGAGAATCTCTTCTGGGCTTTCGCCTACAATGCGCTTTTGATCCCCATGGCAGCGGGTCTGTATCCGGGGATCTCCTTAGAGCCTATGTGGGCGGCGGCAGCGATGTCGCTTTCCAGTCTCAGCGTATGCCTGAATGCGCTCCGCCTCGGCCGTGTGAACATCCATGATGCCTCTCATGACAACCCTCTCAGACATCGCGTGGGCGTCAAGGAAAAAGAAGTCACTCCCGTGAAGGAGGAAAGCCCCGGCTGCGTCATCATCCATGTCGAGGGCATGATGTGTGAGAACTGCGAAGCGCATGTGAAGAAAGCATTGGAGACTCTCCCCTCCGTTACCTGTCTGAAAGCCGATGCCAAGACAGGGAAGGCGACCATCAGCTACACCCTGCTGCCACAGGAAGCCGACCTCAGAAAGGTTCTGGAAGCAGCAGACTATACATATAGATCGATTCAATTTCCAAAGGAGGAAAACGAAATGAAAGAAACAGTCAAAATCGAAGGCATGATGTGCGGTCACTGCGAAAAGGCGGTGAAGTCAGCACTGGAAGCGCTGGACGGCGTGGAAAAGGCAGAAGTCTCTCACGAGAAGGGCACGGCGATCCTGACACTTTCCAAAGAAATCCCCGACGCAGACATCCGGAAAGCGGTCGAAGATAAGGACTACACCTTCAAGGGGATCGAGAAATAACCCGGGACGTGTGCGGCAGAGTGCGCTCTCCTTTTGCCATAGTCAGGAGGCAGGCGTGAGCATGGCATGGGGATCCTCATACCTGCCTTTTCAGGGGGCTTCTCTCCGGTCGTATGAAAATGCAGCACTGCGAGCTGACGATGGCCGGATCAGAATTTCACTGACTGCTTACTTGTCATTGACGGCATGTCGATAGGTATGCTACAATACATACTATCGATATGCCGGAGTGGCGGAATGGCAGACGCACCAGACTCAAAATCTGGCGATGGCGACATCGTGCGGGTTCAAGTCCCGCCTCCGGCACCAAATGATCCGAACCTTTCTGGAAGAGGGGTTCGGATTTTTTGTTTGGAATAGGTGCAATGGTTAGCCCACGGGCGTACTGCCCATTGATGGTGAGTGAAAGCTCTGATCGAATGAGAAATTAGAAATGAGAAATGCGAAATGGTGGTGCGGCGCATAAGAATATAGAAGCGCCGCGGACTATAAAAAATGGCGATGCCCGAAAGTGGCATTTAGTCACCAGTCACCAGTCACCAGTCACTAGCTACTAATCCCTGCCAACCATTTTTCTGAAAGGATCTTATCATGGACATCTTATCCATCGGAGAAATACTGATCGACCTCACGCAGACCGGGGTGAATGCAAAGGGCGTGCCGCTCTATGCGGCAAATCCGGGCGGCGCGCCGGCGAATCTGTCTGTAGCGGCATCTCGGCTCGGGGCGAGGACGGCCTTCATCGGCAAGGTCGGGGATGATGCCTTCGGGCGTTACCTGACGGACGTTCTCAAAAAGGATGGCGTCGACGTGTCTGCGCTTGCCGTCGATGCCATGCACCCGACGAGCCTTGCCGTCGTCTCTGTCGATGCAAACGGGGAACGGAGCTTCACGTTTTATCGGAGATCCCATGCGGATACCATGCTTATGGAGGAGGAGATCCAGGATTTTCTCCTGAAACAGGCACACATGGTGCATTTCGGCTCGGTGTCTCTGACGGCGGAGCCGGCCCGCGGCAGTGTGCTCTCTGCCATCCGCCGCGCAAGATCCTATGGCGCGGTCATCACCTATGATCCGAACTACCGCGCCCGTCTCTGGGATGATCCGCGGGAGGCGATCATCGTGATGCGCCAGCCGCTGTCGCTCGTGGATATTCTCAAGGTGTCCGAAGAAGAGCTTCCGCTCCTTTCTGGTTCGGAGGAATGGGAGGAAGGGAGCCGGCGCCTGATGGAGAAGGGCATTTCCCTCATCCTTGTGACGCTCGGAGAGGCAGGCTGCTTCTACCGGCTCGGGCATTTGACCGGCCGCGTCCACGGCTTCCCTGCGAAAGTCGTCGATACGAATGGGGCGGGAGACACGTTCTTCGGTGCGGCCCTTTCCAAGCTTTGCCGTGAAGATCTCAGCCGTCTTTCGCAGGAGCGCTTGGAAGACATCCTTACCTTTGCAAACCGTGCGGCCAGCCTTTCGACGACCAGAGCCGGCGCGATCCCTGCGATGCCTCAACTGGGAGAATTGGAGTGACTAGTGACTGGGGACTAGTAGCTAGGGATTAGGAGTGACTGGGACTAGTGACTAGGGATTGGGGATTAGGAGTCTCGAGCGACTGCTGATGCTCTCGTATCGTCATTTCGAGCGAAGCGAGAAATCTTTGTCATTCGCGGTCAGGCAGTCGATGTTTGGAAAGCTCAAAACGGGAAACCTGTTCTCAAAGAAACCTTCGGGCATTGCCACTATTGATACTCCGCGGCGCTTCTGATTTTTATGCGCCGCACCATCCCCGTTGAACCCGTTGAACCCGTTGAACCCGTTGAACCCCTTGAACCCCTTGAATCTTTTCCCCATATCATTTGACACGTATCTTTCCCCTTTCTATAATGAAAGACATGTATAACGAGAGACATGCGGCAGACTATCTGCCGACGATCTATGGAAACGCTGATTCAATCTGACAACGATTGAATCAGTG
>FR879623.1 GCA_000434475.1 Dialister sp. CAG:486
ACGGTGTAACATATGTTTGACAAACCAACAGGGAAAAAAATTTATAATATGTAAGTGTTTAGTGACTGGGAAGCGGAAAATGGCAACTGTCATTTTCTCTCATATCGTCATTTCGAGCGAAGTCGAGAAATCTTTCTTGCACACAGGTAAGCAATAAGTACGAGATAGCAGAAAAACGTAGCACTAAAACTTCGTTTATGAAATGGCACAAACTTGCTGATTTTCGTGCTGCAATAGAGATTTCTCGCTTGCGCTCGAAATGACGATACGGGATAGACTTTTTCCTCATGTTTGATTCCCCGCGGCGCTTTTTATTTTGTCGCGCCGCACCACCACTCCTCACCCCTAACTCCTCACTCCTAACTAGGGAGCTCGAGGCTTTCCTTCGCAATCAAGGAGCGCCCCCACGACAAAACCCTCTGCCCAAACAACTGAGCAGAGGGTTTCCTCTATCAATCCATTACACGATCGGTTCTCCGTGATACAGTTCTCCATCGATATCCGGTTTCACACCATAGCCGATGGCCCATTCACATTTATACTTGAGAGCCTGCGCATGAATGTTCTTCACGCGGTCAATGGTCTTGATGACTTTCGCTGGGACACCGACGACGAGGGAATTCGGCGGGATGACCTGATTTTCCAGAACAAGCGCGCCGGCAGCGATGATGGAACCGCGGCCGATCTTGGCACCAGTCAAAACAGTCGCATGCATGCCGATGAGGACATGATCCTCAATGGTACAGGCATGGATGCAGGCGCAGTGCCCAATAGTGACATAATCGCCAATGATGCAGGGATCGTCATCCGCCACATGCAGGCAGACCAGATCCTGTACATTCGTACATTCACCGATGGAGATGTAATTCACATCGCCTCTGGCTACGACGCCTGGCCATACACTCGCATACTTTCCGATACGGACATCGCCGGAAAGGAATACCTGTGGAGCCACAAACGCATTCGGATCGATCTGCGGGATTTTTCCGTTAAATTCTTCATTGGAAAGAGTATACATATGAAAGACCTCCCATCCTATACACATAGATTATTTCCTATCTGTATTATACTACGGAAGGCAAGCGTATGGGGATTAAATTTTTCTAAAAAGGAAAAATTTCGGGTTCAGGGTTCTGGGTTCAGGGTTAGCCAGTGGGCGACTCGCCCCTTGATTACATTTGAAAGGCTCGATGGAATGAGAAATTAGAAATGAGAAATGCGAAATGGTGGGGCGGCGCATAAACATCAGAAGCGCCGCGGAGTATAAATAATGGCGATGCCATGAGCTGGCATTCCAGTCACTAGTCACTCAAAGCACCTAATCCCACTTTCACACATGCACCGTTGATCGATCTGCAAAGAAGATTTCTCGCTTCGCTCGAAATGACGATACGAGAGCCTGACGTCTCCCAGTCACTAGTCACCAGTCCCTGCTTTCACACATACATCGTTGATCGATCTGCAAGGAAGATTTCTCGCTTCGCTCGAAATGACGATACGGGAGCCTGACGTCTCCCAGTCACTAGTCACCAGTCCCTAGTCACTCGAGACGCCTAATCCCTAGCCACTAGTCTCTAGTTACTTCTTCCCAAAAACTTTGTGATGGTTTTCACGACAAGGTCCGGCGCAAGCGGCTTGGACAGGTGTTCATTCATCCCGGCTTCCCGAGTGCGAATTTTATCATCTGTGAAAGCATTCGCCGTCATGGCAATGATGGGGATCGTCTTCGCATCCTTGCGGGGAAGAGCCCGGATCTCTTTGGCAGCCTTGCAGCCATCCATGACCGGCATCATGACATCCATCAGGATCACATCGAATGCACCTTCGGGTGCCTTTGCAAAAGTTTCGACAGCCTCTTTTCCGTTCCATGCTTTCGTGACGACAGCGCCCTTTTCTGCGACAATAAATTCCGAGATCTCCATGTTGAGCTCATTATCTTCGACAAGAAGAATACGGACACCCTTGATCGACGCCTCGGCTTCTTCGGTCGTTTTCTCGACTTCGCCGGCTGACTTGTCGATCAGGAAGGGGAGCTTCACCGTGAACGTCGTCCCTTCGCCCCTTTGGCTGGTAAAGGAAATACTGCCGCCCATGGTTTCCGTGAGTTTCTTTGCGATCGGCATGCCAAGTCCCGTACCGTTGTAGGCCGTCTTGACACTTTCGTCTTCGCAAGTGAAGGGTTCAAAGATCCGTTTCTGGTACTCCTCGCTCATACCGATCCCGGTATCCTTACAAATAAACGTATAGAAAGCGCGGCCATCCTCACTCTCGTCTTCCCGGAGGCTGAGTATGATTTTCCCATGATCTTTATTGTACTTCACAGCGTTACCCATGATATTCATCAAAAGACGCTTCAAGTGACCTGGACTGCCTATGAGATTCCAGTGTGTAACGGAAAAATCCCTCTTGATGACTTCGATACCTCTTTCCTGTGCCAGCTTTTCGATGACAGTAAGGACCTCATTCAAAAGCTCCTGCAGATGGAAGGATTTCTCTTCGAGCACGACTTCACCGGACTCCAGTTTCCCCATATCAAGCACTTCATTGATGAGCTCCAGGAGCAGTTGGGACGCTTTACTGATCTTCCCACGACATTCGTCCTGCTTTTTCAAATCATCGGGATAGCGCTCTGCCACCGCCAGCATGCCAATGATGCCATTGATCGGTGTACGGATATCATGGCTCATGCGTTGGAGAAATTCTGTCTTCGCGACATTGGCGGCATCTGCGCGGCGGGCCTCTTCCAGAAGGCTCTTACGATATGCTTCTGCCTTTTCCTTCTCCTCCTTCTGATGTAGCATCTGTTCCCGGTAGCGATATATAAAGAATCCTAATAAAGTAAGAAGATACAAAGCGAAAGCGATGCCCAGATTCTTCGGAAGTGCGGCAAATACTTTTGTATCCGGCATGTATACATAGATGTAGTAGTCGCGCTGGCGAAGCATGATGCCATAGGCATATTCTTCACTGATATTCACGAGATGCCGACTGCCCGCATTTTCTTTCAAGGCCTGCACCACAGGGAGATGCTTCGTCTTTTCTCCGATCAGCGCCTGATCATTCGAAGCGATGACCAGTCCGTCATCCGCGACAAGGATGGTGCCATCCGTCAGGGGATTGTACCCGGCAAGCAGACTTTGGATCATGAGCGTGTAAGTTCTGGCATACTGAGCGGGTGTGTAGTTATACGCGACGATGATGCCCGGCTTGTCTATGCGTCCGCAGGCAACCATATCGATATAGGCCCCATCGGAGAGGCGAAGACGCTGCGAATAGGTTTTCTCCGGATAACGGGCGCAGTCTTTCACGACATCTCTGGATAAGATGCCTGCGAGCGCTTCTTCTGCAGAAGGCATCTTGGTGAACGACTCCGTTGTCTCTCCTTTTTCGTCAAGGAGCAGGATACCGGAAAGCCACAGCCCACGGATATTCTGCTACAGCAGCGCCTCCTCCGTACCGCGTCCTGTCTCTTTCTCCGCCTTGAGGTTTATCCCTACCTGACGCACGCTTTCGATGAGCCGCAAAAGCGACTGGGACTCCAATGCTTCATTGTAGTGTGTGACACTTGAGCTCTGTACCTTCACATATTCCGCCGTTTCATAGAGACGCGCTTCCGCCGCCTTCTTTTCTTGATCGATGAAATAGAGCGAAGCACCGAGCATGAACAGCAGCCCGCCAAGGATCCCGACCGACCAGAAACGGATGGCTTTTTTAATGGACGCTTTATCAGTAAGCAAGCTTCTCCACCTCCAGGTATTGTTTCGGATTTTCTAAATACTTTCCGATGATCCTCTCTGACGTCCCATCCCGCCTCATCTCGCGAAAGGTCTTATCAAGCTCCTGGCAAAGACTGCGACGGTCCTCCTTATCGAAAGCCACGCCGATCCCGACCGTCATGAGCGGCTCAGGAAGGATGCGATACTCCATATCATAGCCCTTCATGTACTGGAGGATGGAAGTCTCGTGCTCTCCAGCGGCATCCGCATAGCCTTTGCCGAGAAGTGTATAGATCAGTGCGCGATTTCCCATGCTGAGAAGATTCTCCAGCTTAGGAATGCGAGGATCATTCCTTCGAAGGAAGATGCCTTCCGGCTTCGTGGTCGACTGTACCGCCAGTGTTTTTCCAGCAAGATCCTGCAAGTGGTAAATGTCACTCTCGGGATTCACTGCGACCACCTGACGGCTCACCATGTATGAGCCCGCCCACCGGTAATCGTCCAGACGTCCTTCCATGGAAAAGCAACCCATGATGCAGTCCAGCTCTCCGCTCTTCAAAAGGTCTTTCTTCTTTTCCTAGTCGATGTTATGCACTTCGACTCGATATCCCATGCGACCGAAAGCCTCTGTCGCAAGATCCACATCGATCCCCGTCGGCACACCGTCTTCATCAAAATAATTGAAAGGCGGATAACGGTCATTCCCCAGCTTGATCACCGAACGCTCATCCTTCTGCGGCGTCCCCTGAGGCATACCGCAGCCTGCAAGAAGGAGGCCCGTGAGACAGATCCCAAGGATGATACCCATGATACCCTTATGACGCATGATAATCCCCCTTAAAGAACGATAATTTTTTGATTGTATCAAATCGGTAAATAAAAATGCAATAGAGCAACCGGAGAAATGTAATTATCCAAGTGTATCATCAAGAAAAACGCATCCGCTGCTTCTATGCGCTTGGCATCTCCGATGAGATCAGAATTTTTTCAGCTGAGAAGCCCGCATCTTTTGAAGCGATGAGCACACCAAAAACGGTTCGCTTTCGCGAACCGTTGACAGAGTTTCCCTGATTCTATTTTCCCAGCTCCCCCTTTCGGACACGCCCGAGGTAGACTTTCATCCCGAGAGAAAGCTGGATCAGACCGGCGATGGCGTAGACTTCCCAGATACCTGCCATCATGGAGATCGCGGAAGAGACGAGCGGCCCCACCATATTGCCAAACTGCTGCGCCGTATTGAAAAGGCCAAAGACGCGGCCACGGAAATCATCCGGCGTGTACATGACCATCGCCGCATTGAGCGAAGGATTGACACCGATCACAAAGCACCCGACGAGAAACTGACAAAGTCCAAAACCCACGACCGTGTCCGGTATGGACTGCGCCATCGTCAGACATCCCGCAGCAAGCAGTGTGAGACAGATGGCAAAATAATAGCCTTTGCGCTGGCCGAATTTCCCCCACAGCGTCGTCGTGAGCGCGCCTGCGATGCCGCCGCTGCTCATGATGAAGCCGGAAATGAGCTCCACATTTCCCATGCCATCCAAAAGTGCTGAGACGTAAAGCGCCGTCACCGGCTGGATCATGAGGATCGTCGTCTGCAAACCGAAGGCGATGAAGAGGATCTCCCGCAGGTGCCCATTATGGAAGGCATACGAGAGGTCTTCCCCGATGGTGGTCGCCTTTGATTCCACCTTTTTCACCATCCCCAGCTTCGGCTCTCTGACATAGAGGATGACGAGCACGGCAACGAACCAGAGGAACGCCGCAGAAATAAAGAAGGTATTCCGTATACCGATGAGATGTGCCAGCGTCCCTCCCACAAGAGGCCCCGCGATGCCGCCCACGATAAGTGCTGTCTGGCCCATTCCGAGCGTGGCTCCCAGATTCTTCGGATCCGCACTGACGGAGATGATCGCCATCGACGCTGCGACGAAACCATTCGAGAATCCCATAAAGGCACGAGCTGCTGTCATCTGCCAGGCATTCTGAGACAACCCGCAGAAAAGGTAGGAAAAGCCAAGCAGTACCGCCGCGCGGATCGCCATCTGCTTCTTGCCCCTCGTATCCGCCATCTTTCCCCAGACAGGCCCCATGATGCCCGCCACCAGAAAGCAGCTCGAGAATACGACCCCTGTCCAGATCGCAATACTCTCCTGCGGTACCCCGATATCCAAGAGATAGAGCGGCAGGAAAGGAATGACCATCGTGTAGCCGATAGAAACAAGGAACATGCTCGCAATAAGGATCATGATATTTTGTCTGTACTTCGTGGATGGTCATCTCCTTTCTGAAAATAGGGTTAGCCCACGGGGCGTGCCATCCCTTGGATCACGAATGAAAGCTCTGCTCGAATGAGAAATTAGGAATGAAGGTGGCGGCTTCGCCGCGAGTATATACGGGGCGATGCCCGAAAGTAGTATTCAAGTCACTTATCCCCCAGCCACTTTAGCGCATCATCGAGCATATTTGTCGTGACGAAATGCCCGAGACGAGGATAGGTGATGCGCGTCACATCACCGCCAGCCGCCTCAAGGGCTTCGAAGAAATGTGCCTGCGCACGCGGATCAACAGAAATGTCACTTTCCCCATTGGTCATAAAAAGAGGAATGGATCTGATCTCCTCTATATGGGACAGCGGCTGCTCTTTTTCCAGTGCATCGTAAAGCGGCCAGTTTCTCCCTAACGAGATTCCGAAACGCGCCTGCATGAATAAATGCGAGAGGATCCAGTCGCCCGAGCCATTGAAGGAAATCACCGATCTCACCAGCTGCGGATAGCGGGCTGCGATCCCTAGGACGGACATGCCGCCCATGGAGTGCCCCGCAATGATCGGCGTGCCATAGCCCTTTTCCCGCACGAAGTCATGGAGCGCCTCGTACTCTCTGACATTCTGCCGAATCGTTTCCCAGAAAATGCTGTAATCTTCGAGCCGATAGTAATCAGAGAGAGCATCGCGCTCCCCATGATGGATCGCATCCGGGACAAAGACAGTATAGCCATGAAGTGCAAAGACAGCCGCTTTCGTGGTCTGGTATTCTCCGCGGCTGCTCCAGCCATGGTACAGGAGGAGCGCCTTTCCCTCGTCTCGGATCGAGTGCACGATGCGGACAGGGATGCCCTCGCAGCAGGTTTTCTCTAAATAAAGCTGAAGCATGGGTTCTCCTTCTTTCAATGCTTTTCTTTGAGCGCTTTCAACTCCGGATGCAGACGATCCGTCCACTTCCAGCGATTGTGCAGCCAGAACCATTCCTCCGGATACTCACGAATCCACGCTTCCAGACGCTCATTGATCTTATCCGTGATATTCTGGATCGCTTCTTTCTTGGAGAGCCCTTCATCCGGCGTGATCGGGTCGCCGATGATGATCTCAAAGCGGAAAGGCCCCGTCTGGTGGATCAGTGCTGTCATGACCGGCAGCTTGCAGAGCATGGAAAAATGCGCCGGCCCTGTCGCAGTCAGTGTTTTCTCCCCGAAGAAATCAGACAGGATCCCCGTGTCCCCGGGGTCCTGATCGCACAGAAGTCCCACGAAGTATCCTTCCTTCAGCCGACGCAGCATATCACGGACTCCCGTCTTATACTCGACAGTCTGCCCCGGCATCGAGCGATATTCGCAGAGGAAACGGTCAAACTCTTCATTGTTCTGCTTCATCGCGACAGAAAGTAGCGGATAGCCATAGAGCGCAAGCGCTGCCCCTTCCATCTCCCAGTTGCCGCAGTGCGTAGCCGCCAATATGCAGCCCTTCCCTTCCGCTTTGATCGCATCCAGCTTTTCCTTCCCCTGAATGGTCACGTACTCGGAGATATTCTCCTTCGTAAGCAGCGGAAAGCGGAACATCGAGACACCCAGCGGCCCGAAACGGACAGCAGAAGCCTTCGCGATGCGCTCTGCTTCCTTCTCGTCCTTGGCAAGGCCCGTGCGCAGCAGATTCGCTACCGCAAGTCGTTTTCTTCTCGCCGGTACCAGCAGCCAGAAAAATTTCCCCAAAGCGTCCCCCGCTTTCACGGCATTTTCTTCCGAAAGCCCACAGCAAAAAGCGCCGAGCGTCTTGAGCAGTCTATAGGTTCCTTTCATAGGATGCCCCTTTCATGGATAATCAGTGAAACGTCTTGCCCGCATCCCCGATGGCCGGACTATGCCGTGGATTCCGTGTGCAAGACTGCGATAGTGGCTGCGCCATATAATAATATCCGTCGCCGCCACTGATGATGAGTAAGCCATCCCCCATTGCCTGAAAACAGACCGTTCATGCTGAGCAGATCCAGTGGGGCGGGCAGCCTATAAAAAGCGCCCGAGCGATCGATTTCTATCCATTTTACCATATTTGTGAACAAAATGCTTTTATTGTTGAAAAGGAAGAGCCGCTCACCATGCACCTCTCTACGAAGCATTTCTCAAGCTCGCAGCGTGATTTGCCATTTCCCGCAAAGGGAACCTTCTAACATACCGGCCATAAAAAAAGACTGGCTTTCGCCAGTCTTTTTCGTCCCAAAAGCATCCGATTACTTGGAGTACAGTTCGACGATGTTGGTTTCGTTGACTTCGTCCTTGTATGGGAGTTCGTCTCTCTGTGGGAAACGAACCAGGGTAGCAGTCCAGTTGTCGAAAGATTTTTCGATATATGGAAGATCGAAGGTCTTAGCTTCCTGGAAGGACTGTTTGAACATTTCGTTGGATCTGTAAGCTTCACGCAGGGAAACGACCTGGCCAGCGCGCAGCGGGTAGGACGGAATGTCTACTCTCTTGCCATCGACATTGATGAGGCCATGGGTAACCATCTGACGAGCCTGACGGATGGAGCGTGCAAAGCCAGCACGATATACGACGTTATCGAGTCTGGTTTCCAGCAGGAACAGCAGGTTTTCGCCTACGACGCCGGACATTCTCTTTGCTTTATCATAATAGCGGTAGAACTGCTTTTCAAGCAGGTTGTACATTGCTTTAACTTTCTGTTTTTCTGCGAGCTGGATGCCGTATTCAGACATTTTCTTCTGACGAGCTTCCGCTGGCTGCCGTTTTAACGCTTTCGGATGGCCGTAAACATTTACGCCGAAACGTCTGCTGGTCTTAAAACGGAGATTTCTGTTTGTTGCCATTGTGTGAGTCACCTCTCTATAAAATACCGCTATCCGAATTGAATAGCTTATTTATTATAAAGGGTAATTCGGGCCGTGTCAAATAGAAAATGGTGAATAGGTTCAGGATCAGGGGTAGTCCAAGGGGCGTGCCGCCCTTTGATTACGTTTGAAAGCCTCGATTGAATGAGAAATTAGAAATGAGAAATGGTGGTACGGCGCATAAAAATATGAAAGCGCCGCGAAGTATAAATAATGGCAATGCCATGAGCTGGCATTCCAGTCACTTGAGACCCCTAATCCCTAGCTACTAATCCCTAGCTACTAATTTAAGTTTGTCGAACATGACCCGTTTGACCGCGAATGACAAAGATTTCTCGCTTCGCTCGAAATGACGATACAGGAGTCTGATGTCTTCTAGTCTTCTAGTCGCCTAGTCACCAGTCACTCCTTCTTCCCCACGATCTTATGCAGCAGAGAGACCACCGTCAGCACCGCAGTGAGCCCGATGATCGTCATCGACCATGCGACGCCGACCTGCAGATAGCCTTTCAGGGTAAACTCCCACGGAAAATACATGACGGTCAGAATCGCCGTCGCGATGCATCCGATCGCAAGGAGCGTACTGTGCGCGCGATAGGTGAAAAGATAGATGATGCCGGCCATATAGCCCCAGAAACCGCCGCCGATCATCAGATTGTGATAATAAAAAACAAGCGACAGTGCAGAGCACAGGATCGCATATTTCATACCTTTCATCCATAAACTCCTTTTTATATACATGGGAAAACAGATGCCCTTATTTCACGATTTCCAAAAAATCCGGATCCTTTCTCAGCCATGCAAAATGATCCTGCTGCATGGCTTCAGGGCGGACATGCTCGGGATCGATCGTCATAGCTTTTTGCAGATACGAGAGCGCATTTGCCTTATCCTTTTTATCCGCATAGTTCGTCGCGATCCCATAGAGAGACCACGTATTCTTCGGATCGGCTGCGAGCACCTTCCGGAAGTAGGAAATCGATTCATCATAATGCTTGGCAAGCTTCTGCGCCATCGCCATATCATAAAAAGCCTGCGTGTAATCAGGACAGATTTTGAGCGCCTTCAAAACCTGTCCTATCCCCTGCTCCGGCGAGACATCGAGTGCCAGAATGAGCCCTTTCAGCGAAAGTGCTTTGTAATTCTCCCGATCGATTTCCAACGCCTTGTCACAAGTGAGAAGTGCCTCTCGATTCTGCCCTTTGGCGTAGAGAGTAGACGCCTCTTGAAAAACCTTTTCTGAGGCCGGCGCGATCTCATGGATCGCCTTCACGGACGCAGACTGCGAGGAAGCGGCGGGTGCCGAGGAAGCCGCTGGTTTCGTCTCTGCGCCGCAGCCAGAAAGGCCCACGGCCAGAAGCGAAGCGAGCAAGAGCGCGTAAATTTTCATGATGATTCCCCTTTCTGATGGGATTTCTGCTCGTGACATTGTATAATCATTATAGCAGAAGGGATTAGAGATGAGTAGCTTCGAGTAACTGATGACTGTTGACTTGAATGCTACCTTCGGGCATCGCCTCCTATGTATTCGCGGCGAAGCCGCCACCTTCATTTCTAGGGAAACACTGAACCCATTATTTTCAAGGAGGTTTTCTTATGAATCCATACGCATTTATCACCGGTGCCACGAGCGGCATCGGCCTTGCCACTGCCAAAGCGCTGGCTGCCTCTCACTACGACTTGGTACTCGCTGCCAGAAATACAGAAAAACTCGCGAGCGTGAAAACGGACATCGAGAAAGAAAGCGGCGTGAAAGTCACGACCTACGCACTGGACGTACAAGACCGCGAGGCCATCAAGGAAGTCACCACCAAAGTACTCGATACCTTCGGTGCGCCGGATGTGCTCGTGAATGACGCAGGTCTTGCCAGAGGCCTTGAGCCCTATCAGGACACAGCTCCGGAAGATACGATGGAAATGATCGATACAAATATCAAGGGCCTCTTCCTCGTCACCCGCGCCTTCCTTCCTGCAATGGTGAAAGAAAATAAAGGTCACGTCGTAAACCTCGGCTCCACGGCCGGTCTTTATGCCTATGCCGGCGCGGCAGTCTATTGCGCGACAAAGGCCGCTGTCAAAACCTTCAGCGATGGCCTTCGCATCGATGTCATGGCCAGCGATGTGAAAATCACCACCATCCAGCCGGGTCTTGTGGAGACACCATTCAGCGAAGTCCGTTTCCACGGCGATACGAAACGTGCCGCTTCTGTCTATGCAGGCATTGATGCGTTGCAGGCAGAGGACATCGCAGATGTCATCGCCTTCGTTGTCAGCCGTCCGAAGCGAGTCCAAATCAGTGATGTCGTCATCATGGCTGCCCAGCAGGGGACCGGATTCCTTGTCAGCAAGAAATAGCGTTTGGTAACCGGAGATTCAATTTCTGTCTTCACTAAAAAAATCCTCACTTCTTTCGAAGTGAGGATTTTCCATTTTCATTTATTCATTCGAGCGGAATTTCAGGAAAAAGAGCTGGATAGCGAGCATCATGACGAGCGCCACCACGCCGCCTGCCAGACCGTTTCCGGTGAATCCATCTACCAGGTAACCGACGACGCAGCTCGAAGCGACCACCATGACATAGGGGATCTGTGTCGAGACATGGTCGATATGATGACACTGCGCGCCCGCCGAAGCCAGGATCGTCGTATCGGAGATCGGAGAAATATGATCGCCGCCGACAGAACCAGCCAGCACCGCAGCGACCGTCATAACCATGAGATTCTGGTCATTATTCACGACAGCCAGCACGATCGGGATCAGAATGCCGAAGGTCCCCCAAGAGGTACCGGTAGCAAAAGCAAGACCGATAGCCACCAGGAAGAAGAGTGCCGGGAGCATGATAGCCACCGATGCATTATCACTGACCACATTTCCTACATAGCCGCCGATATTCAGGTATTCCTTACCAACGACACCAGAGAGCGTCCATGCGAGCGTCAGGATCATGATGGCCGACGTCATCTGCTTGAAGCCTTCGCCAAAGCAGGAACAGAACGTACCAAAGGAAAGCACCTTTCTTGGAATATACAGGACAAAGGTGAATACAAGCGCAATGAAAGAACCGATGACAAGGCCTCGTGCGGACTCACAGTTTGCAAAAGCATCCGTGACGCTCTTGCCCTCCAGAATACCGCCTGTATAAAGCATACCGAAGATACAGCCGCAAATCAGGACGAAGAGCGGGAGTACAAGGTCAATGATGCGGCCATTTCCCACCGGCGCACTCGATTCGTCATCTGCATACTCTTCCGGAATCACCAGCGTGCCGCCGCTCTTCTTTTCAAAAGCAGCCATACGGGAAAAATCCTTTCCAGACCAGATAAGGACCAGCATGAAAATGACCGTCAACCATGCATAGAGATTCAGCGGAATGGTCGAAAGGAAAAGAGCGAATCCATCGATCTCACTCCCCTCCGGCAAAGAAGATGTGACTGCCGCCGCCCAGGAAGACACCGGCGCGATGATGCAGACCGGCGCTGCTGTCGCATCGATGATGTAGGCGAGCTTCGCACGGGTGATCTTAAATCGGTCTGTGACCGGACGCATGACCGTACCGACCGTCAGACAGTTGAAATAGTCGTCAATAAAAATCAAAATACCAAGCACCATGGTGACGAAGAGTGCGCTCTTTTTCCCCTTGATCGTGCGCGCTGCATAGTCTCCATATGCCTGCGAAGCCCCTGATTTCTGAATGGCCGCTACCATGATACCGAGCAGCACCAGAAAGACCAGGATGTACACATTGCCACCGACCTTGTCCGACATGATCTTGAACATCGTATCGATAGCCCCAAGTACGCTGAAGCCGGTGAACATGAAGGCACCCATGAAAATGCCAATGGCCAGCGACATGTAGACTTCCTTCGTCGCCAATGCCAGGATAATTGTCACGACTGGTGGCAGCAGTGACCAGATGGTTTCACTCATTCCCTCATTCCTCTCTTCTAAAAGCAGCACCTCGCTGCAATGTAATATTTTGTTTATTATACTCTAAATGCCCCTATTTGTACACCAAGCTGATCATTCTCCTGCCGTCTTTTCATTTTCAAAAATACCCGGCATACCCGGCGCTGCAATAGCAAGGAGAACGAGCAGAATGCCAAAGCCCTGAACAAAATTGAAATGGGTATGAAAGATGAAATAGGACGCAATGACAGAGATCGCCGGTTCGATGGTCGCAGTGACAGAAGCCTGTGAGGCCGGAAGGAACCGAAGGCCTGCATTGTAGCAGGTAAAAGATAGCGCCGTACCAAGGACGACGATCCAGAAAATATCGAAACGGACTTCCGGATAAAAGAAGCCGGAGAAGTCCCCCATGGGATTGATGATATAGGAAGCCACGGCTCCGGTGAACATGCCCAGCGCGAGGACGAAGGAATTATCCAGTACACCGATGAAGCGCTTCGGAAATACACAACAGATCGCAAAGAAGACCGCTGACGCCAGCCCCAGATACACGCAGTCTGCAGGTACCGAGAGACGGCTCACATCTCCGCCCGTCACCAGAAGGAGGACTCCGATGATCGCCAGTACGACGGCCGTGAGCTCCCCTGCCAGCGGCAGGGGTCTTTTTTGAAAAGAGACCCAAAGGATCACCATCGCCGGACAGGTATATTGGATGACCGTTGCCGCTGCCGCATTTCCGGCGGCGATCGAAGCAAAGTAGGTATAGTGCATCAGCATCAGGCCGACTACACCGTAGAAGATCAGTCCCCACCAGAGAGATGGCTGCTGCCCCAGCTTCCGCCAGCTGTTTTTCAGCTGTCCTTTGGCAATAGTCACAAGCAGCATAATGCCGCTCGCACAAAACATGCGGAAGACCGTAAGATCCATCGAGTCGAGTGTACTTTTTTGGAAAAAATCCTGCGCCGCAAGCCCGCAGCCCGCCCACATGACGCCTGCTGTCATAACGAGAAAAATAGCGATAAGATGCATAGAGGTCACCTGTTATTATAAAAAGGAATCAAATACGCTTTTAGTGTCAGTTCTTGGAATGAAAAGGAGCCTTAAAAAAGAGAGATTAAGAGATGCAAAAAGCATGGAACGGGACATTCCGTAAGCCGCTCTTTCACCGTTGGCCTGCTCTCGGGCATGAGTCAGCTTTATGACCATCACTCGCAATTTCCCGTCCCCTTCCTTTATATAGCACAAAAACCCGCCATTGGCGGGTTTTTCATGGTGGGACTATTTGTCACGCTTGCGGATACGCCAATCTATATTTCACGAAGCATTATTTCTTCCAGCGTCTTCTTAGACCACTATTATAGCATATAAAGGATTCGCTATCGCAAATCACATACAATTATGCGAATAAAATGAGGGCTTGAAATAACACCTTGCTAAATCAAGTCCTCTTTTCTCATTTTGCGAGCTTCCGTAATTTCAACTGCGCCCGATATGTCCCAAGCTATTCCTTCTCTTTTCCGTACAGCCGTTCCATGCCCGCCCTGGTTACTAACCAGGTTCGCCCTGATTTTCTAAATTCATTTTCCTTAAAGCCATTCTTTACTCGCCCCTGGCAATTCTGCTTTAGAGAATTCGGCGTCACGCCCCAGCGTTCTCCTGCTTCTAATGTCGTCATTACATCATCTACTGTCATTTTACCCACTCTCCTACATTTAATACAATAGCAAGCCCTGCAAGTATAGCGCATGTCGTGTCGTAATCACTAGCCCACCATGCTACGCTAGTACACACAAGAAATAAGCCTAATAATATTTTTACCTTCATTCATTTTATGGTATGATATAAAGGAAGGGGATGAGGGGATTCCTATCCCCTCCCTTCGTGTTATTTGCGGTTCAGCTCTTCAAGCTTAAGTAGGATTGATAATACTTTTTCAATCCCAGTCAGTATTGCGACTACTGATGCGACGATTAAGCCAATGAGTTGAATCGCTTCTTTTATATCATCCACATTCTCACCTCCTTGTGTATTCATCATACCATTCTTAGGGTATAGTATCAAACCTTTTATGGTAATATTTGTCATTACTTTGCTATTTTCATCAGTAATTCCAATAAAAAAGAGAGGGCACAATCACTAGCGACTAACTAATGACTGTACCCTCTTTTTTTACTTCTTCTCTGGACCATATAGCCGTTCCATGCCTGCCTTCGTTACCAGCCACGTGCGGCCGGACTTGCGGAACTCCTCACCCTCGATCAGACGCGGTGGTCTTCCCTGTGCTCCAGTGCAGAGCTGCTTCACGGACGACTGGGCGATCTCCCAGCGCTCCCCGGCCTCCGCAGTTGTCATGATGTCCGTGAAATCGTACTTCATGCGTGTCTCCTTACTTTGATAATGCTAACGCCAAATTGATAAGCGACAAGCTGTTACACGTGCTTAATTAACTATGTTAGATCTCGGTTATGGGATATATTTCAAAAGGTTCTTGTCATCTCTGCCCATTACGCGCAAAAATTCAATGCAGACCTGTTCTTCTGAATCCGTTTGAAGCAGTAAATCGCGCTGCCCCCGTTCCACATAATACAGTCTAAAATCTCCATTATCTACCTTGTTGATAATAAAACCATCCCAGCTAGTTATAAAATTCTTATCTAAAATATCATATTCGTGCGGGTTGATTTTTTCTTTTTCCAAAATTGCTCTTAATTCACTGATATTCATGACTACACCTCCACCAAATATTCTTTTAGCTCAGATATTTTCTTTGGTAATTTATATTGGATCCCACCGCCAGGTTGTCCAAACCAAGCAGCTACTTCCGCCTCTTTGACGTTCTCAATATCCTTGATAACTTCAAACAAATGGTATCGTTCAGGGCTTGTATCTCTCAATAACGCACGTTCTCTATAAGGAGTCCCCTTGGGGCTTACATAACCACCATTAGGTCGCCCATAGCGGCCAATAATAGTACCAGTTTTTAATGTAATAGTCCTGGAAGTTCCTACAGCACCATTATTAGGCGGGTAAATTGGCCGTCCATCATCAGAATAAAACCGCTCTTCCCCCTTCTTGCCCTTAGTATAGGGCATCCCATGCTTCTGGGCAAGCGATGCGATGAATGTATCGGTAGGAAGGAATAGGTTTTTCTCCAGAAGCCCAGAAATCCTGCTTTCCATGCTCTGGGGCGCTGCCCAATTCCTCATATACTCGCCAGTCTGCACCACGCTTGAATGCCTTATTTCCCTGAATGCCTAGCACTTTTCGTCTATGGTCATCCGATTAAGAATTAAATCCGGCAAGGAATGGGTCGGAGCTTCCTTCTCCGTTCCCTCCGTTAGGGCTGCCGCTTCCGCCGCCGTTAGCCTTGACCGCCCAGCTATTTCCCTTCAGCCAGTCGGCTACACCATCTTCAAGGCTGATTTCTCCATCCTTGCCATTATAGGCGAGGCTTTCATCGTCCTTAACGATGATGCTGCCCTCCAGCAGTTTAGCCATGTTTTCCGGGCTCGCCGCATGACCTTTACTGAGCAGCTCCACTGCCTTAGCCATTTTCAAACTGTCCAAGCGTTTTGTTTTCTCTGCCTGGGCTGTCTTGGTCATAGCATCAAGCTGTTTGGTCACCGTGTTGACCTGTGCAGTCAGGTCGGTGATCTGCTTGGCTACTTCGGTCGGTTTCTTTCCGCCCTGTGCGAACGTGTCGAGTGCAGCCTTCAGGTTCTTTGCCTTGTCTGCCACATCATCTGCATCCTCGAGGTCCAGTCCCGCGAGTACATTCTTGAGTTTTTCCGCGGTATGCTCTCCTGCAATGCGGTTCTTCTTTGCCTCGTTGTTCAGTGTGTTGATTTCGCCCTTAATGGCTGTAATCAGATCTGCGCCGTTATCCAGCTTCTCGAGTGCAGCGTAAACATCTTTCATATCCATGTTTTTATACCTCCGTATAATGGGCCTCCGCCCTATATTGTGCCCTCTCCTGGGCAATAAAAAAGCACGCTGTTACACGTGCTTAATTAACTATGTTAGATCTCGGTTATGGGATATATTTCAAAAGGTTCTTGTCATCTCTGCCCATTACGCGCAAAAATTCAATGCAGACCTGTTCTTCTGAATCTGTTTGAAGCAGTAAATCACGTTGCCCTCGTTCCATATAATACAGCCGAAAATCGCCATTATCTGCTTTGTTAATAATAAAACCGTCGTAGCCACCAACGTAGCCCTTACCTAAAATATCATAATCAATAGGATCAATTTTTTCTTTTTCTAAAATTGCCTTTAACCTACTAATATTCATGACCGCACCTCTTTCAGATACCCTTCTAATTCAAAGATTTTTTTAGGCAATTTGTATTGAATACCTCCACCAGGCTGTCCGAACCAGGCGGCAATTTCAGCCTTTTGAACATTTTCAATATCTTTCACGATTTGATATACATAGTACTCTTCTTTCTTTGTCCTTCGTGATAACGCACGATTTTCGCAAAGAGTTTCCTTCTGGCTAACATAGCGCCCCGTATATTTTCCGTACCTATCAACAATAACAGAGCCTGCTTTCAACGTGACGATTTCCGGAGTCCCTACAGCGCCATCATTTGGTGGGTAAATCGGTTCACCATCATCAGAATAAAACCGATCTTCGCCTTTCTTGCCCTTAGTATACGTCATACCGTACTTCTGAGCAAGCGATGCGATGAAGGCATCTGTGGGAGGGAATAGGTTTTTCTCCAGGAGCCCAGAAATTCTGCTTTCCGTGTTCTGGGGCGCTGTCCAATTCCTCATATACTCGCGCCAGTCTGCACCACGCTTAAATGCCTTGTTTCCCTGAATTCCCAGCACTTTCCGTCTATGGTCATCCGATAGATTAGCAAGCCATTTCTCGCCTTCCGCCTTGATACAGTCCTTTTGCTTCTTCAGGTCGACTTCCCCAGCATAGACAGTTATGCAGCTGCACAGGCAGTGAGGATGCGCAGGAAGCGGCGGTATTTTAGATTTCGGATAGATACCGGATCCAAGGTTGTACATATTGGCCTTGCTGTACATATCACAAACATCAAAAACGGGGTGGCGGCTGGATAATTTCCATTTCACGGCCACCACGTCATCATCCTGCATGATATCCGCTAAAAACCCATCGGCCCATGCCCTTGCCATCTCTGTCCGGGCAATGCGGTCCGCGGTATAACGGCTTTTCTCTTGCATGGCCACCTAGCAAGCTTTATTCAGGGCTTCTTCTGTCCCTGTTTGCGCTGTTTCTATACGCTGCTTATACGCTACCTTAAGCGCCTTTGTAGGCGCTCCGTTTTGGGATAGTCTTTTTTCTTATATTTCTCAAAGCCTTGCGGCTCTCAGCGACGATTCTAGGGGTACCGTAGGCGTTTCTCACGGCCTGCAGGTACTTTGGCAGTGTCTGCTGCATAGTTACAGCCTTCCAGCTATTGTAGCCATCATACAATTCTCTTGCCATCGATATCCATGTAGCATTGTGCCGCGGTGAATGCCGGCATCAGATCCTCGCATCCGTACCGCACGGCATCAATAGCGTGGTTGTTCTTGTCTGAATAGGCAGAAATGAATTCTCCATCCTTCGTGCGGGCGTATTCATAATTCACGAATTCTTTACAGATGTTCGGACAGCGTGCTTTATCTATAACGATGGCCTCCAGGCTCTGCAGCCATTTGATTCCATAGTCCACGCTATCGGGGTATTTCTTAGCACCGTATACGCACAGACCCGCATCTTGCATTTCTTTGATGCTCTTAGGCTCTGCAGAATCGGCGCGGATGACAGCCTTGCTGATCATTTTGCTTTGTATCAACCTAACCGCTGCAGGGTTCGTCAGGTGCGTCTGGTATATCTCATCAAAGATGTATAGCCGTTCGTGCTTTGCGTCGTAATGCATACACTCAAAGGCCAGCGGATCCAGCGCAAAGCCAAAATCTAG
>FR879624.1:0-8831 GCA_000434475.1 Dialister sp. CAG:486
CTCAGGCAACGGTTCAGCGCGATGATCATCCCCACCGTCGACTCCGCGATGCCGCGCGCCCATCCGCCGGCATTGCAGTAGAGCTTCATGTCTGAAGGAAGTTCTGCCATAGACAGATGGTCGACGCCCGTCCGCGTCGTCTGTACCATACGCGGATGACCCAGCAGCTGCTGCTCTTCTTTGGTGAGGTCACCCACGATATTGTGCGTGAGTACGACATCGGCGGTGCGAATGGCATGAAGCCGCTCCTCTTCTCCCATTTCTTCCATCCACGAAATCTGGCAGTCCGGAAAGAGCGCTTCGGCTTCTTTCTGGAAATTCTTCTTGATCGGCGCGGAAATAGCTATACGCATAGATTTTTCTCCTTTATATCTGAAAATGGGTTCGAGGGATAGCTCATAGGGCGTGCTGTCCCTGGATGACCGATAAAAGCTCTGCTCAAATAAGGCAGGGGAATGAAGGTGGCGGCTTCGCCGCGAATATATGGGGGCGTAATGCCTGAAGGCCCTATGAGCTGATGCGATCCTCGTATCGTCAGCCTTCCCTAGGGAAAGGGTTTGTGTCGGAAATAGCGGCGCTCGGGTGCTTTCGTTAATGGCGCACTTGAGACGATCGTCTTCCCCTCTCTTTCATGTCGCTAGAACCCTATCCGGCTCCCTCCGCTCGCCACCTTCCCCACGCGGGGAAGGCTTTGTGTCGGGAATAGCGGTATCCCCATATCGCAGCCTTGTGTTTTCCTCACTCCGGGCAAAGATGTATCCCCGTAGACTCTCTATTTCTCCTCGAAATCCTCGAGCGTGAATCCATCGGCATCCTCCACGATCTTCTGCACTTCCGTCTCTGCCATCTCCAGCTTTTTATTGCAGAAACGTCCGACGTCGACGGCATCGCGGAAAACCTTCAGCGCCTCATCCAGCGGAAGATTTCCCTTTTCCAGCATTGCGACCTGCTCCTTCAAGCTCTGCAGCCCCTCTTCGAATGACATTTTCTCCGTTTCCATGACCTACACCCTTTCTTTTTTTATCTCTGATACGACGGAGGAGATCGTCCCATCCGCCACTGTCGTCCTGATCGTGTCTCCCACTGATACATCCGATACGCATTGCACGGCTCTGCGCCCCGCCGCGGTCGTGATGGTGTACCCGCGGGAAAGCACTGTCAGCGGGCTCAGTGCCGAGAGCTTCGCCGCCATGAGCGATAGCCTGTGCTTCTTCGCATCCAGCTCCGCCTCCATCGCCTGCGCGAGTTCCTGCTGCAGACTGTCTGCCAGCTGCGCATTCTCATGGATCTTTTTCCCCAGCAGCTTTGCCGCCTTGTCCAAATAAAAGACGATGCCATTTCTATACGCCGCCACATCGATGACCGCAAACTCAGCAGCCTGCGAAGGCGTCGCCGCCCGCGCATCTGCCGCAAAGTCCGATAATGTGAAATCCGTCTCATGCCCCACAGCGCTGATGATCGGGATCTTCGATGCCGCGATGGCGCGCACCACCGGCTCCTCATTGAAGGCCCACAGATCCTCGATCGAGCCGCCGCCGCGCCCAACGATCAGAAGATCTGCCAAGTGATTTCGCTGAAAGAAATCGATCGCATGCACGATCTCCCCTGCAGCCTCCTCCCCCTGCACGGACACCGGATACAGGATGAGCTTCACGCCCTTGTTCCGCCGCCGCGACACCGTGATGATATCATGCACCGCCGCCCCTGAAGGCGACGTGATGATCCCGATCGCCCGCGGCAGACGAGGCAGCGGCTTCTTCCGAGAGTCATCAAAAAGCCCTTCCTTCGTGAGCTTCTCCTTCAGCGCCTCATACGCCTGCATTAGATCCCCGATCCCCTGCCGGCGCATCGCACTCACATAGAGCTGGTACACCCCGTCCCTTTCATAGACCGAGATCGAGCCGAGAGCCACGACCTTCTCCCCATTCTGCGGAGTGAAGGACAGGTGCGCCGCGCTGCTCTTGAACATGACGCACTTCAGCGCCGACTTCTCATCCTTCAGCGTGAAATAGCAATGCCCCGATCCATACCGCTTGAAATTCGATACCTCTCCCATCACCGGAATATGATGCAGATCACTCTGCGATTCCAGCAGCTGCTTCAGGTACTGATTGACCTCACTTACCGAAAATCCTTGCTTATCCATACATCTTCTCCTTCGAAAGCACCTCTGACATCTCAGGGAATGAAGGAAACGCTCCAATCATCTGCGCATACCTTTCCTAAGGAAACACTGATTCAATCGTTGTCAGATTTTACTCTTGAATTTTTATGCATAGCAAGGAATAACCTGACGAGAATAGCGAGCTATTTAAGGAAGGTTATGACGAAGCTATGTATAAAAATTCTTGTAAAAGCTGACTCTGCGATTGAATCAGCGTTTCCCTAAGTATTGTAACGCCCCGCGCCCATTCATGCACGCATTTTCATTGCAGGGCTTGGACGCAGAAGACATTCCCATTTTCACGGACTGTTTTCAGGAAACAAAAAAGATCGGACTCCACACGGAGTCCGATCTTCTCGAGCTTTTAGCCTAGCCGCAATTATTTCATTTCTACGGTAGCGCCAGCTGCTTCGAGTTTCTTCTTCATTTCTTCAGCTTCAGCTTTAGCAACGCCGGTCTTTACTTCTTTCGGAGCGCCGTCAACGAGTGCTTTAGCGTCTTTCAGGCCGAGGCCGGTGATTTCACGAACGGCTTTGATGACCTGGATCTTCTGAGCGCCAACTTCTTTGAGGATAACGTCGAATTCAGATTTTTCTTCTTCAGCTGCTGCTGCTGCTGCCGGAGCTGCTGCTACAGCTACAGGAGCTGCTGCGGATACGCCGAATTTATCTTCGATAGCTTTTACGAGTTCGGACAGTTCGAGTACAGACATTTCTGCAATGGCATTAAGGATTTCTTCGTTAGTCATTTTTATTTCCTCCATGGAATAGTTTTATGCGTAGATCTTACGCAGATTCTTTCTGTTTACGCAGTGCTTCGAGAGCATATGCGAGGTTCTGGATGTTGCCGTTGAGGGCACGTGCCAGTCCGGTGATCGGAGCCAGCAGGGTCGCTGCGACCATACCCAGCAGCTGTTCTTTGGACGGCAGGTCTGCCAGTGCCTGAACAGCTTTTGCGTCGATGACTTTGCCGTCGAGGACGCCAGCTTTGACAACGATAGCTTCGCTCTTGGTTTCTTTGAAGAATTCTTTCAGAGCTGCTGCCGGTGCGACCGGATCGTCTTTGCAGGTTGCAAGACCATTCGGGCCAGCAAGCAGATCGTCAAGACCTTCCAGACCGAGTTCGTCAGCTGCGATGCGGGTCAGTGTGTTTTTGATAACCTTGTATTCAACACCGTGTGCAAGGAATTTACGACGGAGAAGTGTCGCATTCTTTACGTCCAGTTTGTTGAAGGATACCAGAACTACGCCCTGGGAAGCCAGCTTTTCTTTCATTTCTGCAACGATGGCTTCTTTTTCCGGACGAATTCTAACTTCATACTTTTCTTCGCTCATAGTACACCTCCTCTGCTATGGGATTTTATTATTTATCACGTTAGCTAAAACGACCTCGCATTCCGCGAGGTCGTGTACTGGCTTTGCAGTACTCAGCCTCGGGAGGCGGGCTACGCCCTTTAAAATGTCTTACCGCCGGTCTTAAGCTAAGTGTAAATAGGTAAAATTATGCTTTTGCTGCTACCACTTTGGTGAGGTCGAGGTGGATGCCGCGGCCCATGGTGGAGCTGATGGTGAGGCTCTTCATGTAGACGCCCTTTACAGTGGAAGGACGAGCTTTGAGGATGGTATTGTAGATAGCGAGCAGGTTCTGTTTCAGTTTGTCTTCGTCAAAGGATACTTTGCCGATGATGACCTGGACGTTGCCGGCTTTATCTGTACGATACTGTACCTTGCCGCCTTTGATCTCGTTGACAGCCTTGGTCACATCCATGGTGACGGTGCCAACCTTCGGGTTTGGCATGAGGCCTTTCGGTCCGAGTACACGGCCCAGACGACCTACGACAGCCATCATGTCCGGTGTAGCTACTACGACGTCAAAGTCCATCCAGCCCTGCATGATCTTGTCGGCCAGTTCTTTTCCGCCTACGTAGTCAGCGCCTGCTGCTTTTGCTTCGTCTTCCTTGTGGTCTTTAGCAAATACGAGAACCTTCTTGGATTTGCCGGTGCCTGCAGGAAGTACGGTAGCGCCGCGGAGCTGCTGATCAGCGTATTTCGGGTTGATATTCAGGTTGAAAGCAACTTCTACAGTTTCATCGAACTTTGCGGATGCTGCTTCTTTCACAAGCTTTACAGCTTCGTCGATGTCATAGAGCTTATGACTGTCAACGATGGCTGCTGCGGCTTTCTGTTTCTTTGTCAGTTTTGCCATTGTTTCCTCCTATGTGGTCTTTGGGGTTCTACCCTGCCACGAATGGGTCAGTCTTAGTCTACAACTTCGATGCCCATAGAACGAGCTGTGCCTTCGATCAGGCGCATAGCTGCTTCTACAGTGTTAGCGTTCAGGTCTGGCATCTTTGTTTCAGCGATTTCCTTGACCTGTGCTTTGGTGACTTTGCCGACTTTGTTCTTGTTCGGTTCACCAGAAGCCTTTTCGAGTCCGGCTGCTTTCTTCAGAAGAACAGCTGCCGGCGGAGTTTTACAAATAAATGTAAAGCTTCTATCTTCAAAAACGGTAATTTCTACAGGGATGATCAGGCCTACCTGCTTTGCAGTGCGATCGTTGAAATCTTTAACGAAGGCCATGATGTTGACGCCTGCCTGGCCGAGGGCCGGGCCTACTGGCGGTGCTGGGGTAGCTTTGCCAGCTGCGACCTGCAGTTTAACAACTTTAGAGATTTTCTTTGCCATAATGTTACACCTCCTTGTCCTTGTTGGAATGTGGTACTTACGGGCTGTAACGGGCCCTCCCACCGTGGGACGAGCCTAGTTCGAGGCAGTCCCACTGTATATTGAATCACGGAAGTGGTTCAAAAGAGCCGGCTTCCAGTTCAATCGTAGTGGTAGTTCCGAAATTGCTGATATCAGCCTTGATCTTGGTCTTGTCTTCAGCGACTTCGAGTACGACAGCAGTGCGGTCTTCGAATACACCCTTGGTGATACGGACGCGATCGCCGGCTTTGACGTCGACGGCTACTGCTTTCTTTGTATTCATGCCATGAATGATGCGGTCTGCTTCTTCGTCAGAAAGCGGGATCGGCTTCGTGGTCGTCCCAACGAATCCGGTGACGCCAGGGGTATTTCTGACGACATACCAGCTTCTGTCATTGACTTCCATCTTGATCAGAAGGTAGCCGGGGAACACTTTGTGAGCAACCACTCTTGTCTTCCCATCTTTTTCTTCTTCTTCATCCTGAAGAGGGAGCAGGATCTCGAGGATCGTATCATCCATGCCCATGGAATGAACCTTGCGGGTCAGGGTATCCTTGACTTTATTTTCATAGCCGGAGTAGGTATGGATGACATACCAGCGGATATCTTTGGAGCCAACGCTCGGAGCGCCGATCTCGGTCGGTGCACTGACTTCGCTCTGTTCTTCTTTTAAGTTTTTGTTTTCAGCTTCGATATCAGACATAGCTCTCCTCCTCTCAGCCTACCGCAGTGACTAATAACTTGGAGAGACCAGCGAATACGAAGTCTACTGCCACGATCAGGAAAGATACGAGGATGACAGACACGATGGTCGCGATGGTATAGTTCAGCATCTGGTTCTTTGTCGGCCAGATGACCTTTTTCATTTCCATCTTTGTTTCCTTGAAGAAACGGCTCCATGCGCTGCTTGCTTCCTGTGCTTTTTCCGTTCTAGTAGCTGTTGTTTTACGCTTCGCCTTGGCCATGCTCGCACCCCAGTTCAATCAGAAAAAATTATTTGGTTTCTTTATGAAGGGTGTGTTTATGGCACCATTTGCAGTATTTCATCAGTTCTACACGTTCGGTAGTGGTCTTTTTGTTCTTGTTCGTACGATAATTGCGGCGCTTGCATTCTGTGCATGCAAGAGTAATTCCTTCACGCATTATTTACACCTCATTCCATTTTTCTTCGGCCGACGGCCAATTAACATGCTTGATAAGTATATCACAAATCACGCTGTCTGTGCAAGTAGAAAATTCGCACTTAAAAAAGCCGGGCCATCCCAGCGTTGGTAGTATTGTAGCATAGCAGGGGATCCATTGCAAGGATTTTTTTAATTTTTTGAGATCAGAGTTTGAAAGCAGCTAGGGAAACACCGATTCAATCGCAGAATCAGATTTAATCAGTGTTTCCTTAGAAGCTCCGCGAAGTTTTGTGAAATGCGAAATTCACAAAAATAGAAAACCTGCGAAGATTTTGAACCTCTTAAGGAAACGCATAGATCGCAGATATGATGTTCCACTTTCAAACTTTGCTCCGCTCGGGATCACGGACTTAGGAGATACCGCGAGGATCGCATAGCGCAAGGCGGATGGAGCGGAGCAGGCAATCAAAAAGGAAATCCCATTTCTGAGATTTCCTTTTTGGATTCAGGCTTATTTGCGAGAACTCACAAATTAGAATTTGTAGTTCAGGGAAACAGTCCAGGAATCATCCGGATCTGCTGCATTTTCAGCATCAGCGCCAAATGCATATTCAGCATGGAGCTGTACATTCTTCTGGAGAGTTACGTTAGCGAGAACGTTCCAGAAAGTCAGGTTGGTTGCACCAGCTAATGTCCAATCATTATGAGCCGGAGTATTACCGTTCTTCGCAACCGCTGTAGCAACTGGTTTTACCAGGTTCGTCAGCATATCGTTATGCCATGTGCCGCCACCGAAGTATGCACCAGCATCGACATCATTGTAGGAAACGGAGAGATCGAAGGTGCCCGGTTTCTTCCAGTCTGCTTTGCCATAAGAGAGACCAGCATTCCAAGCAGTGTCGAAATCACCCAGAGTGGTGTTCTTCCAGTATTCACCGAAGACATTGAACTGCTGAACCGGAACATTCAGACCAACACCGTAGATTTCGCCTCTATCGTCACTTGGGCCTTCTTTAGAAGCGATGTAGTCAGCCATGTAGTGAGTACCATATGCATCTTCAAAGCTGCCAATCTTATCAGCATCAAAGCTCCCCTGGAACTTAACATAATCAGCACCCAATTTAGCAAAGCCAAAGTCATAAGCGCCCTTTGCAAAATACATATCGGTAGACTTAGCGCCATAAATGGAACCAGCTTTAGTTGCTGCATATCCACCATATACAGTATCGTCTTTTTTGATACCAAGGGTAGCCCAGTCAGATGCGTTCAGCTGACCAAAGCCGGTGGTCAGAGCCAGTTTGCCATTGTTATAAGAAACCTGAGCGCCATCATAGCCTTCGAGGCCGTTGTACTGCCAGCCACCCTGGTTACCAAAAGCAATCGGCTGACGGCCGAGACGGACAGCTACGTTCTTGTTGAAGTTATGGTTTACGTAGATCTGAGCCATGGTGGTATTGGAAGAAGCTTCATCTTTGAAGTTCATGTTGTTAACGAACTGTCCCTGTACATAGGTTGCGTCGTTGACCTGACCCTTGACGTTCAGACGGATACGGCCATCATATTTGTCTGCGGCATTTTTCTTGGAAGAAGAGATGTAACGCATACGAGCGTCGCCGGACCAGTAGAGATTGCCGACTTTCTTTTCCAAGTTGGAAACGCGAACGCCGAGGTTTGCGAGTTCGTCAGCGTATTCGCCAGCGAGTTTGTCCAGAGTTGCCTGCTGTTCAGCGTTCAGCTGGTCTTCTTTAGCCATGAGGCGAGCTACGATCTGAGCCAGTTCGTAACGGGTCATGTTTCTTTCGCCTTTGAAGGTACCATCCGGATAGCCTTCTACGACGCCCTGAGCGGACAGGTCGGATACTGCCTGATAAGCCCAGTCATCAGCGGTAACATCGGAGAATGGATTTGCAGCGTAAGCGGATACGCCAGCGGTGAGTGCTGCTACAGCAGCCAGTGCGAGGATCTTTTTCATAGTAGTGATCTCCCTTTGAAAAAATGTTGCTTCTTCTTTTCAAAGTCGACGTCCATGAAAGCTCCGCTCGAGTGACCGTGTTTCCTCTGCTTGCTTTTCATGTCTGTTTCCTTTGGACCATGAGTCCGAAGCTTAGACTTTGGTCTAGTAGTAGAGTATCATACTTTCGATTTAGGTTCAAGGATAGTTTCAGCTCATGTTTCTATAAAATATATGTATGTTTGCCAATCTTCTTTCCTTCTTTTTTAATTATAAAAATGCACAGCCTCTGATTTTTCTTGCATTAGTCGATGTCTGGAACGATAAATAACATTAAAATCATTTGCAGCATTAGATTTTCTCTTTTTATAACTATAGATAGGTTTTATAAGCTGTTTTGCAAAGGGTGCTTTCGTGAATCGTCGACCTGAGACGATCTCCCCTCTCTTTTTCATACCGCTTCCCCCATCCAACCTCCGCCCCTTCGGGGCACCTCCTTCCATAGGAAGGAGGGAGTATCCACGCGAGCCCCTTCCCTTGGAAGGGGCTGCCGAGTGCAGCGAGGTGGGGGTTCCCGTGGGAGGGGGCTGCCGAGCGCAGCGAGGTGGGGTTGGCTTCCTTTTTGGGCGACGCTCGGGTGCTCTTGTATAATGGCACACTTGAGACGATCTCCCCCCTCTATCATACCGCCAGAACCCTATCCGGCTCGCTCCGCTCGCCACCTTCCCCGCGCGGGGAAGGGGGACCGCGCAGCGGTGAATAGGGTGCTCTCGTTAATTGTCAATTTGAGATGCATTTCCTCGCTCTCTTTCATACCGCTATCCCCATCCAACCTCCGCCCCTTCCGGGCACCCCCTTCCATAGGGAGGGGGGGGGGGGCACGCGAG
>FR879624.1:8960-33658 GCA_000434475.1 Dialister sp. CAG:486
CCCCCTCCCTTCCACCCCGCCAGAACCCTATCCGGCTCGCTCCGCTCGCCACCTTCCCCACACGGGGAAGGCTTTATCCGTCGTTATTCTTTTTCCACACATGCATGTATTCGCTTTGACGATGCGAGAAAACCCGCATTCTCGTATCGCAGCCTTCCCCATTGGGGAAGGGGAACCGCGCTAGCGGTGGATAGGGTGCTCTCGTTAATTGTCGATTTGAGATGCATTTCCTCGCTCTCTTTCATACCGCTATCCCCATCCAACCTCCGCCCCTTCAGGGCACCTCCTTCCATAGGAAGGAGGGAGTGTCCACGCGAGCCCCTTCCTTTGGAAGGGGCTGCCGAGCGCAGCGAGGCGGGGTTGGGTTCCTTTTTTGCTGCGAAGCCGCCTCCTCAAGCCGCCTCCTCTTTGCCTTCCCCATTGAGGAAGGCTTTGCCGGGGAACCGGTATTCTCGTTTCTTCATCCATCCCACGCAAAAACGGCCGTCTCTTACGAGCGGCCGTTTTTATGTGTATTACTTGCTTAGGGAAACGCTGATTAAATCACAGAATTCGATTTAATCAGTGTTTCCCTAGTTTTTTCAGGCAGTCGATGGCAAATCGTGCATAGATGGCACTGCCATCCGGGAAGGTGTCTTCGTCGACGTCGAAGACAGGGTGATGATGGACGCAGTCGATGCCTTTGTCCCGATTTCTGGCGCCTAAGAAGGCGAAGAGACCGGGGATGGTCTCAAGGTAGACAGAGAAGTCTTCTGCGCCCATCTGTTTTTCCATGGGAACGAGGGCGTCCTTTCCCATGATGTCAGAAGCGGCCTTGCGCGCGATGTCATTCAGGTCTTTGTGCTCATTGATGAGGGGTGATGGGCCGAATCGGTAGGAGCACTCGGCACGGCAGCCATAGCCTTCGGCGATCTTTGCAGCGCATGCTTCGATGAGCTGGGGAAGGCTCTTGCGGAAGGCTTTGTCGAAAGCGCGGGTGGTGCCGACGAGTTCGACTTCATCAGCAATGATGTTGCTCTGGGTGCCGCCATTCATCATACCGACGGTAAGGACGAAGGTATTCTGCGGATCGTTCACGCGGCTCGATAAGGTCTGCAGGCCCATGACGACGGCTGCGGCAGCGACGATGGCGTCTTTGCCCTGATCCGGCGCACTGCCGTGTGCAGATCTCCCAAGGATCTCTTCTTGGTTTCTTCCATAAATAACTCCCCATTTTTAAAATACCCATAAAAAAAATCCCGCACACGAAAAGAGCATCTTCGTTTGCAGAATCTTCATCGATAGGCTTGTGAAATTTGCTGGAATCAGGTATCCACCTATCTCTCATGAAAAGCAAGTTTCAGGCGATGCCCGAAGATAGCATTTCAGTCACTAGTCACTTTTAAGGAAACACTGATTAAATCGTTATCGGATTTCATTCTTGGATTTTTATACAGAGCGAGGAGACATTCAACGCGAATAGCGAGCTATTTAAGGAGGATGTCGACGACGCTATGTATAAAAATCCATATGAAATCTGATTCTGTGATTTAATCAGCGTTTCCCAAGAACGCCCCTGCCGTCTTCATCTCCGTATCGCAGACGGTCGAAAGGAAGTGGTCGAGGTAGCGGGCACACTCTGTGAAAAGGGCTCTTGAGATCGAGCCTTCGAAGGGGCTTCCCCAGCGGTATCCGCGAAAGCGGCAAAGGAGGTCTCTCGCTCCTTCGGAAAGGGCTGCCGGGTCTTCTATGACTTCCGCCGGATCGTAACCGGCGCAAGCCAGTAGCTTGACGGAGGCAATGAAGGCGATGACGCGAGGATTTCTCTCTTCCGCTGCGCGGGCAGCATCCATGAGGATGTCATAGGCTTCATCCTCCTTCTGCCCCACGGGATAGAGGGCAAGCACCAGCTCGATCACATAGTACCAGCAGGTCATGTCTTCGTAGGAAAGCTTCATCATGTCGAAAAGAAGACGGCCCTCATACTGACTGATGACACCATACTCGGGATAGATCGCCGCCGAAAGGCGGACGCAGGCAAAGGAGAGGAGGATGCCTGTCCCGCATCGGTTCATCACGGCGCGCGGCAGCGTCAGATGGATGAGTCCCATCTCGCGGGTAAAGAGTGAAAGGCTCCGCCCGCCTTCGCCGCCTTTGGACGCACGCAGGACGATCCCTTCTAAATTTCTGATTTGGGGTGTTGGCATGGTCGGGTGTTCCTTTACATAATAGATGCGGGTGATGGTTCAGGGTTCAGGGTTCGGGGAAGCCCACGGGACGTGTTGTCCCTTGATCAGGGATGAAAGTTTTGCTCAAATGAGGAATTAGGAATGAAGGTGCGGCGCATAAAAATATAGAAGCGCCGTGAAGTTTTGATAGCGCTTCGCGCGCATCGTCATTTCGAGCGTAGTCGAGAAATCTTTATTGCAGAACGTTCATCGTCGCATATGAGGCAGCACCAGGACATCGTTTTCCCTCGGCGCATACACACTGATTCCCGCAATGCAGTAAAGATCCCTCGGCTGCGCTCAGGATGACGATGCCGGAGAATCCCAGTCACCCCTAATCCCCAATCCCTAATCCCTAGCCACTCATCCCTGCATTCAAACTTCAGGGTTGTGGTGCGGCGCTTCGCGCCGATTTTTTTTTGTAGAGGCGATGCCCGAAGGTCTGCGGAGAGCAGGTTTCCCGTTTACGCTTTTCTGACATAATTCGTTTGACCGCAAATGACAAAAATTTCTCGCTTCGCTTGAAATGATAATACGGGAGTCCCCAGCCACTCATCTCTAGCCGCCGGTCACTACGCCAGTCACCTTCTCCGCTTTCACACGGACGATACGGAAGCCGGAGAGACGCAGGACGGTGAAGCGCCAGCCGGAGAAGTCGACGTAGTCGCCCACCTTCGGGATACGCTCCAGATTGGAAAAGACGAAACCGGCGATGGTCGCGCTTTTATTTTCTCCTGCAAGATCGATCTCCAGCCGGTCTGATACATCTTCGAGAATGACGGTGCCGTCAAATTCATAGGTCCCGTCCTTTTGACGGACGATCTCATAGGGGACATTCTCCGCAGGCTGCGGGATCTCACCGATGAGCTCTTCGACGAGGTCATTCAGTGTGACAAGGCCGGAAGTGCCGCCGTACTCATCTACGACGACAGCGAGGTAGATGCGTCGGTTCTTCATGAGCTGGAGCAGCGCCGGCGCGGGCATGACTTCCGGCACGGTCAGGATCTCACGATTGATCTTCTTCAAAGACAGCTGGCCCGAGAGACAGCCCTGCAGAAGGTCTTTCACATGGATAAAGCCGATGATCTGATCTCTGTCTTCGATGCAGACCGGATAGCAGGTGTGATGGCTTTTGGGCAGCACGCGCCGCATCGCTTCGGACAGATCCTCGTCAAAGTGGAAGACGACGATCTCATTTCTGGGGATCATGACATCGCGTGCCATGAGGTCGAAGAAATCGAATGAATTCTTGATGAGCGTATTTTCGAGGGCATTCAGGCGGCCGCTTCGGTGGCTCTCTTCGACGATGCATCGGATCTCGTCCTCGGTGTAGGTGAAATTGACTTCATTGCGGAAGGGGATCCCCCGCAAGCGGAAGATGCGATGCGTCACAAAAAGACCTGCCGCGACAAAGAGCCGGTACAGGTGACGGTTTAGGCGGATGACCCATGTGTGCGAAGCGAGGATGGGCAGCGGATCGACCAGTGCATGCGCCCCGGGGAGAAGGATCGTCCCCACCCAGTACATCAGAAGAAGCCCCATGACAAGGAGCGCGATGAGGATGTACACGCCCCATTTCCATTCGGCCCAGAGCGCCCCGCCCAGAAGTGATTCCAGAAGGACGAGCGCATGGCTTACCAGCATCAGGAGAGAGATCCCCAGCATGGCGCTGCACAGCACGAAGGAGACCTGCGTGCCGCCGATGATCTGCGAGGTGCGCTGGTAGAAAGGCACCACCTTTTCGATGAGAGCAGGATCCTGCTCGTCATTGTCTTCGATGTATTTTTTCCGCATGCGAGCGAAGGAAAAGTTCACCATCGTATTGTTGTAATTGATAAAGGAAACGGCCACGATGACGAGAAGCCAAAGGCCGATCCATTCTATCTCTGAAGAAATAAGTCATCCACTCCTTTTTAGGTTGTCGGGTTCAAGGTTCAGGGTTCAGGGTTCAGAAGGTTCAAAGGGTTCAGAGGGTTCAAAGGGTTCAGAGGGTTCAGGTGGCGGCTTCGCCGCAGAGTATAAATAGGGCGATGCCCGAAGGCGGTATTCAAGTCACTAGTCACCAGTCACTAGTCACTCCTAATCCCCAATCCCTAATCCCTAGCCACTAAGCCACTAATCCCTAGTTACCAGCTGCTACCTGTGCTCCTTGTACCCAAGCTCCCTTAAGATATAGTCCTTGTTCTTCCAGTCCTTGCTGACCTTGACCCAGAGGTCGAGGAAGACGGGAGCGCCGATGAGACTTTGGATCTCTTCGCGGGCTTCCTGTCCTGCTTCTTTGAGGACGGTGCCTTTCTTTCCGATGATGATGCGTTTCTGCGAATCACGCTCGACGTAGATCGTGCAGCGGATGTAGACCTTGCCATTTTCACGTTCATGGAATTCTTCTGTGAAGACGCCGATGGCGTGCGGCACTTCATCGCGTGTACGCGTCAGGAGCTTTTCACGGACGATCTCCTGCACGATGTTTCTCTCCGGCTGGTCGGTCACCATGTCATCGGGGAAGTACTTCGGGCCTTCGGGCAGGTACTTTTCCACCATCTTCATGAGGACATCCAGATTCTCTCCCGTCTTGGCAGAGAGCGGGACGATCTCGGCAAACTTGTAGATCTTATCGTACTGCACGAGCTTCTTCAAGAGCTCGTCCTTGGAGATCAGGTCGGTCTTCGACAGCGCAAGGATGACCGGCACCTTGCGGTTCTTCAGGAGGGAAATGATGTAGCGGTCGCCTGCGCCCAGAGGATCGTTCACGGCGCAGAGGAAGACGATGAGGTCGACCTCGTCCAAAGCGTCCATGGTATTCTGACGGATCACTTCGCCGAGCTTGCTCTGCGGCTTGTGCATACCGGGGGTGTCCAGAAAGACCACCTGGGAATTCTCGCCGTTCCATACGCCGGTGATCTTATTTCTGGTCGTCTGCGCGTGAGCAGACACGATGGAAATCTTTTCCCCCAGAAGGGCATTCATAAGTGTGGATTTACCGACATTCGGCCGCCCGACAAGAGCGACAAAGCCGGAGTGAAATTTGGTTTCGTTATTCATAGAGTCTCCTAAATAAAGATGGCAGGGTTCGCCTGTGGGGCGGATCGCCCATGGATTGCAAATGAAAGCTCTCCTCGAATGAGGAATGAAGGTGGCGGCTTCGCCGAAAATATATAGGGCGATGCCCTAAGGTCTCTTGATAGCAGGTTTCCCGTTTGGGGGTTCCCAACATTGTTCGCCGAACCGCGAATGACAAAGATTTCTCGCTTCGCTCGAAATGACGATATGGGGGAGGAGACCTTGCGAAGGGTCAGCGTTTTACATGACTGTTGTGTAGCCCCTTGAAGAAGGGGCGCGCCGAAGGCGGAGGATAGACTGCCCCGCAGGGGCAGCCTTCTACGTGAAGGAATGAAAGGGAATGTGAGATCGCCCGTTCTCTCGTTTCGTCATCCCGAGCGTAGCCGAGGGATCTTTTACGTCGTAGCAGTACTCTGTACTTATGAGGTAATGATAAAATTGAGGTAATGATAAAATCGCGTGGGTGCTTCGGCTGCTCCTCATCTGACGCTCTCCGCTTGACCGTTGTGCAAGGAAGATTTCTTGCTACGCTCGAAATGACGATATGGGGGAGGAGACCTTGCGAAGGGTCAGCGTTTTTACATGACTGTTGTGTAGCCCCTTGAAGAAGGAGCGCGCCGAAGGCGGAGGATAGATCTGCCCCGCAGGGGCAGTCTTCTACGTGATGGAATGAAAGGAAATGTGAGATCGTCCGTTCTCTCGTATCGTCATCCCGAGCGTAGCCGAGGGTCTTTTACGTCGTAGCGGTACTCTGTACTTATGAGGTAATGATAAAATCGCCTAGGTGCTTCGGTTGCTCCTCATCTGGCGCTCGTCGCTTGACCGTTGTGCAAGGAAGATTTCTCACTTCGCTCGCAATGACGATACGGGAGTCTGATGTCTCCTAGTCTTTTAGTCTCTTAGTCTCTTGTCATTCCCACTCCTTAAGCCCCTGCGACGAGAGCCCGCCAGCCTTTGCGTTCAAGGCGGTAGAGCAGGACGGTCGCGCAGGAAGCACGTATGATCTGATCGAGGAGGAGCGCGCACCAGCAGCCGATGAGACCAAGGTCCAAAACATAGATGAAGAAGGCGGTCATGAGCGGACGCAAGAAGGTGATGGAGAGGAAAGAGTAGCCGGCCACCTGTGCAGCCTTGCCCGATCCGCGCAGGATGCCTGCGGAGAGGATCGCGTGTGCTTCCGGGAAGCTCACGGCTGCGACGAAGAGCATGATGACAGAGGCGATCTCCAGCGAGGCGGCGTCATCCGAGAACAGAGCGAAAATGTCAGAGCCGAAGAAGAGGATCGCCGCGCATACGATGGCCGAGAGGATGAGGCTCCACTTGATGCCGCATCTCTTGTAGCCGCGCCAGTCCTCCTCACTGCCCTTGCCGCAGGACTGCCCTGCCATGACCATGCTCGCCTTGCCGAAGCCCATGATGAAGTCATAGTATACGTCAGAGATGTTCATGCAGATGCTGTGTACGGCGAAGGGGATCGTGCCGAGCCCTGCCGCCATGCGACTAAAGAGCACCATGCCCACGCGCTCACTGCCCTGCTCCGAAAGGATGCTTAGAATAATCGGCATCATGCGGTGGAAATAGGCACGGTCGGGAAGGTAGCTCCCGCCGGAGAAGAACGATTCATTTTTGAGGATCCATGTAGTCCATGCGAGGGTGAAGATCGTACTTACCAGCGTACCGATGGCTGCGCCCGTCACGCCGAGGGAGGGGATCGGGCCGAATCCGAAGATCAAGAGTGCATTCAGCGCAAGGTTCACCACATTGCCGCAGACATTCGTCTTCATGATGACGCTTGTGCGTCCGTAGCCCAGCTGCACCGCCTGCAGGATGAGCGTGAGCGAGGTCACGTAGACGGCGGCAAGCGCGATGGGGCCATATGCCATGGCTTCTGCCATGTATTCGTCATTCGCGCCCATGAGATAGAAGATGTCATCCAGAAAAATGTAGAAAAGGATGTGCAGAAGACCCATGAAGATCGCGCAGAGCGTGAGCGACTTCTTCATGATATCCGACGTGCCGTTCGTGTCGCCGGCGCCCGCTTTTTGGGAAACGAGCAGTGTCACCGAGGAGGCGAGAGAACGGGAGAAGCAGAGCAGGATGAGACGCGGCTGCATGAAGATGCTGACCGCTGCGATGGACAAAGCTCCCAGTGCGCCGACCATGATGAGGTCGGTCGAAGCGAGGAGGATCATGAAGAGCCCTTCCAGTGCGGCAGGAAGGGCGATCTTGAAGTAGTTTCTGTCGTAGGTATGCATGAGAGTTCCTGTGGGATTTTTTGGAGTAAAAACCTTTTTGATTAAAAATTCTTTTATATTCTATATAAAGAAACGGCGGAAAGCAAGGAAAAGAGCGTGAAAAATTGCTTAGGTACGCCGAACTTTAAAAATTCAAGTGGGGATCAGTGGCTAGTGACGAAGAATTAGCAGCTGGGGATGAGGAATTAGACTAGGAGACATCAGACGCCAGACATCTGACTTCTATCCTCCAGCCTTCGGGCATTGCCCTTTATAATAATCGAAGCGAAGCGTCGCTTCGACTAAGCCTTCCCCGCATGGAGAAGGGGGACCGCAGAGCGCCTGCGGGTGCTTTCATAAATCGCCCGCTTGAGACGTTCTTTTCCACTCTCTTTCATACCGCCAGTGTCCTATCCGCCCCTTCGGGGCACCTTCCCCTCGAGGGGAAGACTATTCATGACAAGCGGCGAAGCCGCCACCTGAACCCTCTGAACCTGTAGAACCGCTGAACCTCTTTTGTAAACAATCAAGGGTCAGCACGTTCCCGGGGCAAACCCTGAACCCTTACCCCTGTTCTTAGTGTAAAATTTTACTTGGTAGGGAAATTTTTCCAGAAACAATAAAAGAGGAAAGCCTCCCTTTGAGTGGAAATGTTATAATTTCCGTGCACAAATAAAACAAAGAAAGGGCTTTCCTCATGGATATTATAACAAAAACTGGAGAAATTTGGAGTGAAAATGCAATTGGTGCAGTCATTTCTCTCATTAAGGAATCTGATGACTCTATCGAGGCTGAAAGGAAGCTAACTCATTGGCTCACTGAAATGAACTGTCAGCTTATAGCTATGGCCCTGGCGCGTATTGACACTGAGCTGTATCAGATTTACAAGGTACAGGGGTGGAGTGTGGCACGCCGGGACTCTAGGACGATTTGCTGCCGTTATGGAGAGCTGACCTATACCCGAAGACTTCTGCAGAAAGAAGGGAAGAGCTTCTATCCCCTACAGCCGGAGATTATAGCGATTGAAGGGGATGGAATCATCCTCAAGAACAAGAAAAAGGCGACGTTTCGGAGGTGCATCGCCTCCAGGTATACGAGGGAGTCAGGAAAAATGGCAACAGGACAGAACTGGTAGGACTTCGCTGTTTTGCGTCCACCAGCAGGAAAGAACTTTTTGCAATGGCAGCAAGCTATCTGCATGGGCACTATGACCTGTCTAAGACCACGGTGCTATCGAATGGGGATGGAGGGGCCGGGTACCAGTTTCAGGACTTTGAGCAAATGGTAGAAGGCTACCTGGATCACCAGCACTTCCGCGACTGCTATCATGTACATGAAAAGATCCGGACCCGGCTCAGCTTCTGCAAGAGGGAACTGGTAGACCGTATTATCCGAGAGCTTCACCAGACCGACGATATTATGAAACGGATTCCCGTATGGATGGACACTGCCCGGAGCTGCGCCCGAACAGAGGCGGATTTGGAGGAGGTAGACAAACAGCAGAGCTATCTGGAAAGAAATGCTCCCTATATCCCAAGCCTGAGCCAGCGCGGCATCCATACAGAAATCCACTTGGGTACTGCAGAAACGAATCACCGGTTCTACAGCTATCGCATGAAACGGCAGGGGCGGAGCTGGTCCAGCGAAGGAATGGAGTACATGGTCTGGGTACTGACCGCCCGGAAGAATAAGACGCTTACGCAAGCCCTCTTGTACCATGCTAATGGGAAGAGCTACAAAAAGATGGATAGAGCCATGCACAAAGCCGTGGTGCAGGCAGAGCGCAGAATGAGAAACTATAGGCCAGGATGCCTGGAAGGGCGTATAGGCGTTTATGGAGCTTCTTCTTCCCCCATGGGAAGACTTGCCAGAGCGATACAGAAATACTGATTAAACCGAAGCCACGAAGATAGTAATTATCGACAGTCAAATGAATTACCGAGGAAAACTTGACACTTACCTGCGGGCTCTCTCTCCCCTTGCTGATTTCCCCTTTGCCCCTTATAATAGAAAGAACAACTCAGCAAAGGAGACATATCATGGAAGGATCCACCAGCAGTATCATCTTTATCGCTCTCATCACGACGCTTCTCGTCGTATTCAATTACCGCACCATGCGCTTCAAGAAAAATGTGGCGGACATCGTGCAGCAGATCCTTGCACATAACAAGCGGGATAGGATGCTTCGGAATCAGGAGTTCGTCCACTACTTCCTTTCGAGCGGAAATATCTGGCTCGCGCACATGGATGCGGACTTCAGAAAGACTGTCATGGTGCAGACCGGCGTCTCGGTGCTCTCTATCGTGGGCGGGCTTGCGCTCATCGCGGCCTGCGTCTTCTGCGAAGTGTATCCGCTTGCGATCTACCCTGCCGCGATGCTCGTCTTTGCATGGAAGGTGGGATTCTCCTTCGAGACCATTTCCAAGGATGAGAAGGTGAATGCGCGCCGTGCGATGGAACACTATAAGAAACAGTATCCGAATGATCCTACGGTGAAGCAGAATAAGTGCACGGACAAGTCTCCGGCCTGGTACATGACGGCGAAGAAGCTGGCCAAGACCGGCAGTCTCGGCCGCGGCAAGGCGGAGGCGAAGACGGAAGCAAAGACGGTCGTCAAAAAAGGAAAGAAATAAAAAAGGGAGCTGTGCAGCGCACAGCTCTTTCTTATAGATGCAGGGCGCAGGGTTAGCCCGTGGCTGTCCCATAGATCGTATTTCATTCACCGGTCACTCACGGATCCCGAGCTCTGCTCCCCGGCAACCAGTCCCCGATTTTATACGAAAGAAGTGCATACGATGTCCTTTGAAAAAGTAAAAGAATATTTTGAGACCCTCGGCATGGGGGATCGCTGTATGGATCTTGAGGAGTCATCGGCAACGGTGGCGCTGGCGGCGCAGGCACTCGGGACGGAGGAGGCGCGCATCGCGAAAACGATGTCCTTCCTCTTGGATGACAAGCCGCTCATCATCGTCGTGGCGGGAGATGCCAGGGTGGATAATCACAAATTCAAGATGAGCTTTCACAAGAAGGCGAAGATGATCCCCGGCGCCGATTGTGAGAAGTACATCGGCCACCGCCCCGGCGGTGTGTGTCCCTTCTGCCTGCCGGAGGGCGTGCCTGTCTATCTGGATGTGTCCCTGAAACGCTTCGATATCGTTTATCCGGCGGCAGGCACGGACCATAGTGCGGTGAAGCTCAGCCTTCCGGAGCTGGAAAGGGCATCCGCTTCGCAGGGCTGGGTGGATGTATGCAAGAATTGGGAGAGTGAAGAGGGGGAACGGGGTTAACCCTGAACCCAACCTCATCTCTATTCACTCATATTTTTACGGAGTATCCCTATGATCGTTTCACAGTTCGGCGTCGAAAGCTGGATGGACCAGTACGAAGAAGGCGCCAAGTACAATATCACGGACACCTGTGCGAAGCCTCTCTCGCTCGCAGAGCTTTTTTCGCTGGCGGGCGAGGATCGCACAGATTTTATGGATCGCTTTTTTGAAAGAGAGCAGACATACGGCACCATCTTCGGCTCGGAGAAGGTCAAGAAGGAGATCAGCCGTCTCTATACGAGTATCTGCCCGGAGGAGATCCTGACGGAGCATGGTGCGACGGGTGGGAACCAGCACATCTTCTTCTCCCTTATCCGCCCGGGGGACCGTGTGATCGCATTCTCTCCGAGCTATCAGCAGTTTTACTCGGCACCGGAAGCGCTCGGGGCGGAGGTGACGGTGCTGCGCCTTCGAAGAGAGAACGGTTATCTGCCGGACCTTGATGAGCTTTCGCAGGCAGCGGCGCGCGGCGTGCGCATGATCTGCCTCAACAATCCGAACAATCCGACGGGCACTCTGATCCCATCGGACATGATGAAGGACATCGTCGCCATCGCGCGTCAGAGCGGTGCATACCTTTTCTGCGATGAGGTGTACAGCGGCGTTTCCATCGACGGAGCTCTCTCTCCCTCCGTTTGCGACCTTTATGAGAAGGGGATCGCGACCGGATCAATGTCGAAGGCCTTTTCGCTGGCAGGGCTTCGTCTCGGCTGGCTTGCAACCCATGACCGGCAGGCGCTCGCCCAGTTTCGCCGCGTGCGGGACTATGACCTTGTGAGCTGCGGGCTCTTCGATGAGGAGATCGCGGCGCTCGCCTTGGCGCACAAAGAAAAGATCCTCGCGAGAAACCGCGCCATTCTGGCAGCCAATCTTCCCATTCTGGATGACTGGGTGAAGGGGGAGCCGCATGTCTCTTACGTGAGACCGACTGCCGGTACCATGGCACTTGTGCATTACGATCTTCCCATCGGCTCGCGCGATCTCTGCCGTCGCATGTATGAGGAGACAGGCGCCTTCTGCGTCCCCGGCGACTGCTTCGATGAACCATTCTCTTTCCGTGTCGGCTACGGCCATGAGGCGGACGTACTGAGAAAAGGGCTGGATGCGGTGAGTGAATTTATCAGGCGCGTGACCAGGGACTAGTAGCTAGTGACTAGTGACTAGGAGACAGGGAGACATCAGACTTCCGCTTCGTCATTTCGAGTGAAGCGAGAAATCTTTTTTGCTTGCGGTCAGGGACTCACGCTTTCCCCACATGTGCCGCGCTGTTCCGCTTTCCTCATCTGTCTTTCATGCCGCCAGTGCCCTATCCGCCCCTTCGGGGCACCTTCCCCTCGAGGGGAAGGCTATTAAGTTCGGCGTTTCCTTAACATACGACGTTTTTCCCCGCTCCTTGCCTAAATAGCGCAAAGCAAGTACAATAGAAGAAAGTTCCCCAAGGAGGCAAAGCTATGATTACACCAATGGACATTCATAATAAAACTTTCTCCAAAGGCCTGCGCGGCTACAGCGAGGAAGAGGTCAATGATTTCCTGCGCCAGATCGTCACTGATTACGAGCAGATCTATCGTGAGCATCGCGAGATGGAAGAAGAAATGGACCAGATGAAATTGAAGCTCTCCAACTATGAGAGGATCTCGGATACCATGACGGCGACGCTCCAGCTTGCCAAGGATACCGCTGAGAACGTCAAGAAGAATGCGAAGAGAAATGCGGATATCCTGATCTCCAATGCCAAGATGGAAGGAGACAGACAGGTGAAGGACGCGGAGGACTATCGCCGCCGCCTGGCTGAGACCATGATTCATACGGAAGGAAATATGAAGAACTACGTGAGCAAGATCCGAAAGGATCTGGAGCTTGCGCTGGCATCCATCGATGCGCTGGAAAATCTGAAGGCTCCCATCGTCCCTGGCTATGCCTATCCGGCTGTCGAGCCGGAGGAGGAAACGCTGAAGACCGAGGAAGCGCCGAAGACTGAGGAGGTGTCTTCCGAAGCTGCCCAAGAAGAGACAGCGGCAGAAGAGACAGTGGCAGAAGAAGCGGTATCCGAAGAGCCTGCCGCAGAAGAGAGCGGAGCAGGGAAGGAAGAGCCTTCCGCAGAGGAAGCACCGGCAGCAGAGGAAGCCGCTTTGACAGAGGAAAAGCCGGAAGAAGAGAAAGAGGCGAAATGACGGGGATGGCGTGACCGGTGATTTCCACCGCAGTGCCAACCTTCCCCGTTACATATCCCCTTTTCGCGCTGTACTATATGCATATTCATTGGAACGAGAAAGAAGCCATTGGCGCCACTGTGCCGATGGCTTTTTGCGTTTGATGCGACAGAGAAGCCGCTGTGATATCTTCATGGCGGCTTTTTGTGATGGAAAAGAAAGCGGCAGCGGCCGCACGCTGGAGCCGAAGGCGGGTGATATCGACTTTTACAAATTGCAATAAAAAAGACGATGTGAAATAACGATCATCTCATTTTCGCGTTTAATCTGCCGCGGGGGACTTGCAGCTCTCATAGGAGTGACCGGGAAACCTTATCCCAGCTGTCTTTCATGCCATGGTCACCCTATCCGCCCCTTCGGGGCACCTTCCCCTAGAGGGGAAGGCTGCGATACGAGAATACCATCTTCTAAAAAANNGGAGGGCTGCGATACGAGAATCCCATCTTCTAAAAAAAAAGGCGGCGAAGCCGCCACCTGAACCCTGAACCAAAATGAGGGCAAAGTAAAAAGGAGCTGTGAAGAAATGAGGATTCATTTCTTCACAGCCCTTTTGTCATCCTGCAAGATGATCTCTGAGAGAAGTCTGATGCCCTAGGCGGTTACTTTTTCTCTCCGAAGATCCGGAGCATGTAGATGAAGAGATTGATGAAGTCGAGGTAGAGGGTGAGCGCGCAGAGGATGGCGAGCTTCACACCTTCATCGGTGGTATTCGTGTTGTTGGCAAAAGCGATCTCGCGGATGCGCTTCGTATCATAAGCGGTGAGGCCGACGAAGATCAGGATGCCTGCGTAGGCGAGGATCATTTCCAGGAAAGAGTTATCAAGGAAAAGATTCACCACGGTAGCGATGATGAGTCCGAAAAGCCCCATGAGGCACAGATTGCCCATCTTCGAAAGGTCAGTCTTCGTGAGGTAGCCATAGGCAGACATGACAGCGAAGGTGCCTGCGGTGATGAAGAAGACGCTCGCGATAGAGGTCATGGTGTAAACAAGGAAAATGGAGGCCATCATCGCACCGTTCAGGACGGCATAGATGATGTACATGGCGGCCGCTTTTTTGAGAGACATGCGGGCAACCGCAGAAGAAAGGTGCCATACGAGGGCGACCGTCGCGATGAGGAGCGCCCACATCGTGAATTTACCGGCGAAGACCAGAGAAAGCAGCATCGGGCTGCCTGCTACGGTGTAAGCGGTGAAGCCGGTGATGGCAAGGGCAATAGCGACCCAGAGATAGATGTCTTTCATGAGGCCGGGCATATTGATGGAGAGGGATTTCTCCCGCTCCCAGGCCATGTCGTTGTTGAACGAGTTCATAGGAAATCTCCTTTCAAAAAATAGGATCATCGGGAATCCGATGGAATATTCACTCCTGCTATTATTATAGCATATATCAATTGGGGGATATAGAAACAATTGAGCAGCCGATGGCCGGTGGCACCTTCCCATGGCCGGAGAGCTCCTTATCCGGGAAAGAGGACCGTCCAGTTTTCCATCCTCTTCGTGAGAGGATGAGGGGCTGCACTTTTGCAAGAGGGATCCTTTGAAATATTCCTGATAGATTTTTTCTATAGCGACTTATGAAAAACAGGAATATCTCCGATACTATGTAGGTATCTATGGAATTTGACATGGCAGGCGGTGGGCTATCCGAAAAGCGGTCATTGGTTTATAATATAGATACAAACTTTTGAAATTTGTTTATGAAATATTTAGAGAGGGTTGGCGTGGAGAGAAAGAAACGACTTGCCTTTCTTCTGGCGCTTCTCCTGCTGCCGGAGGCCGTTTTCGCAGCTGCAGGGGGAAACGATCTTGCGATGGGGAATGCCGTAGAGTATCAGTATTCGTCCCATATCACAGGCGACCGATGGATGCATGATGAGACGACGCTCTATTTCAATGATGGCTTCGGCCGGCTGATCGAGTTCCATTTGACGGTGGAACACCAGATGACGGAGCTTTCCATTCGTCAGAATGGCTGCGTGGTCTGGCGGGGACACCTTCCCGGGGCTGACCGCTTTTCCGTGGTACGTGAGGAGTCGATGGGAGAGGTCTATTTCCTGATCTCATCCGGAGAGAAGGAGTACCGCGCGGGCATCGACAGGGATGATCGATGGAGCGTCTCCGAGTGCAGGAAAACGGTCACACAGGACAAGAGCCCTCTTCCGGTGTGATCATTCCGAATCAGCATATTATATATAATTTCTAATGTGACTGAGGGTTGAAAATAGCGTATAATATATAAAAATATGGTTCGTGAAATTCAGGTATTCGTTTATCTGTTTTAGACAGCGGCAAGGTGAGGGGTATGAAGAGACAGATCCATTTAAAACCGGAAGATTTAAATAAGAGCGACAAGCTGGGGCTGACCTACAATCTGGGTCAGGCGCATAAGAGAATGCTCCTCAAGCAGTCCGGTATCATGCAGAAGTTTGGCTTGACTGCGCGCCAGTCTCTGATCATAGCCTATCTTTCTACTCACAAGAAGGATCTGGTCACACAGAAGACGCTGGAAGAACATCTGCATCTGACGAATCCCACCATTACAGTCATGGTGAAGTCCATGATCGACAAGGGTCTTGTGCGTAAGGAGCGTGTGCCGGAAGATGCGAGGAAGTACCGTCTCTTCCTGACTGAAAAAGCCAAGCAGGTCGAACAGGCGAGCCGTCAGGCGGCCAAGGATCTGGACAAGACATTCTACGAAGGCGTATCGGAAAGCGATATGCGCATCTTCAAAGGGGTCTTAGGGCAGATCATGAGAAATCTGGATATGATCTAAACGTAAAGATGCTTCGAAAGGAGCATCTTTTTTAGTATAATACATGTTGTTGGTTATTTGGGTATGTTCGTAAATGGTTTGAGGGTTAGCCCGTGGGATGGGCTGCCTTTTGATTACGTGTGAAAGCCTCGCTTGAATTAAAAATGCGAAATGGTGGTGCGGCGCATAAAAATATGGAAGCGCCGCGGAATTTTGATAGTGCTTCGCGCCGTCGTCATTCCATAATAAACGCCGCGAATGATTTGAAAATATCGTAAGAGGCGTTTCCCTTTAGAGAAGTAATGCTATTAAGATAAGCGGCAGAACGTTCTTGGCTCCCCATCGGGGGAGCTGCCCGAAGGGCTGTGCAAGCGAACTGGATTTTTAGGAGCGAAGCGACGCGAAAATCAAGTGAGACGCCATTTCGAGCGAAGCGAGATGAGGGGGCTACGTAGCGGTATTGCCTGAAAATGTTGGAATATCGATAGCATCGGACTATTCAACATGGAGCGTTATACCGTTAGCAAGCCCCTATTGCCTTCGGCACTTTCCCCGAAGGGGGGAAGCAAGTCGTTACGGCGCTAACATTTTCCTTAACTTAATAGCATTGCGTAGCCGAGGGATCTTTCTTGCACTGCGGTCAGTATCGCATAGGCACTGGCAGGGAACCGACGCCTTGCTGCTATGTATTCCTACTTTCACACATGAATCGTTTATCAGTCTACAAGAAAGATTTCTCGACTTCGCTCGAAATGACGATACGTGTTTCCTGCATCCTAAAATGCAGTGCTCTATGAATGGTGTGCCCCTTCAAACACTTCTCACTTCTCACTAAGTCCCAAAAATTGATAAATCGCAATACCAGTCCCTAGTGACTAGTCACTAGTCACTTTCCATTCATTAAAGGAGTTTTTTATGCGTAAACCCATCGTCGCCGTTACAGCAGACACGCTTCTATCGGATATGAAGCCGATCAATCAGAAAATGGCGGACTACGCGCCGCGTCCGCTTTTGAATGCGTTGGGGCGCGCCGGCCTGCTCCCCATCATTCTGGCCTATGACGACTACGCCGGCCCTGAGGAATATGTGGACAGCTTTGATGCACTCGTCCTATCCGGCGGGCCCAATCCCGCCCCCCGTTTCTACGGAGAAGAGCCGCTTTGGTGCATCGGGCCGACCTATGAGAAGAGAGATATTTTCGAGATCGGGCTCATCAAGGCCTGCCTCAAAGCGGACAAGCCGATCCTCGGCATCTGCCGCGGCCATCAGATCCTGAATGTTGCTTTGGGTGGCAAGCTCTGGCAGGACATGCAGGCACAGAATCCCAAGGCCACCATCCAGCATATGCAGAAAGCGCCGGGAAACATCGCGACCCATTATATAGAGATCGATCCGGAAAGCCGCCTGCATGATGTCTTGGGAGATGGGCTCTACGTGAATTCGCGTCATCGCGAAGCCATCAAGAAGCTCGCTGACGGTCTCCGCGTCACGGCAAGAAGCAGAGACGGCATCGTCGAAGCGACTGAGAGCGTGAAGAATGACCTCATCACCACCGTCCAGTGGCATCCGGAAAATATGGAGGAAAAGGTGATGGATCCGCTCTTCAAAGCCTTTGCCGAACGTGTGCGGCGTTGGATGGTATGAAATAAAAAAGCATAGCCGGGCTTGCACGGCTATGCTATAATATAAACAAATGGAAGGCGTACTACGGTATTTGCCAACGCCCGGCGCCTCCCAATCATGTTAAAGGTGAGAAAGGCCGACCGCTGACACGGGGAAACCGCTTGTTAATCAGGCGGCTTTTTTCATGTCAGAAAGAAAATGTTATTTCAACATCATAACAATGAGAGTTGCGAAGGCAATCATCAGGTACAATGTTTCAAAAGTACTCATGATACTCAGCTCCTTCCCGATTAACAGGAAGCCCCGAGCTACCGTAGCACGCCTGCGGCCATTGTAGCACATTCATCAGTCTGTACACAAGAAAAAGGCGGCTTTCGAGCCGCCTTTTTCTGTGAGAGTGTAAAAATAAAAGGAGATAAAGGAGTGGGAATCCCGCTCGGGGAAAGCGGGACAGATTGTGAAGGCGGAGTGGAATCCGTACATTCTCTTCCGTCTTCATACATATTATAACATACGAAATCAGAAATGCAAGTATGCTTAATTAAATAATTTAAGCGCACCTTATGCTAAGAGGCTAAGCCTTGGTTCCGGCGGTGCTCTTTTAGGGAAACGCGGATTCAATCGCAGAGCCGGATTTCATATGGATTTTTATACATAGCTTCGTCATCATCTTCCTTACATAGCTCGCTATTCTCGTCAGATGATTCCTTGCTCTGTATAAAAATCCAAGAATGAAATCTGACAACGATTTAATCAGTGTTTCCCTAGAAGAGACTATGCTTCGAAGACTGCTCTTTCGCTGGCTACGCACTCCATTCTAGCCCTCCCTTGCGCTTTGTGGTAGAATAGCATTGAAATGTTGTCTATTAGGAGGTGTTACGTTGTTCGCCTATGCGTTCACGTTTCTTGTGGCACTGGCTGTGACCTTTGTGCTGACGCCGGTGGTGAAGAACTTCGCCATCCGCATCGGCGCCGTCGACAAGCCGGATGCGCGCAAGGTACATCATGGACTGATACCGCGTCTGGGGGGGCTGGCCATTTACGCCGGCTTCATGGTCTCCGTGATCGCGACCATCGGCTTTACCTATGAGATGGTCGGCATCATGGTGGGAGCGACATTTTTGATCGCGGTCGGCATCGCTGATGATGTGTACTCCCTGCCGCCGAAGGTAAAGCTCTTGGGGCAGATCATCGCTGCGGCCATTCCCGTCGTCATTTTCAATATCAATATCGAATGGATCGACGTGCCGCGCCTCGGCATCGTTTATTTGCCGGAGATCATATCGCTGCCGCTCACCATTTTCTGGATCATCGGCTTCGTGAATACGGTGAACCTGATCGACGGCCTGGACGGTCTGGCAGCCGGCATTGCGACGATCGCATCCATCGCCATCGCCCTCCTTGCTTTTCAGATGGGGCAGTGGGTGGCTGCAGCAGCCATGATCGCCATGACAGGGGCCTGCCTTGCCTTTCTGCAGTATAACTTCAACCCGGCGAAGATCTTCATGGGAGATACCGGCTCCATGTTCCTTGGCTATATCATCTCGGCCGTGTCCGTCATGGGCTCGATGAAGACTGTAGCGACAGCCGTCCTCATCGTGCCGCTTCTCGCGCTCACCGTGCCGATCACCGATACCCTCCTTGCAATCGTCCGCAGAAAGTCGAGCGGTGTGCCGATCTTCTCACCGGATAAAAACCACCTGCATCACCGTTTGCTGGCCAAGGGGCTGAATCAAAAGCAGGTTGTGCTCGTCATGTACGCGCTGACGGCCTTCTTCTCCTGCACCGCGCTCATCGTCATTCACCTGTCCCTTTGGATCGGCATCGCGATCGTAGCCATCGCCCTCGTACTCTTCGTCCTTTGGGCAAGAAAGCTCGGTGTCATGCAGGAGATCGTTCCATCGCCCTACCAGATGGAACAGAAGAAAAAGAAAGATAGTGACTAGTGACTAGTGACTGGTAGCTAGGGATTAGGGATTAGTAGCTAGGGATTAGGGACTAGGTTCTTTCCGTGTTAGCCATCTATCCCCTTCCTTTGGAAGGGGAATGCCCGAAGGGCAAGGGGTTGGCCGAGCGAGAAAGATTGAGCCAACCTCCGGCGCTGCGCGCCACCTCCTTCCAGAGGAAGGAGGGAGAAAACGGCTTTCGGGCATCGCTCCCCCTTTATAATTGCGGCGAAGCCGCCACCACCATTTCTCATTCGACAAAGATTTCATCCACAATCAGTGGGCAGCACGTCCCACAGGCTAACCCTGAACCAATACACAAAGAGAGGAATGCAAGAATCATGATCAAAGTAATGACGATTTTCGGGACACGGCCGGAAGCCATCAAGATGGCGCCCGTCGTAAAAGAGCTTTTGAGGCGGCCGGGCATTGATACGAAGGTCTGCCTCACCGCGCAGCACCGCGAGATGCTCGATCAGGTGGTTGATCTCTTCCATCTGCCGGTGGACTACGACCTGGACATCATGAAGAGCGGGCAGTCCCTCTACGACATCACCGCCCGCGTGCTCCGCGGGCTGGAAGATGTGCTGAAGAAGGAAAAGCCCGACTACGTGCTCGTTCACGGAGATACCACGACCACTTTCACCGCAGCACTGGCCGCTTTTTATCAGCAGATCAAGATCGGTCATGTCGAAGCAGGCCTGCGTACCGGAAACCTGCTTTCGCCCTTCCCGGAAGAAGCCAACCGTCAGCTGACCGGCGTCCTCTCGAATGTGAATTTTGCCCCGACGGAAACGGCCAGAGAGAATCTCCTGCGCGAGAGCAAGGACGATAAGAACATCTACGTCGTCGGCAATACCGTGATCGATGCTCTTCTTGCGACCGTCAAGAAGGACTATCATTTCGAGGATGCGGAGATCGAAGCCATCGAAGAGCACAAGCGTGTGATCCTCGTGACGACACACCGCCGTGAAAATCTGGGCGCTCCGATGCACCACGTCTACCGTGCGCTCCGCCGTCTGGTGGAAGCCGTGCCGGATACCGAAGTGGTCTTCCCGGTGCATAGAAATCCGCTCGTGCGTGAAGCCGTTTCCGAAGAGCTCGAAGGCGTGGCAGGCATTCATCTTGTCGAACCGATGGAATATGAACCATTCACAAACCTGATGGCCAGAAGCGCCATCGTCCTTACAGACTCGGGCGGCATTCAGGAAGAAGCTCCGAGCCTTGGCAAGCCCGTCCTCGTCCTTCGAGATACCACCGAGCGTCCGGAGGCGGTCGAAGCAGGCACCGTGAAGCTCGTCGGCACCGATGAAGAAAAGATCTTCCATGCGGCCTATGAGCTTTTGACGGATGAGAAGGCGTACAAAGCCATGGCAGAAGCCGTGAATCCATATGGAGATGGCCACTCGGCAGAGCGTATTGCAGATGCCCTTCTCTACATCGAAGGATTAAGTGATAAAAAACCGACTAAATTTATAGCCAAGTAAAAAATCCTATGCTATAATGTACATGTACATTTGCATGTTTTACTTTTAACATGCTTTTTTTAGAAACCATAGCGAGAAACCAGATGGATAAGAAGGGGAAACTGCCGAAGGACGATGACTGGCATCCGCTGAGAAGTGCTGCCGTCGCATCAGGAGCGGGCCTTTCCATGCTGGCCTCCATCGCTGTGGGCGTATGGGCGGGTCTTAAGGCCGATGAATGGCTGGGCACCGATCCATGGGGACTCATTCTGCTTTCTGTCATAGGAGCGGTGAGCGGTTTGTGGTCTGCAATTACACAGATATTAGGTAAGAAATGATATGAACTTCGACTTGACTTTTCCTCACTATGCCAAGCGCATGAATCAGTACATTCTGGTCATCGCTGTCATCGGCGCAGGCATACTCTTTGCCTGGCAGGGCTGGGCATATGCATTTGCCTGGGGGTTGGGCTGCCTGTTTCATATCTTTTTTTTCAGCCTCATGCTGGTTAAGTTTAACCAGTGGCAGAGAGACAAGCGAGAAGTGGACTTCATCGGACACCGCCTTGTGGTATTCACAATGCTCCGCTTTATTTTGGAGATCGCAAGCTGCGCAGCGGTGATCTTCACGCCGCTCAATATATTGGCCTACTTAGGTGGCTTACTTACACTGCCTGCTGCAACTCTTGGGGAGCGGCTGGTCGGTTTAATTAAGGAGTAGTTTTCTTGATATCCTTGTAAGAGAAAGGGGGTGAGATTATGCATCTTCATACGGGTACACATGTTGTAGAGCAGCTCTTTGGCATGTCTGTGAATATGGATACGCTTTATACCACATGGCTTACTGCCATCATCGTCTTCATCGCCGTATTTGCAGCGACCAGAGGCAGATCCCTGATCCCGGGAGGCTGGCAGAATGTGATCGAAATGGTCATCGAAGGTCTTTGCTCTCAGTTTGAAAGTAATGTCGGGTCGAATTATCGCAAGGTGGCGACCGTTCTTCTGACGCTGTTCCTCTTCATCTTCACTGCGAATCAGATCGGTCTTCTGCCGACAGAACACCTGACTGCGTCTCCGACCAATGACGTGAATACTACATTGGGCCTATCCATCGCATGTTCTTTGATTACACATTTCTATTTCATTAAGTGTAAAGGCGTAGGGCACTGGCTTTCCCATTTCTTCAAACCATTCCCGGTTTTCGCCGTCATGAATCTGATCGAAGAAATTGCGAAGCCGATTACGCTGGCTATGCGTCTATTCGGCAACATTCTCGCAGGCGAAATTCTGCTGGAAGTTTTGTACTTCCTCTGCCCATGGTTTGTACCTATGATCTGGATCGCCGTATCTTTGTTTATCGGTCTGGTTCAGGCATACATTTTCACCACCCTGACTTCCGTATACCTGAAAGAAAGCGTTGACTGAGTCACAGCCGGTGAAGCGGCTACGCCGCATAATAAACGGAACGGCACCGCCCGTAAAAACGGTAAATACAATAGCCTGCCTTCCCTGATCACGGGGCAGTGCTAAAATTTTTTGCAATTCTCTAGGAGGAATTATCATTATGGATCAGACAATCGTAGCACAGTATTCCCTGATTGCAGCAGCAATCATTGCAGCCTGCGCAGCTCTTGCAGCAGCATTCTCCGACTCCAAAGCCGCAGCTAAAGCTCTCGAAGGTATGACCCGTCAGCCGGAAATGGCAGGCAAACTCTTCACCAACATGCTCGTAGCTATCGGCCTTATCGAATCTATTCCGATCATCGCTATCGTTATCGCTCTCGTACTCGTATTCGCTAACCCATTCCTGAAATAATTATTCCTAATTACAATAATTACGGAATATTAGGCTAAGGAGGGAACGAATTGGTAGACCTGAATGGTACCTTGTTGATGCAGATCGTCAACTTTATCATTCTCTGTGCTATTCTTGGCCATTTCTGCTACAAGCCGGTACTCAAAGTACTCGACGACCGCAAAGCTCGTATTAAAAACGACCTGGACAGTGCTGCCCAGTCCAAAGCTGCTGCTGAAGAACTGAAAGTCAGCTACGAAGCCCAGCTGAAAGACGCACAGGCAAAAGCCCAGGAAATTGTGGACAAAGCAGTCAAGGAAGCCAAGGTGCAGGCGCAGGCACAGATTGATGAAGCCCATGCATCTATCGCCAAAGCAAAGGAACAGGCCAGCCAGCAGATCGAAAGAGAACGCAAGGATGCTCTGGAAGATCTGAAGGCTCAGGTGGCAGTCCTTTCCTGCGATATTGCAGCAAAGATCATCAGCAAGAACATGACGCCGGACGCCAACGACCGGCTCATCGCAGAAAGCATCGCAAAGCTGGATGCTAAAAAAGCAGGTAAATAATCATGGATAAGAACGTAATCCTTGCAAAGAAATACGGTCGCGCCATCTATGAAATCGCTGCTGAACAGAACAGCTTGGAAAAAACAGAAGAAGAACTTCACCTGATCGCAGACGCCATCAAGGAACATGCAGATCTGAAGGAGCTTCTTTTCCATCCTCTGCTTGCAAAGGATGTCAAGAAAGATACGATTAAGAAATTATTTGCAGATAAGGTTCAGCCTGTCGTTCTGCAGTTCTGCTATGTCGTAATCGACAGAGACCGCATTACCGACTTCCCCGCTATGGTAGACGTATATACGACTCTTGCGCATCATGGCATGGGCATCGAAGAAGCTGTGGTGACCTCCGCACTCCCGATGACCAAGTCCCAGGTGGAAGCATTGAAAGCGAAACTCTCCGAAATTACAGGGAAGAAGATTCTCATGAAGCAGAAAGTGGACACGGCGCTGATTGGCGGCTTCACCGTTCAAGTGGGCGACCGCCTGATCGATGGGTCCGTAGCCAGACAGCTGCAGACACTGAAAGCTATTATGATGCAAAGAGATTGAGGTGACTTCTAGGAAATGAAAATCAGTTCAGATGAAATTACATCTGTCATTAAAAAACAGATTGAAAACTACAAAGTAGACCTCAATGTCGATGAAGTTGGTACGGTTCTTGAAGTCGGCGACGGTATCGCTCATATCTATGGGCTCGAAAACTGCATGGCCGGCGAACTGCTTGAACTGCCTAACGGCGTATATGGCATGGCTCTCAACCTGGAAGAAAGCAACGTAGGTGCCGTTCTTCTGGGTCGCGCCGAAACCATTAAGGAAGGCGACACAGTCAAGAGAACAGGCCGTCTGATGCAGGTCCCGGTAGGGGACGCTGTTATCGGCCGCGTTGTCAATGCACTGGGCCAGCCGATCGATGGCAAAGGCGAAATCAAGACCGCCGAATTCCGCGACATTGAAATTAAAGCACCGGGCATTGCTGACAGACAGCCAGTCAATGTACCGCTGCAGACTGGTCTCAAAAGTATCGACTCCATGGTTCCGATCGGCCGTGGTCAGCGTGAACTTATCATCGGTGACCGTGGTACCGGTAAAACCGCTATCGGTATCGATACCATTCTGAACCAGAAGGGTCAGAACGTTATTTGTATTTACGTATCCATCGGCCAGAAAAACTCCAACGTCGTTCGTGTATACGAAAGACTGAAGCAGGCTGGCGCTATGGACTACTCCATCATCGTCCACGCAGGCGCATCCGAAGGCTCCCCGATGCAGTACCTGGCACCATACTCCGGTGTCTCCATCGCGGAATACTTCATGCATCAGGGCAAAGATGTCCTCATCATTTATGATGACCTCTCCAAGCACGCTGTCGCATACCGCGCTATGTCCCTGCTGCTCCGTCGTCCACCAGGACGTGAAGCTTACCCAGGCGACGTATTCTACCTGCACTCCAGACTGCTGGAACGTGCTGCCCGTCTTTCCAAAGAACTCGGCGGCGGCTCTATCACCGCCC
>FR879624.1:33696-37856 GCA_000434475.1 Dialister sp. CAG:486
TCTTCCGATCATCGAAACTCTGGCAGGCGACGTAGGTGCATACATCCCGACCAACGTTATTTCCATCACCGACGGTCAGATCTACCTCGAAACCGCACTCTTCTACTCCGGTATCCGTCCGGCTATCAATGTCGGCCTCTCCGTATCCCGTGTAGGCGGCTCCGCACAGATCAAAGCGATGAAACAGGTCGCAGGTACCCTGCGTCTGGATCTCGCTCAGTATCGCGAACTTGCAGCATTTGCTCAGTTCGGCTCCGACCTCGACGCTGCTACCAAGGCACAGATCGACCGCGGCCAGAGAACCACAGAGATCCTGAAACAGCCACAGTACTCCCCATACCCGGTCGAAGATCAGGTACAGGCGATCTACGTAGCCGTCAACGGATACCTGGATGATGTAGAAGTCAATGAAGTCGTTGATTTCGAACATCAGATTCTCGCATTCCTCCACAGCAGCCATCCGGAAATCGGCGAAGACATCATCAAGAATAAGAAACTGACTGATGAAAACGAAGAAAGACTCAAAGCTGCTATTGTTGAATTCAAAGAACGCTACAACGCAAAAAAGTCTGAAACGGTAGAGGGGTGATCTGATTGGAAAGTACGCGTGATATAAAAGGGCGCATTAAATCTGTCACCAACATCCAGCAGATCACAAAAGCAATGAAGATGGTCGCCGCAGCCCGTCTGCGTAAAGCAGAAGAAAAAGCAAACGGCTCCCGTCCCTATGCTGAAAAAATCGGAGAGCTTCTGCGCCGTGCTTCTTCGGTAACACCCGGTTTCACCAGCCCGCTCTTTAGAACAGGCGAAGTGAAGAAGGTCGGCTATCTTGTCATCAGTGCAGATAAAGGCCTCGCCGGTGCTTATAACTCCAATGTTATGAAGCAGACCTTAAGTGAAATCTCCGGTAAGGATCGGTCAGAGTATGCACTCTACGTGTGCGGCAAGCAGGGAAGAAACTACCTGAAATTCCGCGGCTATGATCTGGATTCCTATCATTTCGGCTTTTCTGACAAACCGTCGGCACAGGACTCCATCGCTCTTGCAAAAGAAATGGTGGACTACTTCACCAAAGAAGAAGTCGACGAAGTCTACATTATTTACACAAAATTCATCACTGCTCTCCGCCAGCAGGTGAAGGTACAGAAATTACTTCCTGTCGAATCGCCGAAGGCAGAAGCAGGCGAAGCAGATAAAGAACCGTCCGTGGATGATGAATACATCTTCCTGCCGGATGCAGGCACAGTCCTTTCCAAGCTGCTTCCTGAATATGTACAGGTGCAGGTTTACAACGCCATGCTCCAGTCCGCTGCATCCGAACTTGGCAGCCGAATGGCAGCTATGTCCGCTGCAACCGACAACGCGACCGAAAGAATCGCCGACCTCAACCTTACGTACAACAAAGCACGTCAGGCACAGGTCACCAACGAAATTTCCGAAATCGTCGGCGGCGCAGCTGCGCTTGAATAAACCCGCATAAAGAATTTAAGGAGGAATGCTTCTTCATGGCAAATGAAAAGGAGATGCAGGTAGGTAAAGTAGTCCAGATCATCGGCGCAGTCGTAGATATTGCATTCGATGACGACAAAGAACTCCCTGCTATCTATAACGCAATCCATGTAAAAGATGATAAATCCGGCGTTCCTGTTGATGTTATCTGTGAAACCATGCAGCACCTCGGCGACGGCGTCGTCCGTGCCGTAGCTATGAGCTCCACAGATGGCATGGTACGTGGAATGAAAGCAGTCGACACCGGCCGTGCTATTGCAGCACCGGTAGGCGACGGCTGCCTTGGACGTATTTTCAACGTTCTCGGACAGACAGTAGATAACGATCCGGCCAAAGTACCGGCATCCGACTACTGGCCGATTCATCGCCCGGCACCGGCCTTCAAAGACCAGTCCCCGGCAGCTGAAATTTTCGAAACCGGCATCAAAGTCGTCGACCTGATCTGCCCATACGCAAAAGGCGGTAAGATCGGTCTGTTCGGCGGTGCAGGCGTAGGTAAAACAGTCCTGATTCAGGAACTGATCCACAACGTAGCGACCGAACATGATGGCTGCTCCGTATTCTGCGGCGTAGGCGAACGTACCCGTGAAGGCAACGACCTCTGGGGCGAAATGAAAGACTCCGGCGTCCTGAACAAAGTAGCACTGGTCTATGGCCAGATGAACGAACCTCCGGGAGCTCGTATGAGAGTCGCCCTGACAGGTCTGACCATGGCAGAATACTTCCGTGATAAACAGGGCCAGGACGTACTGCTCTTCGTCGACAACATTTTCCGTTTCGTACAGGCAGGCTCCGAAGTATCCGCACTGCTCGGCCGTATGCCGTCTGCCGTAGGTTACCAGCCAACGCTCGCAACCGATATCGGCGAACTGCAGGAACGAATCACTTCCACCAAGACCGGTTCCATCACATCCATTCAGGCTGTATATGTACCGGCCGATGACCTCACCGACCCGGCTCCGGCTGGCGTATTCACCCATCTGGATGCTACCACGGTACTGAATCGTTCCATCGCTGAACTGGGTATTTACCCGGCAGTCGATCCGCTGGACTCCACTTCCCGTATCCTTGATCCGAACGTACTCGGCGAGGAACACTACGAAGTAGCCCGCGGCGTACAGGCTATTCTGCAGCGCTACAAAGAACTGCAGGATATCATCGCCATCCTCGGTATGGAAGAACTTTCTGATGACGACAAGGTCATCGTTGCTCGCGCAAGAAAGATCCAGAGATTCCTGTCTCAGCCGTTCTTCGTAGCTGAACAGTTCACAGGCTCCCCAGGTAGATATGTACCGCTGAAGGAAACCATCAGAGGCTTCAAGGAAATCCTTGCAGGCCAGCACGATGATATGCCTGAAGGCGCATTCTACATGGTCGGCACAATTGATGAAGCAATCGAAAAGGCTGAAAAGATGAAGAAAGGGGAATAAGCCATGGCTGATACCCTTACTCACTCCATGCACGTGGAAGTCATCAGTCCGGATGGTCCGATCTTCAGTGAAGACAATGTGGACATGGTGGTGGCCCGCGCAGAAGACGGCGAATTCGCTGTCTTGAAAAACCATCTGCCTCTGGCAGCCGCTTTGGAAATGTGCGTTGTACGCATTAAAAAAGCAGCTGAAGAACAGAAGGTCGCTGTATTCGGCGGGTTCTTGGAAAATTCCAAGAACAACGTAAACATCGTGGCTCCGCTGGCTGAGCTGGCTGAAACCATTGATGTAGCGCGCGCCCAGGCAGCGAAAAAGCGTGCAGAAGACAGACTGGCTTCTCACAGCGCAGACATCGATATGGATCGCGCAAGACTCGCTCTCATGCGTGCACTGACACGCCTCAAGGCAACTGGAACGATCTGATATGGATACTATAAAAACCGCAGCTTCGGCTGCGGTTTTTTGTTTTCATCTATAGATATCAGAGGCCGTATATCTGAGGGCGGATCGCCGGATACCGGTCAGCAGTCACTTCTTCCCACGCAAACCGCTCCCATATGGTATAATAAAGATAACAAAAGCAGTGTGGCTGCTACTCTTTCGCAAGAATACATAATAACACGCCGGGATCACCGGACATTTAACAAGGAGGAGAGACCATGGACGAAATTTTCAATCGCGGAACCTGCCGCTACTTCAAAGAACTGACCCCTGTGCCGGATGAAGAGCTGCTGACGCTCGTCAAGGCGGGCATGCAGGCGCGTGCTGTCGGCAACCAGAAGTCCCGTGACTTCATCATCGTCACTCGGGAAGATCTGGTGAAAGCCATTTCTCACAACAGCATCATCGCCGGCCCGGCGCGCAAGGCGTCTGCTGCGATCGTCATCGTCGGCAAGAAGGATGGCATCAGCTTCCCGGAAGAATGGAGCTTCGACTGTGCGGCGGCTGCGCAGAACATACTGATCGAAGCTGAGCACCTTGGTCTTTCTACCTTGTGGATGCAGGTGTATCCGTATCAAGACAGAAAGATCCATCTGTGCCATATCTTAGACATCTCGACGGATGAGGACCCCTTCTGCATCATCGCCGTCGGCTATGCAGACCGTCGTCCGGTGAGACTGAATCGCTATGATGAAAATGCTGTCTCCTATGATCTGTATGGGAATCATAAGAAGAAATAAAAACGGAAGGGGCTGTGAAGAAATGAATCCTCATTTCTTC
>FR879625.1 GCA_000434475.1 Dialister sp. CAG:486
TTCTTTTTCTTTCAGGCAGCCGGTGATGACGCAGAGGATAGCACCGGTGACAGCTGCGGTGTGCAGCGGCAGAGTCTTGAGGCCAAGAGCCATGCAGACAACGACGCCGATCAGGATGAGACCGGAGATCCACATCTTGGTCTTGCTCTTCGGAGCATTGTCATCAGAAGCACCAGCTTCTTCTTTTGCTGCTTTGATGGCTTCTTCGTCCATCGCACCGGAGGATTTATCCGGAATGAAATGACGGCCAACAAAGAGGGTGTAGACAAGAATGATGATAGACAGCGGAACGCCGATGAATGCGAATTCGAAGAATCCGAAGGTCGGAAGTCCTGCAGCTGCCAGAGCGCCGGTAACGATGACGTTTGGCGGAGTACCGATCATGGTGATGGTACCGCCGACGGTAGCTGCGATAGCAAGAGGCATCAGTTCCTTAGAAGCAGGGATCTTTGCTGCCTGGCAGATACCAATGATGACTGGCATCAGGCAGGCTACTGTACCGGTGTTCGAAGAAACAGAGGACAGGACGATCGTAACGATCATGATAGCTGCCATGAGCGGAATCTCGTTGGTGCCGGCTTTCTTAACTACAGCTACACCGATAGCTTCAGCGAGGCCAGTCTTAAACATAGCGGCGCCGATAACGAACATACCACCGAAAAGTACGACGGTGGAATTGGAGAGACCTGCGTAAACCTGTTTCGACGGGAGTACGCCCAGAATCCCCAGTGCAGTACATGCTGCCATAGCGGTAACAGCCAGCGGGATCAGTTCAGTGATGAAGAGAAATGCTGCTACGGCCAGGACACACAGTGTGGTAATGGCTGGATCCATAATGGTTCACCTTCCTTTTGATGATTCTTCAGTAGGGGATCAATGCGGTGCGGTTCGATCATCTGAAGAAAGTCTCCGGAAGTTCTTATTAGGACTCATATGAAATTGTCAAGAAGAAAAAATAATTGCAGTATTCTATAAAAGAATAAATTCCGATGAATCCCGAAATGCGTTCCGGAAAACGGACAATCCCTTGATCAACCAGCTATCCTCCTTTGTGACAGTCCCAGGGACGGACTCGCATTCATGAAGAGCGCCACTCTCAGCTCTGATTGTTTTGCACTTCATGAGCACCTATGGTTATTGTATCCATAGCACCCTATTTTTTCAAACTCCATAGCGTATTATCTAATTGCAAATCCATAGTATTTGTTACTTATAAATTTTCATTTCATTCTTTTCTTTATTTTTTATTTATTCACGGCAAAATCAGGCCTATCATTTGGCATAGAAATGCATTTTATCCCGATCCCATCGAATTGCATCGTATACTATCTGATATTTCTATAGCCATCTATGAATTGAAATCGTGCGTCATATCGTCCCATTTCCACTTTCGTTTTGCATTTACATAGCTACTTATGCTATCCCTAAATTTATATAGCCTACTATTTATTAAATCGTATAATGCTATGCATTTACGCCTGTTATTTCCTTGATGCCTTCTTAGATGCATGTATCTAAAATATTCCAAATTGGAAAAATAAATAATTATTAGAAATGCATGGTGCGCTATGGAAATAAATAGATAGATGGCTTTGGGGGCAGGCTTCGCTTCCGATGACGATACAGGAAGAGTACTTTCCCGGCACAGCCTTTGCAGGATGCACGGGAT
>FR879626.1 GCA_000434475.1 Dialister sp. CAG:486
CTCCGCCCCTTCGGGGCACCTCCTTCCATAGGAAGGAGGGAGAGGCGTGTCCCCGCATCGCTTCCCCATACCGTCATTTCGAGCGCAAGCGAGAAATCTTTTTCGTTTGCGGTCAAGAAGAAATGAGAGAACATCGGAAAACGGGAAGCACCGTACTCCATACGCTCTTGGCTCACGGCGTTTCATTCGCGAAGGAAACAGCGAGCGGTCAACGAAAAAGCGCCCTCGGCTGTGCCTATAAAGGGAGGCTTTTTCTGATAGCGATGCTCTTTTCTGTTTCCAATTTTCAAGATCCGTAGTATAATATGCATACGTCATCTCATAAGTACATGATAGAATGACATATAGGAACAATTCTATATCAATGCCAGAAAATGAAGCAAAGGAGTGTAGAAGAATATGGCAATCAAGACAAGAAAAGTGGGAATCATCGGTGCCGGCAATGTCGGCTCTCATCTGGGACTGCAGCTTGCGGTACAGGGGCTGGCGGATGAAGTCGTTTTCTACGACGTGAACAATGACAAGGCGATGGGCGAATCCCTCGACCTGATGGATGCGGTCAGCTACCAGCCGCATCATTTCGAAGCGTATGCAGGTACGATCGATGATATGAAGGATGCGGACATCATGATCAATGCATCCGGCAAGCCTCGTCTGCCGGGACAGACCCGCCTTGATATGATGGATGGCGGCATCGCGACGACGAAGGAATTCCTGCCGCTCATCGAAAAGTCCGGCTTTGACGGGATCATCATCTCGATTTCCAATCCATGCGATATCATCGCAGAATATATCCAGTACAAGCTGGACTATCCGAAGAATAAGATCATCGGCTCCGGCACGGCGCTCGACTCCGCTCGTCTGCAGTACCAGCTGTCTGACCAGCTGAAGATCAACCGCCGCTCGCTCACCGCGTACCTCTTGGGTGAACACGGGGACTCCAGCATGATCCCGTGGAGCCATGTCACGGTCGCCGGCAAGAAGCTGGATGAACTGCTCGCTGAAAAGCCGGAGCTTTACAAGATGGATCCGAAGGATGTCATCCTGGAAAAGGTACACCGTGAAGGCTATGTGGAAAATACGACCAAGGGCTGCACGGAATTCGGTGTCACATCCGCAACAGCAGAACTGGTCCGCGCGATCTACCACAATGAACACAAGGTGCTGCCTGTCTCTGTATACCTCGATGGCCCGTACGGCATCAAAGACAGCTTCGCTTCTGTACCGGTCAAGATCGGCAAGGATGGCGTAGAAGACATCATCGAGCTGCATCTGACGGATGAAGAAAATGCGGAACTCCAGGCTTCGATCAAAGTCCTGAAGGAACATTTCGCAAGAGCGCTGACGCTGTAAGAGCATGAAAAGGACGTGTGAGAGATCGCATGTCCTTTTTTATAGGAAGGTGAGCGGATGGTGCATAACGCATAAAGGAACAGAGACGCCGTTTCTAGGAAAGGGATTTTGCCGTATATCTGCACCATGCGCTGCACCCTAGAGCCTGCAGGAACCGTTTCTCTAAATTTTCTTTCCAAACGACCTTGCTATCATTCGTCCTTTATGATAAAATACTTTGGTATGAATAATGCAGACGGGAGGTGAAACCATTGCCACAGATTAAATCCAATATGAAAAGCATGAGACAGGACGCTGCTAAGAAAGTTGCTAACGCTGCTGTTAAATCCCAGATTCACGGCGCTATCAAGAAGGCTGTCGCTGCTGCTAACTCTGAAAATAAAGACGAAGCTTTTCGTGCTGCTGTAAGCATCATTGACAGCGCTGCTAAAAAAGGCGTGATCCACAAGAATGCTGCTGCTCGTAAAAAATCCCGTCTGAACGCAAACGTAAATGCTGCTATCGCTGCTGAAAAAGCTGCAGAAGCTAAAGAAGCTGCTGCTGAAGCTAGAGAAGAAGCAAAAGAAGCTTACAAGGAAAAGATGGAAGAAAAGGCTTAATTTTCCGAGAGAGAAATCCCATGGTCTTAGGACTGTGGGATTTTTTATTTTTGGGTTCTAGGGAAACGCTGATTCAATCGCAGAATCAGACTTTACAAGAATTTTTATACATAGCTTCGTCATAACCTTCCTTAAATAGCTCGCTATTCGCGTCAGGTTATTCCTCGCTATGCATAAAGATTTAAGAGTAAAATCTGACAACGATTGAATCAGTGTTTCCCTAGGTGCTGTCGGCTCCATGGGCTGGTACGTCGCTTGACTGCTGCCATAAGTCGCCTGCTTGAAACGCATTTTTTCATACCGCCAGTGCCCTATCCGCCCCTTCGGGGCACCTTCCCCTCGAGGGGAAGGCTATTTATATCAAGCGGCGAGGTTGCCACCTTTCTTATTTCTCGTGTAAGCGCGGTTTTCATTTGAAGCCAAGGGACGGCACGCCCCAGAGGCTAACCCACAAGTTTGAAAGCAGGGATGAGTGGCCAGTGGCTAGGGATTAGGGGCGTAGGGTGACGAGTCACTCTCTCGTATCGTCATTTCGAGCGAAGCGAGAAATCTTCTTTGCAGACCGATAAACGATGGGTGTGTGAAAGCAGAAATACGCAGCACTGAGGCGTTGTTTCCCGGCCAGTGCCTATGTGATACTGACCGCAGTGCAAGAAAGATCCCTCGGGAACGCTTCCGATGACGATACGGGAAAAGGGATATCCCCCAAGGTTTGAAAGCAGGGATGAGTGGCCAGTGGCTAGGGATTAGGGGCGTAGGGTGACGAGTCACTCTCTCGTATCGTCATTTCGAGCGAAGCGAGAAATCTTCTTTGCAGACCGATAAACGATGGGTGTGCGAAAGCAGAAATACGCAGCACCAAGGCGTTGTTTCCCGGCCAGTGCCTATGTAATACTGACCGCAGTGCAAGAAAGATCCCTCGGCTGCGCTCGGGATGACAACGCCGCGAAGCGCTATCAAAATTCTGCGGCGCTTCATTATTTATTTTTCGCGCCGCACCACCATTTCGCATTTCTCATTTCTAATTTCTCATGCAAGCGAGGCTTTCATTTGCTATCCAGAGGCGGCACGCCCTACGGTCTAAGCCTGAACCTTGAACCCTGTTCCCCTCTTTAGTACAATAGAGCAAAAGGAGGTACGAGATATGTTTGTCGGTGTAGATCTGGTGAAGATCGCGCGGTGGGAGCGGATCCTTGAGAAATTTCCCCGCCGCACGGAGAAGATATTCACGGAAGAGGAGATCGCGCATTGCGAGAAGAAAGGGAAAAAGCGTGCGGAGTCGTATGCAGCGCTCTGGGGCGCCAGAGAAGCGGCAGGAAAGGCACTCGGGATTGGCATCTTTGGTTCGGCGTGGCAGGATGCGTATGTGACCTGGGGCGAGTGGGGGCAGCCGGAGCTTCACCTCGCAGGGACGTTCGCCAAGCGGGCAGAAGAGCTTGGCATTACGGAGATGTCGATCTCTATTTCACATGAAGAGGAGATGGCGATCACGGTGGTCGTCATGGCAGGAGGTCATCATGAAGTACATCACGACGGCTGATGAGTCGCGCTCGCTCGACCGGGAAGCGATGAAGAGCTACGGATTTCCCGAAGCGGTGCTGATGGAGAATGCAGGAAGCAATGTGGTATCGCTCATTCAGCCGGAGATCGATTGGAAGGGAAAGTCTGTGGTGGTGGTCTGCGGGACGGGCAACAATGGCGGAGACGGCTTCGTCATCGCAAGGTATTTGTGCGCGCTGACCGCAAGCGTCGCGGTGCTCTTGTGCGGCAATGAGGCGCATATGAGTGAAACGGCACGTCTGTATCGCCGGATCGTTGAAAAAATGTGGGTGCAGGTCATCCCTGTCAGTGAGGATACGGACTGGGAGACACCTTTGGAAAGCGCGGATGTCATCGTGGATGCGCTGATCGGTACGGGGCTTTCCCGAGAGGTCAGCGGCGTGAAGGCCGAGGTCATAGAGATGATGAATGCGTCGCATGCGTCGGTGGTCTCTGTCGATGTACCGAGCGGTCTGTCTTCGGATACGGGAGAGCCTATGGGGCTTGCCGTCATGGCAGATTACACGGTGGCGCTGGAGTCGTACAAGCGCTGTCATGTGCTTTCTCCGGGGCATGAGTACTGCGGCAAGGTGCTCTATAGCGCGATCGGCCTTCCTGCGGCTGTGGGCCGCTCTCTTCCCGTGAGCCTTATCGAAGAGAGAGAGGTGGGAAATCTGCTGCCTTTAAGGGATCGCATGTGTCATAAAGGAAAGAATGGATTCATCGGCATCATCGCCGGCTCAGCCGGCATGGAGGGGGCGGCGCTCCTCGCAGGGCAGGGCGCGCTCCATGCCGGAGCCGGCAAGGTGGCTGTCGTGACTGTGCCGAAGGCGGCGGCTGTGATAGCGGGCAAGGTGCCCGAGCTCATGGTTTCGTCCGTGGGGGATTCAGATTTCTTCACGTCTGCTATGGCAGAGGAAGTCCTTCAAAAGGCAGAGGCCTATGATGTGCTCGCCATCGGCCCGGGGCTTGGCCGTGACGCAGAGACGCAGCGCTTCGTGAAGGAGATCCTCACACGCTGGAGGAAGCCGATCATCGTCGATGCAGATGCGCTGTATGCGGTGAAGGAGATGGAGATCGATCTCGCCCGCTGCCCCGGCCAGCTGATCCTGACGCCGCATGTGGGGGAATTTGCTCATCTGACGGGAAGGACGGCGGCTGAGGCGGAAAGAGAGCGCATCGATGGCGCGATCGCTTTTGCTATGGAGCGGGGAGTGACGCTCGTCCTGAAGGGCATGCCGACCGTCATCGCCGCGAAAGATGGCTTCGCTTATGTGAATGTGACCGGAAATCCCGGCATGGCGACAGGCGGTATGGGCGATACCCTGACCGGGATCATTGCCGCTCTTGTCGGGCAGGAGATGGATCCGGAGCCGGCTGCGATCTGCGGTGTCTATCTTCACGGCCTTTCAGGCGATCTCCTCGAGAGAGAGACACCTGTCGGCTATACTGCGAGTGATGTGGCAAGGATGGTGCCGAGGGCGAGGGAAATGGTGACTGGGGACTAGTGGCTAGTAGCTAGTGACTGGTGACTGGTAGCTAGGGATTAGTAGCTAGGGATTAGGCTTGCGATACGAGAAAACCGCAAGTTTCAAACCTTCGCGGCGCTTTTTATTTTTATGCGCCGCACCACCCCTTTTTGAACCTATAGAACCCGATGAACCTCTTTTGCACGCAATCAAGGGACGGCACGCCCCACGGGCTAACCCCGAACTATTTGCACCTATTTTACAAAAGGAGACTTATATGTTATCCATCAAACAGATCTGGAAATACCTTCTGGCCATCGTACTCACGCTTACGGTCGGACTGGCGGCAGCGGGCTGCGGCGGTGGCGCGGCAGCTTCGTCCTCTGCGGCTTCGAAGGCGAAGAGCAGTGAGGCGAAGAGCGGGAAGGCTCTCACGGTACGTATGCTCGATATCGGACAGGGCGATGCCTGCCTGCTGGAGAAGGATGGAAAATTCGTTCTAATCGACAGCGGAGACATCGAGCACCGTGATACCATCGTGGCACTGCTGAAAAAGTATCACGTGAAGAGTCTCTCCAAGGTTGTGATCACGCATCCGCATGCCGATCATCTGGGCGGGATGCAGGCCATTTTCAAAAATTTTAAGGTCGAAGCCATCTATGACGACGGCATGCCATCCGGCACGGCGTCTTACAAGAATTATCTGAAAGCCATCAAGGCGAACCAGATCCCCTATAAGGCGCTGAAAGCGGGCGATGCGCTTACCTTCTTCGATGGCGTCAGCTACAAGGTGCTCGGGCCGGTCAAGGTCATCAAGGACCAGAAGGGAAATTCGGACTTCAATAACAATTCCATCATCGGCAGGCTCTCTTATGGCAATTTCTCCATGATGTTCACCGGCGATGCGGAAAAAGAGGAGGAAGCATCCATCCTCGCTGATCGGGGGACACTCAAGAGCGATGTGCTGAAGGTCGGCCATCACGGCAGCCGCACGTCGACGTCTCCGGACTTTTTGCGGGCTGTCTCACCAAAGGAGGCTTTCATTTCCTGCGGACTGAACAATGACTATGGACATCCGCATAAGACGACCGTAGCGAAGCTTGAAAAAGCCAAGGTCCACATTTACCGTACCGACCGCGACGGCACGCTGACCCTGACCACCACGGGGGACGGCTACAAGATCATAAAGGAGCGCTAAGATGAAAAAAGAATTGACACTGGACCGCATCGAGGAGAAGGTGGCGGTCTTCCTGACGGAAGAGGAAGAGGAGATCCGGCTGCCTACCGCCTGGTTTGAGGATCTCCACGAAGGCATGGCGATCGATATGAGCCTTGCAGAAAATAAAGACAGGGAAGCCGCTTCGCTCCAAGAAGCGGAGGACCTGCTGGCTGAAATCAAAAGGATGAATGGGGGCGGCTAATGAGGAATGGGGAATGAAGGTGGCGGCTTCGCTGCGAGTATATATGGGGCGATGCCATGCGCTGGCATTTCAGTCACCAGTCACTCGAGCTTCCTAATCCCTAGCTACTAATCCCTAATCCCTGCTTTCAAACTTCAGGTTGACGGGTTCAGGTTTGTGGTGTGGCGCACAAATCAAAAGCGCCGTAAGTTTGAAAGCAGGGATAAGTGGCTAGGGATTAGGGACTGGGGATTAGCAGTGACTGGTGACTGGGATTCTCCGGCATCGTCATCCCGAGCGCAGCCGAGGGATCTCTACTGTACTGCGGGAATCAGCGTGTATGCGCCTGGGAAAAACGATGTCTTGGTGCTGTCTCACATCAGGCAATGAGCGTTCTGCCATAGAGATTTCTCGGCTACGCTCGAAATGACGACGTCGCGAAACGCCATCAAACCTCCGCGGCGCTTAGATCCTTCGACTCAGCTGCCATTATTCAGATAAGCGTTTCCCTAACATACAGCTTTTTTCTCCGCTCAGGATGACGAAAAGCGCCGCACCTTCCCCGCCCTACCCGTAGAACCTACAGAACCCGCTCTCCTCTTTCGCAAACAATCGAAGGGCAGCACGCCCCAAGGGCTAACCCTGAACCCTGCCTTTTTTTATTTTTCTCTTTACATTTTTTTGATTTCCTTCTAATATAAGAC
>FR879627.1:0-2897 GCA_000434475.1 Dialister sp. CAG:486
CCAAAGGCGCAGGATAGAGTGCCTCGGAGAGGCACAACTCTATGCAGCGGTAAGAAAGAGGATGCGAGACGATCCATCTTTCTTGCGTGTCATGAGGGTCGAAGCGGAGGGATCCTTCTTGCAGACCGGTAAACCGTGGGTGAGAGAAAGACGAAAAAGGAAGCACCAAGGTGTCGTTTGCGTGCGAGCGCATGCATGCAAATTGCGGCAGTGCAATAAAGATCCCTCGGCTTCGCTCGGGATGACGATACGGGGGAGCGTATGGGCTCAAATGGGTGGCGCGCCGTCTTTTTTATTGGGCAATGCCCAAAAGTGGCTTTCAGTCACTAGCCACCAGTCGCCAGTCACTCCTACTTCCTTTTCAAGTATACTTCCTTCATGACATACATATATCCGCCATTGGCGAAGGTGACCTTCTCGGCTTTGATCTCACTGGTCTTTCCATCGGTGAAATGGATCTTCGACAGCTCACCGGCGAGGTCGAGGTAGGTCCAGTAAGCGCCGCCGTTTTCGATTTCAAACAGGACGAAAAGGTAAGGAGTGAGGCTTGAGAGCTGGCTCTTTCCTGCAGAAATCGCTTTCACAATTTCATCATGATTGAGTGACGCACCGTCCGAAAGGACGGTGTTTTCGATTTGGCCCATCTGATGGGTGAATTCCTTCGGTACGGTGACGATGCTGAAGTAGCGGACGGGAAAGGTGGTAGTGGGGGACATGGAAACTCCTTATAAAAATGAGAAATTAGAAATGCGAAATGAGAAATGGTGGAGCGGCGCATCAAATATAGAAGCGCCGCGGCGTTTTTAGCTGGCGCGTATCGCTCCCTCCTTCCTTTGGAAGGAGGTGCCCGTAGGGCGGAGGTTAGACGATGCGAAGCATCGCAAAATCGACTTTGCCGATTTGAATTGGAATGAGCGGTATCTGATTTCTAATCCCTAGCCCCTAATCCCTAATCCCTATTTCTCACCATCCGCTTCGTTTCCAGAAGGAAGGGATGAAGATGCACATCAGGGTGATGGACTCGAGGCGGCCGAAGAGCATGGAGAGGCAGACGACCATCTTGGAGAGGGTGGGGAGTGCGGCGTAGGTCTGTGTCGCGCCGAATTGGCCGAATGCAGGGCCGACGCTGCCCATGGTGGAGAAGGAGACGCCGAGAGCGTCCAGGAAGGCGAGCCCGTCAAACATCATGATCGCGGCCCACAGGAAGGCGAGCATGATGTAGAGAAAGAAGAAGCAGAGCACGCGGTAAAGTACGTCGGACGAGTAGCGGTTTTCTCCGGCTGAGACGGCCTGAACGGCACGGGGATGGAGGTGGAGCTTCAGCAGGGAAAAGATGCTTTTCCCGAGAAGGATGAAGCGGATGACTTTCATCCCGCCGGCGGTGGAGCCGCCGCAGCCGCCGACAAGGATCAGAAGGAGGAGGAGGAAGCGGCAGAAGTCGGGCCATCGGTCAAAGTCAGCGGCGACAAAGCCGGTGGTGGAGGAGATCGATGCAGCGTGAAAGAAGGTCTCTCTCAGCGCTGGCAGGAGGGAGGCGCCGCCCTGCAGAACGAGGGAGAGCGTCATGAGGACGGTGGCGATGGCGACGATGGATAGGTAGGTGCGAAATTCCGTATCCTTCCAGATGACGGAGACGCCGCGTTTCCATGCTTCGACATAGATCCCGAAGTTCGCAGAGGAAATGATCATGAAGAAAGCGATGACCATTTCCAGCCGCGCGTCGTGGTAGTAGGCGATGCTTTCATTTCTTGTCGAAAAGCCGCCGGTCGCAATGGTGGAGAAGGCGTGATTCAGTGCGTCCAAGGGAGAAAGGCCGCAGAGAAGGTAGGAAAGGAAGCAGACAGAGGTGAAGACGGCGTACACGGCAAAGAGGGCGCGTGCTGTCTCACGGATGCGGGGAAGCGCTTTCGACGAGGTGGGGCCGGTGCTTTCTGTCTGCATCATACGCACGGTGCCGCGCCCGGCTTGCGGGAAGAGGGCGACAAAGAAGACGATGATGCCAAGGCCGCCCAGCCAGTGGGTGAGCGAGCGGAAGAAGAGAAGGCTTTCGGGGACGCAGGTGAGGTCAGGAAATACGGTCGCGCCTGTCCCGGTGAGGCCTGAGATGCTCTCGACCAGGCTGTCTAAGGGAGAGAGGCTCCCGCTCACCCAGTAGGGGAGCGCATAGAGCAGGGATACGGCGATCCAAGAGAGCGCGGTGATGGCGGTCCCTTCCCGCGGCGTCAGGCTGCTTTCGATCGCCGCCCCTTTTCTTTTCAGAAATAGCGAGAGCACTGCGGAAAGAAGCATCGGCACGAGAAAGGGAAGGATCGGCCCCCGCTCATAGAGCGAGAGCAGGAGCGGCAGCAGCAATGCCGCTCCGCTGGCCGCAAGGACGCGGGACAGCATAGAGTAGATGATTTGAATATTCATGATTTCGGGGTTTAAGGGTTCAGGGTTAGCCCCTGGAGCGGGGCGCCCTTTGATTACGTGCGAAAGAGTCTGGCGTTTCCTGGTTTCCTAGTCACCAGTCACTCCTATGATACGAGTAGGCCCTTGGAGACGGAAGTCCCGCAGAGGGACTTCCGAGTTTGGCCTAATCCAAAGAGGCGCCTAGCCTGCCCATTAAGGCGCCTTCCTGTGAGGCCAAACGGCCCGCGCCGAAGGCGCCGGATAGAGTGCCTCGGAGAGGCATAACTCTACGCAGCGGTATGAAAAAGGATGTGAGACGATCCGTCTTTCTTGCGTGTCATGAGGGCCGAAGTGGAGGGATCCTTTTTGCAGACCGGTAAAACGTGAGTGAGAGAAAGGCGATAAAGGGAAGCACCAAGGCGTCGTTTGAGTGGGGGCGCATGCGTGCATATGGCGGCCGTGCAAGAAAGATCCCTCGGCTGCGCTCGGGATGACGAAACGGGGGA
>FR879627.1:2904-27107 GCA_000434475.1 Dialister sp. CAG:486
CCCTCGGCTGCGCTCGGGAGGACGAAGCGGGGGAGCGGATGGGTTCACAAGGGTGGCGCGCCGTCTTTTTAGAAGACGGTATTCCCGTATCGCCAGCCTTCCCCGAGGGGGAAGGCTTAGGCGGAGCGACGCTTCGCGTCGATTTTTATAAAGGGTGATGCCCGAAAGTGGTATGTAAGTCACTCGTCACTAGCTGCCAGTCACTAGTCACCCATTTCTTCCCCGATCTCTTTGAACAGGGCGATCCAGTCCTTTGCCTCGTCCTTTTTCACGATCTGGATCGCCATGCCGGCGTGGACGAGGACGTAGTCACCGAGCTTTGCGGGCACCATGGAGAGGTTCACACGGACCTCGGAGCCGGAGAAATCGACCATGCCATGCGTGCCTTCGATGGAGACGACGCGGCCGGGATATGCTACACACATAGGGATGCTCCTTTCGGGAAACAGAGGGCTTTATTTCTGATTCTTCATGAGATAGAACCATGCCTGTCCGAGCGCGATGCCGCCATCGCCCGGCGGGACTTTTTCATTGGTATACACAGAAAAACCGCGCTTTTGCAGCGCTTCCCGCGCACGGGCGAGGAGAAGCTGATTCGAAAAACAGCCGCCGGAAAGAAGGATGCGCGAGAGACCGAAGTGCTCCGCCGAGGAGAGGATCATCTCGGCGATGGCCTCGTGAAAGGCGAGCGCCTTTTCTTCTATTGTACCATGGGACGCCAGTAGCGAGGCAAGGAGCGTGCGTCCGTCCCAGAGAAGACGGCCATCCTGCTCTTTCCCTCCCCAGAAGATCTTCGGAGCGTGCGCGGCTGCCATCGCGGCGGCTTCCAGCGCCATGGGGCACTCGCCTTTGAAATGATTCTCCTCGCCAAGCCCCAGCAGCGCCGCCGCCGCATCGAAGAGACGGCCCATGGAGGAGCTTTTTATCGTATTCACATGATGAGAGAGTGCGGCGCGGATGAGAGGCGCACGCGGATCCTTCGACGGAAGGCCCGCTGCTGCCAGATAAGAGAGCGCACTCTTCCACGCCTGTTTCATAGAGGCATCGCCTCCGATCATGGAAACCGGCGCAAGGTGTCCCACGCGCTGCATGGACGTCCCTTCGCAGAGAAGGATCTCGCCGCCCCAGACGGTGCCGTCCTCCCCATAGCCTGTGCCGTCAAAAACAAAGGCAAGGGTCTTTCCTTGCAGATGATGCTCCGCCATGACAGAGAGCGCATGGGCGTGATGATGCTGGACGGTATAAAAGGGAAGTCCCCTCTCTCTAGCTGTTTTTTCTCCCAAAAGGCGGGACAGGTAGGCAGGATGCAGCTCCGAGATGACCGCTTGCGGCGAAAGCCCCAAGAGCTCTTCCCAGTCCTGCTCCGTTTCCAAAAAAAACGCCTGCGAGCGTTCATTCAGGATGTCGCATGGCACCTCGGCGGGATACAGCGAGCCGCCGCCCGCGAGGGCAAAGCCCGGCGCCATGTCCGCCCCTGTCGCAAGAACCATGCCGGATGGCGCATCTCTCACCACCGGTTCCGGAAGAAATCCGCGCGTTCTTCGTAGGATCTGCGCTTCCCTTCCCTGCAGCTGCATGACGCTGTCATCGGCGGGGCGCAGGATCTCCCTGTCATAGAAGAAAAGCCCTGCGATGTCTTCCTCTGCTTCGTAATACGCCCGCGCCTCCTCGTCCCGGAAGATCATCGGCTCGCCGCTTTGGTTCGCACTCGTGACGATGAGCGGCGCATCGACGCCCTCCGCCAGCTGGCTGTAGAATCCGGTCGAGGGAAGGCAAAGCCCCAGCCGCGGCACACGAAATGCCACGGCAGGAAGGACCTTCCGTCTCGGCGCGGCAAGCAGGATCGGGCGCACCGGCGAGGTGAGCATTTCGATCTCTTTCTCCGAAAGCATCGCCCACGCCTTCGCCATGTCGATGTCTTTCATCATCAGCGCGAACGGCTTCCCGCTGCGGTGCTTCATGCGGCGAAGACAGTCCGCCGTCTCTTTCCTGTCCCCGCGGCAAACGAGCTGGTAGCCGCCCATCGCCTTCACCAGAAGGATCGCGCCCTCTTTCGCAAGACGGATCGCTTCTGCCATCGCCGCCTCTTTTTCAAACCGTCTCTCCCTCGTCCATCCCTTCAACTGCGGGCCGCAGTGTGCGCATGCGATGCTTTCCGCATGACAGCGGCGGTCAGAAAGGCTTTGGTACTCTTTCTCGCAGTCCTTGCAGAGAGGGAAATCCTTCATGGTCGTCCGCTCGCGGTCATAGGGAAGCGCCTCGATCATCGTATAGCGCGGCCCACAGGCGGTGCAGGACGTGTAGGGGTAGCCATAGTGATGGTCCTTGGGATCTTTCATATCTGCGAGACAGTCTTCGCAGATGCCAAGATCCGCCGGAAAGAGCGGTGCGCGCGCCGCTCCGCCGCTTGGGACCGCGCGAAAATCCGGCAAAGGCGCATGGGCGATCTCCTCCACGCGCATTTCCGCGACCTCCACAGGCGGCCTCGCCGCCCGTATATCCTCCATGAAAGAAAGGAGAGCCTCGCGGCTCCCCTGTGCAATGATGGTGACGACGCCGCCTTCATTCCTGACGGTGCCTGTGATATGATGCGCCCCTGCCAGACGGCAAATGAGCGGACGGAAGCCCACGCCCTGCACACGGCCGAGGGCAGTGATGCGATAGGTCAGCATGGCAGGCTCCTTTCAGAAATAAAAGATTCGCGGGTTCTATGGGTTCTATGGGTTCTATGGGGAAGGTGGCGGCTTCGCCGAGATCCTTCGGCTCAGGTCGCAGCTGTTCTGGCATTCGTTATCTCACATACGACGTTTCTCGCCGCTCAGGATGACGAAGCGGGGCGATGCCCGAAGGCCTGCGGATAACAGGTTTCCCGTTTAGAGTTTCCAAACATCGCCCGCCTGACCGCAAATAACAAAGATTTCTCGCTGCGCTCGAAATGACGATACGAGAGTCATATTTTCTAATCCAGGCACTAGTATTGCGTTTTCTAAATAACTGGCATTTAACTCAACTCCCAAATCAAGTGAGGAGTGAGGAGTTAGGAGTGAAGGTACGGCGCATAAAAATAGGAAGCGCCGCGGAATTTTATATAAGGAGGGGTATTGGGGCACTATATGAATGGTGTGCCCCTTCCAGCACTTCTCACTAAGTCCAGAAGTTAACAAATCGCTATACCAGCTACCAGTCACTAGTCCCCAGTCACTAGTCACTCATCCCCGCCTTCTCGCAGATCCACTTCGCGGCCTCTTCATACCCTTCTCCGGTCTTTCCGCTGACCTTGAAGACGGGCGCATTCTTATTCAGATGGCGGATGCCTTTCATGAAGAACTCTTCATCGAAGTCCAGATAGGGCATGAGGTCGACCTTGTTCAAGAGGATCATATCCGCTTTTTCAAAAGCGAGCGGATACTTGTACGGCTTGTCGCTGCCGTCTGCCACGCTGACGATGAGGAGCTTCATGTGCTCGCCGATATCCAGCTCGGCAGGGCAGACGAGATTTCCGACATTTTCGATGAAGAGGATGCCCGGCGCATCGAAATCCATGGTGTGTACCGCATTATGCACGAGCGGTGCATCCAGATGGCAGGCTCCGAAGGTATTGATCTGCGCCGCCTTCACATGTTGCTTTCTGAGGCGCTCGGTATCGATGTCGGACTCAATATCCCCCTCGATGACATAGACCTTGCGCGCGATGTACTTCATGAGCTGCTCGAGCGAGGTGGTCTTGCCCGTCCCCGGCGCGCCCATGACATTCACGGCGAAAATATTCCGTTCCGTCAGGTAATGTCTGACATGCTCGGCAATGTGATTGTTATGGGCGTAGATATTCTCCATCACGCCAGCTTTGACCATATGCATGGGGTATCTCCTTTTTCTTACTATGCAACCGGCAGACAAATAGACTGCCATAGAAGGGTTCAAATTTCCAGATCCACGCTCTCTATATAGAACTCCTTCCCGATCTCTGTCGGAGAGCCATCGCCGCCGCAGCGGGGACAGGTGAAGGAGAAGCGCTTGCGTTCAAAAAGAGCGCCGCAGTGGTCGCAGCGCATCTTCGGCTTGATATCCCGAATAGTCAGCCGCGCGCCCTCGCAAAGGGTGCCTTCGGAGATCACGTCAAAGTACATCTGGATGGACTCTCCGATGAATCCCGAGTCTTCTCCCACGACGAGATGGATCGCTTTCACAAGACCGCCCTTTTCACGGGCGGTCTTTTCTGCGATGCGGACGATCTCCAGTGTCACCGGGTACTCATGCATGGGGCTCATCCTTCTTTACAGGTGGACGCGGACGGGCGGGACGTACCGGTGCCTTCCCAGTGAGCGTCAGCACGAGGGCTTTGTCTTCGCCTTCCTCCCACTCTTCCTTCATCGCAAGGCACTTTGCCGGACAGTTCTCTGCGCATACGCCACATGCCACGCATTTCTCGCGGTCGATCGTCCACTTCCGTGTCTTCCGGTCGATCGTGATCGCCTGCATCGGACAGCTGTGCTCACAGCGTCCGCAGAAGAGACATTTCTCGATGTCATTCTTCACATGATGCGGATTCTCCGACTGCGGCACATCCTTTGCCGGCTCTGTGGCAGGGACTGCTTTTGCAGGTTCTGCCTTCGGTGGTTCTGCGGCAGGCTTTACAGCTTCCGCCGGTTTTGCCGCCGGACGGGCGGGACGCACCGGCGTTTTCCCGGTGAGCGTGAGCACGAGGGCTTTGTCCTCGCCTTCCTCCCACTCTTCCTTCATCGCAAGGCACTTCGCCGGACAGTTCTCTGCGCATACGCCGCACGCCACGCATTTCTCGCGGTCGATCGTCCACTTCCGTGTCTTCCGGTCGATCGTGATCGCCTGCATCGGACAGCTGTGCTCACAGCGTCCGCAGAAGAGACATTTCTCGATGTCATTCTTCACATGATGCGGATTCTCCGACTGCGGCACATCCTTGACCGGCTCTGGGGCGGGAGCTGTTTTCGGTGGTTCTGCCGTTCCGGGGCAGGGACTGCTTTCGGTGCTTCTGCCTTCGGCGGTTCTGCCGGCTTGGCCGCCGGACGGGCGGGCCGCACAGGAGCCTTTCCGGTGAGCGTCAGCACGAGGGCTTTGTCCTCGCCTTCCTCCCACTCTTCCTTCATCGCAAGGCACTTCGCCGGACAGTTCTCTGCGCATACGCCGCACGCCACGCATTTCTCGCGGTCGATCGTCCACTTCCGCGTCTTCCGGTCAATCGTGATCGCCTGCATCGGGCAGCTGTGCTCACAGCGTCCGCAGAAGAGGCATTTCTCGATGTTATTCTTCACATGATACGGATTCTCCGACTGCGGCACATCCTTGACCGGCTCTGGGGCGGGAGCTGTTTTCGGTGGTTCTGCCGGATTGGCCGGCGGCGCCGGGCGCACGCGCGGGCGGCGGGTCAGGACCTTGCCCTGATAGGTGGTGACAGCGGCTTTATTTTCTCCCTCTCCCCATGTATCTGCAAGGGAAAGGCACTTCGCCGGACAGTCAAGCGCGCAGGCGCCGCAGGTGATGCACTTGTTCCGATCGATCGTCCATGTACGGTTTCTGCGGTCGATCGTGATAGCGTCCACCGGACAGGTCTTTTCGCACTTGCCGCAGAAGAGGCATTTTTCGATGTCATTTTTCACGTGGTTGTCAGCCACAGCCGCTTCCGTAGCTGCCGGCGGGTGCGGTTCCCTTCTGACGGGCTGTCTCGCGGCTCCCGGCGGCTGCGCTTCCTTCATGACGGGCTGCCCCGCGGGTCTTCTTCGGATCTTCGAGACGCCGTGAACGGTGATCTCTGTCCGATTTCCCAGATAGCAGCCAAGAGAGAGACACTTTCTCGGGCAGTTGTCGATACAGGTACCGCAGTTCACACAGGCTTCCAGATCGATGCGCCATGTACGGTTCGCACGGTCGACGGTGATGGCGCCCGCCGGACAGTTTCTTTCACACATGCCGCAGAAAACGCACTTCATCACATTATTGACGATATGGCTTCGGTCATCCATCGCGAGCGTGGCTGTATTCTGCGCGGCGACAGTCTTCTTGACTTCGCTGACGCCCTCCTTCTTGACGACGGTCAGAATGATCTCCGTCTTTGTAAGGCCCGGCATCGCATAGTGCGGATCCATGGAGAGGCACTTCTTCGGACACGCCTCCACACATGCGCCGCACTGGATGCAGGAGAAAGGATCGATCCTCCACTCACCTGTCTTTCTATCGACAGTGAGTGCGCCGGAGGGACAGCTTCTTTCGCACATGCCGCAGAGAATGCACTGGCTGACATCATTCACCACGCGCCCGCGGACACCTTGACAGAAGGTCTTCGGTGCCAGCGGATACTCCGAGGTCACAGGAGGCTTGAATAAATTCGCCACAGCCTGTTTGATATATACCAGATAACTCATATGTGAAAGCCTCCTTTTGACTTGGGGAAAAATAAGGGTTCAGGTTAGTGGGTTCAGGTTAGTGGTGCGGCGCATCATACTTTGGAAGCGCCGCGAGTTCTATATAAAGCCCCTTCCCCTCGGGAAGGGGGTACTATACGGGGAAGGCTGTCATCCTCCATTCAAATTCGCTTCGCGAATCTTACGATGCTACGCATCGCCAACCTCCGCCCCTTCGGGGCACCTCCTTCCAGAGGAAGGAGGGAGAGCGTGAAGCGCCATTATATTTGCGGCGAAGCCGCCACCACCATTTCGCATTTCTAGGGAAGCACTGATTCCCCAACTGTTCCACCGCACCCCTGAACCTTGAACCTTGAACCCGACCTATCTTTCGCAGCAGCTGATGCAGGGGTCGATGGTCAGGATGATATTCGGCACATCGGCGAGGTCGCAGCCCTGCAGCATTTTGACGAGGGCCGCGATATTGCAGTTCGTCGGGGTGCGGAGACGGAAGCGCTCGAGGTTCTTGGTGCCATTCCCCTTGATATAGTAGATGGCTTCGCCGCGCGGCTGCTCGACGCGGGTGAAAAATTCGCCCTTGGGCGGGACGCCGCGGACAGGCGATGCGATCGCGCCTTCCGGAAGATTTTCGAGCGCGCCTAGAATGATGTCGATAGACTGGTAGAGCTCGCGGATGCGTACCTTCGCACGGGCGAGGCAGTCGCCGGTCTGCTCCAGGACCGGATGAAATCCCAGATCCCTGTATGCGCCGTCATCATCGGCCATACGGTAATCATTCGGGACGCCGCTGGCACGTGCCATCGGGCCGACACAGCCCAGATCCATCGCCTCATTCATCGAAAGGATACCGACTCCCTCCAGACGCGTCTGGATGGTATCGTCATAGAGAAAGACAGACGCCATCTCTTCGATCTCCTTGCGCAGGCCGGTGAGCCTCTCCTCGATACTCTTCTTCATGGCATCCGTGAGGTCACGGCGCACGCCGCCCACCTCGCAGACGGAGAAGATGACGCGGCCGCCGGTCGTTTCTTCGAAAATATCCAGGATCGTCTCGCGAAGCCGCCAGCAGTGCATGAAAAGGCTCTCGAAGCCCAGCGCATCCGCGCCAAGCCCGAGCCACAGGAGATGGCTGTGCAGGCGGGAAAGCTCATGCCAGATCGTACGCAGGTAGCTCGCACGGCGCGGCACATCGATCTCCATCAGCCCTTCGACGGCCTTCGCATAGCCCCAGCCATGCCCGAAGGAGCAGATGCCGCAGACGCGCTCTGCGACATAGATGAACTGCTTGAAATCGCGCTTCTCGACCAGCTTTTCCAGTCCGCGGTGGACGTAGCCGATGGACGGCACGGCGCGGACGACTTTCTCATCCTTCAGCTCCAGATCCAGATGGATCGGCTCCGGCAGGACCGGATGCTGCGGGCCAAAGGAAACGGTAGTGAGTTCAGCCATTGCCCTCCTCCTTCTTCACGACAGATGCATCGACGCCAAGACCGCTGCGAAGGTTCACCTTTACGGCCTGCTTCGCGTGGACGGCATTCGACAGGTCATGCCACGGCGTCTTCTGCGCGAGGTGGTAGAAATGCCCGCCATAGTCCACATCGGGTGCGATGAAACGGACATCCAGCCCGAAAAGATCGTGGATCTCATTCTCCCACACAAAGCCGTACCAGTACAGGCTCGTGATGCTCATGACGGAGCCGTCGAGCGCCGCGGTCAGACGCAGGTGGTAGAGGAAATAATTTTTGTCAAAGGTGTATGTCAGTTCGAAGCCCTCCGTGGTACGGGTGCAGAGGATCTGTACCAGGCGGCAGCCTTCTTTTTTGAATCGCGCCACACGCTCCAAGAGGTCTTCCGGGCGAATGGTGATAAACTGCTGTTTCATAGATGTTCTCCTTTGGGAGGGGGATAGAAATGGGTTCAGGGTTCGGGGTTCAGGGTTCGGGGTTCGGGGTTCGGGGTTCAGGAGCGGCGCATAAAAATCAGAAGCGCCGCAGAGTATAAATAGGGCGATGCCCGAAGGTTTGAGAAATAACAGGTTTCCCATTTGGGGTTTTCAAACATTGTCCGCCTGATCGCGAACGAAAAAGATTCGAGGGCTTCGCTCGAAATGACGATACGGGAGTCTGATATATCCCAGTCACCAGTCACTCGGCACCACTAATCCCTGCTTTCAAACTTCAGGGGGATAGTGCGGCGCTTTATAAATATTTCGCACCGCACCATAACCTTGAACCTGCCAACCTGAACCCATCAACCTTTTCTCAGTTTCTTCTGCTTTTCTTCCAACACGGAAAGGCCTTTTACGACGCCATCGATGATGGCCTCCGGGCGTGCGGCGCAGCCGGGGACGTAGACATCGACGGGGATCGCCTTGTCCATGCCGCCAAGCATATTATAGCACTCGCGGAAGATGCCGCCGCTTGAGGCGCAGGTCCCGACGGCGATCACCACCTTCGGCTCCGGCATCTGTTCATAGATCTGGCGGACGACGGGCAGGTTCTGTGCGTTCACGCCGCCGGTGACAAGGAAAATATCGGCGTGCTTCGGGTCACCGGTATTGACGATGCCGAAGCGCTCCACATCATAGAGCGGTGTCAGGCACGCCAGCACCTCGATATCACAGCCGTTGCAGGACGATCCGTCATAGTGGATCAGCCAGGGAGATTTCTTTTCAAAGCTCATACATGACCTCCGGAATGGAGTGAATTGGGATAGGGTGTTATTGGGTTCAAGGTTCAGGGTTCAGGGTTGTGGTGGCGGCTTCGCCGCGATCCTTCGACTCAGGTCGCAACTATTCTGGCATTCGTTATCTCACATACGACGTTTCTCGCCGCTCAGGATGACGAAACGGGGCGATGCCTGAAGGTGGTATTTAAGTCACTAGTCACTAGCCACCAGCCACTAATCCCTAGCCACTAATCCCTAGCTACCAGTCACTAGCTGCTCATCCCTGTTTTCAAACTTTTGATGGCGGCTTCGCCGCCATTTTATATTCGGTGCAAAGCGCGACGCCGCTCACTTAAACCCATCAACCTGAACCAGACAACCTTTATTTGAAATACATCAAAAATGCGATATTCAGAAAGCCTGCCATGAGGCCGACGAGCCAGGTGTAGGCGAGCATGCGCTCCCACTTGATGCGGGCGCAGCAGTTGTCGATGAGGATCTCTGCGAAGAAAACGATCTCGCAGATGGCAAGACCGAGAAGCCATGTCCACCAGGTATCCGATGCGAAGAAGAGGAGCACGAGGCCGAAGAGGAACACATTCTCATACCAGTGCGCGATCTCGACGACGGCCAGGGTACGGCCGGAGATCTCTGTCTTCAGACCGCCGATGAGCTCCTGATGCGCTTCATGCGACATGGAGATATCGAAGGGCGATTTCCTGAATTTAATGAGAAGGATGAAGCAGAGGCCGAAGAAGATGCCCGGCATACGCAGGATATTCATATGGGTGCCCGTCAGGATGTCTCCGACGGAGAAGCTGCCGCTGGCGAGGTAAAAGCCGAGCGCCACCATGAGGAGCATCGGTTCATACGCCATGGTCTGCACGAGCTCACGCTCCGCGCCGATCTGGCTGTAGGGGGAGTCGACGGCATACGCCGCGATGATGAGGCAGACACTCGCCATGGTCAGTGTGAATACGACGAGCAGGATATCGCCCTGCGCGAAGAAGAGGGTGCCTGTCAGAAGGACAAAAAGAAGGAAGCCGAAGATGTAGAAGCCTTCCGCCTTATTGACGGCGATCGGCTGCTTTCCCCACAGCTTCAGGAAATCATAGAAGGGCTGCAGGAGGGGCGGCCCCTTTCTTCGCTGCATACGGGCGGAGATGATGCGGTCGCACCCGGAAAGCAGTCCGCCAAGGATCGGCGCTAAAAGGAGGTACAGGAGGCCCCCTGCGATAGGCATCAGGAAGTCAGACATGGAATGCACCTCCTAGAGACAAAGACAGCTCCATCAGGACGCAGGCAAGGGCTGCGGTGTAGCCAAGGAGCTTCATGCGGTCTTCACCGAACCAGCTCTCCAGATACCAGTTCCGCAACGTGACGGGGACGACACGTCCGCCGGCGCCGCGATAGGCATTGTCACTTCCGAGGTTCTCCCCGGAAAGATTTGTGACGACCTGTTTCTTCTCGCGGCTTTTGCCGAAGCGAAGAGGCAGGACGACCAGGAGGAAGACCATGAGCGACATGATCCAGAGATTGCTCTGTGCGATGACCTCTGCCGTCGCATGATAGGTGAGTGCAAGGTAGGGGATGACGCCGTATTCCGAAACGAGGGGGAAGAGCACGCAGACGATGAGCGTCAGTGCTGCCAGCGTTTTGAGCGCCGTCCATTCGACGCCAAGGATCCCTCGCTCGCGGTTTTCATTCGTCGGGACAAAGGTCGTGATCTTGCCGAGCCACTTCGTCCAGTAGAAGAGCGTGGTCGCCGAGCCGTAGACGAGGACGAGGAGAAGCAGCGGCTGGGCTGCATCGACGAAGGCTTTTCTAGCGGGCCCCTTGCATCGACGAAGGCTTTCATAGCGGCCCACTTGGAGATCAGCATGCCGAACGGTGCGAGGAACATCCCGCAGATGCCGATCACCATGCAGAGCGAAAGGCGCGGCATGGAATTGAAAATGCCATCGAAATTCTCCAGATCGCGGCTGCCGAGCTGCTGCTCTGCGGTGCCGACCGTGAGGAAGAGGAGAGACTTGGCGACTGCGTGGAAGATGACGATCATGATCGCCGTCCATGCGGCTTCATAGGAGCCTGTGCCTGCGCAGCAGACGATCAGGCCGAGATTCGAGATCGTGGAATAGGCGAGCACCTTTTTCCCATCGGACTGGGAAATGGCGGCGCAGGAAGCGAAGAAGAAGGTGATCCCGCCCACCAGCATCGCCATGATGCCGACATGATTGTCTCCCAGGATCGGCGCGAGCTTGATGATGAGGAAGACGCCCGCCTTGACCATGGTCGAAGAGTGCAGGAGCGCCGAGGTCGGCGTCGGTGCCACCATCGCCCCCAGAAGCCATCCGGAGAAGGGCATCATCGCCGATTTCGTAAATCCGCAGAAGACGAGGAGTGCTGCGATAAGCTCGACAGGTTCACGGCTGCGGCCCAGATTCACCAAGAGAGACAGCTCGACCGTGTAGTATTTCTCCCCCAGAAGGACGATCGCCAATGCAAAGGCAAGCCCGCCCAAAAGGTTCATCCAGAGCGCCTTGCAGGAATTGTGGATCGCTTCATTCGTCTGCGAATAGCCGATCAGGAGGAAGGAGCAGAGAGACGTGATCTCCCAGAAGGTGTACATGAAGAGCAGATTGTTCGACATGACGAGACCGAACATCGCTGAAAGAAAGAGGAAGACCACGAAGAAGAAGAAGCCGCGACGGTCAGGGATCCCCGCATGCTTTCGATGGTACTGCGCCATGTAGCCCAAAGAGTACACCGCGATGAGTCCACCGATGATGCCGGCGATCAGGATCATGATGATGGTAAAGTGATCGATGAGGAAATCCCATGATACATAGATGCGCTCGCCCATATGCCATTCAAAGGCCGCCACGATCGCAAACTGCACAAGCCCCAGAAGCGCGATGCTGTAGCGTTTGAATTTCTTCGCATAGTAGCAGACCGCCAAGATGACAAGGAAGTCTGCCGCCAGCATCACCGCTTTCAGCAACTCACTATCCACGCCGATCTTCACCGGCTCATCAAAGCAGGTGACGGCAACGGCAAGTGCGAGCCCCATCATCACCGCTGCCGAGCCTTTCACGAGCAGATTGCGGAAGGAGGCATCGCGTGTCAAGAGCAGGATCACGGCCGTTGCAAGCGGCAAAAGAAACAGCAAGAGGGGTAGAAGCATAAGATCGACCTCCGAAGTGACCACGAGAAATGAGAGAGTCTCTCAATAAGTGCATGTGATTTATATAGCGTGTATACATATTTTTGCATATTCTTCGTATTGATATATACTTTATACTAAATGAATCAACAATGCAAGCGCAAAATGATTTCGATCGACGCCAGGCAGAACGAAAAAGGGCAGCTGCGACAAAATGCCAAAGCAGCTTGTCGTATCTGCCCTCTTCGGGAAGTGACTGGGGACTAGGGACTGGGAATTAGTAGCTAGGGATTAGGGATTAGGAATTAGGGAATCTCGAGTGACTAGTGACTTGTGACTTGAATACCGCCTTCGGGCATCGCCATTATTGACACTCCGCGGCGCATTTCGTCATCCTGAGCGGAGTGAAATGTCGGATGTTCGATCATGTAAAGGCGGAACAGTGAGAACTGAGTCGAAGGATCTGGCGCCGCACCACCATTTCGCATTTCTCATTTCTAATTTCTAATTCAAAGAGCAGCATGCCCCAAAAACCATTGACTCACTGTTTCTCCAGCACATCCGCCATCACGCGCTTGAGCACCCTGATATCGAAGGGCTTTGCCACATGGGCATTCATGCCGAGCGCGGCGGCCTTCGCCTTGTCTTCGGCGAAAGCATTGGCCGTCATGGCGATGATGGGGATCTTCGAAAGCCTTGGATCCTCCAGATGGCGAATGATGGTGGTCGCCTTGTAGCCATCCATATTCGGCATCTGGATATCCATGAGGATGAGATCATACCAGAGCGGCTCTCGTTTCTCAAGCATCGACAGACACTCGATGCCATCTCTGGCGCGCTCCACAAGAAGCCCCGCCTCCTTTAGAAGCTCTTCTGCGATCTCTGCATTGAGATCATTGTCTTCCGCAAGAAGGATGCGGCGGCCTTGGAGTGCGGTATCCGGCAGGGCGGAGTCTTCAGCGGGGAATGCCTCTTCCGGCCCTTTGGCGATGCGGTGCGGGATCCTGACCGTAAAGGTGGTGCCCTTGCCCGGCTCACTCTCGACCGCAATGGTGCCGCCCATGAGCTCTGTCAGCTTCTTGGCGATGCCCATACCGAGGCCGAAGCCCGGCCGTCGGCTCTCCGTGCTGCTCCTCGCGCGCGTGAAGGCTTCGAAAATGTGCGCGAGGAATTCCTTCGTCATACCGATGCCATTGTCCCGGATGGTCGTCGTGAAAAGCTCGATGCCCTCTTGGGCCGGAGCGGAGCAGATATCGAAAGACACCCTCCCTCCGGGCGGTGTGTACTTGCATGCATTCGAGAGAAGATTCAGCAGGATCTCTACTTGCATGCATTCGAGAGAAGATTTAGCAGGATCTCCTGCAGCTTCACCTTATCGGCATAGATGAAGCGCTGCGGCGTCCGAAGCGTCCTTGTGAAGGAGATCTGTCTGTCCCTCATCTGATTTTCAAAAAGGCAGCCGACAGACTCATAGAGCTCTTTCACGTCGATGATCGACTCCTCGATACTGCTCTTGCCGCTTTCGATGCGCGCAAGCTCAAGGACATTGTTGATCAGAGAGAGCAGGAATTCACCGGACTTCTCGATCTTTTCTGTATAGTCCAGGATCCTCTCCGGCTTGTCCTTGTACATGCGAAGCAGGTGGGAGAAGCCAAGGATCGCATTCATCGGCGTGCGGATATCATGCGACATATTGAAGAGGAAGGTGGACTTCGCCTTATTGGCGAGTTCGACCTGGCGAAGCGCTTCTTCCAGCTGCTGCTGTTTCTTCCTCTCCTCATGGATGATCTGATCCAGCGCGCGGTAGCCTATGATGACCTCGAAATGATCTTCATCCTGCTGAGAAAGCACCGCCCGCACTTCGAAATACTCATTCCCCGTAGAATTCGGACGCGCATGGCAGCGAACGCTGTACGTCTTATGCCGGAGAAGCTCCTCCTCGAGGCGAGCGGGTGAGAGGAGGACGGCGATCTCTTCGCGATCCGCCTCATGCACCAGATGCTCGCAGGCATAGCGGAGCCATTTACTATAGCGATAATGCACATCCTCGAGCAGCTGCCCTATATGCGTATCCTCCATGCCCCGGATGATCTCGATGGTATCCTGCCGGAGATCCGTCAGGAGGATCACAGAGAAATCCTGCCCCAGTGCATTCATCACGGCCTGGTTCTGCATCTCCTTCTGCTTGGCGCGGTCGATGGGATTCACCATGTACAGGAGATCTTTCGCGCGCCCCTTCCCATCTCTCGTCTTCACGATGAATCGCGCCTGCCGCCACTCTCCCGTGCGCGCACGATACGTGGTCGTGATGGTGTCTTCCTGCGAAAGGCGCGTGACAAGCGTCCTCGTATCCACAAAGTCGCGCATGTGGTCCCAATATTCCTCGGAAACGATATACCGCAGTATATCCTCAAATGCCTGCGACGCCGCGCACACCTTCCTGCTCGCCTGATACCCTTCACCGACACTAGCGATCCTCTCGCAGGTGTCTTTTTCCAGATCGACGAGGTAGATCACCCAGTAGATCTTGCTGATCGCAGAAATGACTTCATGCGACCGGCGTTCAGATGCGAGCGCCTCCTCGAGACGCCGCTGGTGTCTGCCCTCTTCCCTGATCAGATCATCGATCGGCCGGATCCCGATGACGACCTTAAAGCTCGTCTCATCCTGATGCACGCGGATGGCCTTCAGCTCGAAGTATTCATTCCCCTCGCGGTTCCCTTTCGTACGCGCCCGATACGTGAACGTTTCCTTCTCCATCAGATGCCGCATCAGTCCCTCAGGGCCCAGCTCCCCATAGAAATCCCCACAGGACTCTTTCACCAGCAGATGATCGCGGATGTATGCCATGCGCGAGCGATAAGAGAGCTTCTCCTTGGCAGGCAGAGCCTCATCGATATCCATGCCATGGCTGAACATCCCCTGCTTCACGATCTCTATCGTATCTGTCTTGAGGTCTGCAAAACAGATCACCGTGTAGTCTAAGCAGAGCGACTGCAGGATCGCATTCTCCCTCGCAAGATGACGGAACGCCTGCTCCATAGGAGTTCCCGGCTCCGACTCCGCACAGAGCGTCTTGTCGAAGTTTCTGATCGACGCAAGGCAGTAGCCCGGTGTCCCTGCCGGCATGATATGGAGATGGATGAAGCGCTTCGTCCTCTGGGCAAAGGTATCGAAATCCAGCGTCTTCCCGTGATAGGCCGCTTCGTAGTAGGGGAAAAGCCACTTGCCGCCGATCTTCGGCAAAAGCTCGATGCCCGATCTGCCGAGCAGCTTCTCAAGAGGGATGGAGAGATGCTCTGCTTCCGCCTCATTGGCATAGGCAAAACGCCAGTCCACCGGTTTTCCCGCCTCATCCACCTCGACATGGATGACATAGATGGGCACCGGACTCTCCCAGACCGCTGCCCCCAGCATCTTCAAGTAGATCTCGTCCTTCATCGCTTTCCCCCTTACGGCACGCACAAAAAAGCATGCATAAATTCTTTTTATTATACATGCCTGCACAGGAAAAAGAAAACGAAAAGATCCCTCGGCTGCGCTCGGGATGACGAAACGGAAAGGGCCGCCCCATTTCTTTTCATCCCACTTAGGAAGCCAACCTCCGCCCCTTCGGACCGCCTCCTTCCAGGGGGAAGGAGGGAGTGTGCCGCCTTCTCGCATCGTCATTTCGAGCGAAAGCGAGAAATCTTTTTCGTTCGCGGTCAAGAACCGCGGTGAGGAGAGGGATCACGGGAAGCACCGCACTCCCTGCAACGCGGGATGCCGATACGTGAAAGGACTATCTCGCATTCCTTTTTATCCCGCGGCGGGAGCCAACCTCCGCCCCTTCGGGGCACCTCCTTCCGGGGGAAGGAGGGAGTATGCCGCCTTCCCACCACGCCCTTTTTCCCATTTAAATACCCGCACCGGATGGCGGCCGGTGCGGGCTGTATTTTTGGAGTCTTCGGAATGGTCTAGTCATAAGACCATAGGACTATGATCCTATGAGAAAGCGGAACGGAACAAGCATATGTTCCTCAGAGATCCACCGTTGACAGCCGGTTTCATTCTGCCGGACCGCAGCCGGCAAGGAGAGATGGGAGCGCAGGATGGAAAATCATACAGGAACACATAAGGAAAGCACTGACCTCATGCAGAAAAGAAGAGCAAGCCTTGGTAAAAGGCGCACGGAAACGCAGATGCGCTATGACTTCTACGGCCCCCGACTCTGGCGCCTTGGGAGTCATGTCACGCTGCGAGGCCGCCCTCGTTCTTTCTTTCCTTTGCGTTCTTCCGCACCGGCTAGACAGATTTACCGGAGAGGACAGACAGAGCATCCCAAAGGCCTTCCCTGTGAAGCACGGGAAAACGCTCCCGGATCCTCCATCTCACAGTCGAAAATTTCGGAGACGAAGCTCATGAAAGAGAGTCTGCTCATTTCTCAGGCGATCGCTGCACCCATCCTGCCGATCTACTTTATCGGCGGCAAATGCCCCGGGCTCCTGATCCACACGCAGAGTTCTTTCGGACAGATTTTCTCATCAAACGATCTGACATGTCTACTTGGTTCTATTATACACCATTTTTCACTTGAAAAAGTGAACAATTTGACCTGCATGACAAAAGCCCCGCCGCCGCGGGGCTTTTCTGGCTATCGAAAATTTCTTGAGAGGCTTATGGGAAACGAGGTTGCGTGCCGTCCCATTGACCGCAGACGAAAGAGGGGCAGGTTCTATGGGTTCAACGGGGTCGGTGCGGCGCATTTCGTCATCCCGAGCGCAGCCGAGGGATCTTTCTTGCACTGCGGTCAGTATCACATAGGCACTGGCAGGGAAACGGCGTCTTGGTGCCACGTATTTCTGCGTTCACACATGCATCGTTTATCGGTCTGCAAGGAAGATTTCTCGCTTCGCTCGAAATGACGATACGAGAGTCCCCCTAGTATTGCGTTTTCTAAACAACTGGCATTTAAGTCAACATCCAAATCAAGTGAGGAGTGAGGAGTGAAGGTACGGCGCATAAAATGAGGAAGCGCCGCGGAGGTTTGAAAACTAGCGACTTTCTCGTGTCACAAACCTAATCCCTAGCTACCAGCCACTAGTCTCCAGCCACTACTCGTTTTGTTCCGCCAGCGCTTTCACGAGATGATACACCTCCGCAAAGGGCAGGTGGTTTTTTTCTGCGATGGCCTTCACCGATTCATACTCGGGGTAGAAGCGTCTCTCCCCGGGAAGGGCGACTTCCTTCACCTCCGCGATGCCGAAAGGCGTTTCCACCTGCTTCTGGTTGCGGTGAAGGATGGAGCGCATGACGCTCGGAAATTCGCGGATACCGATGGTCGTCGTTTCTTTGAAGATGATATCTTCGATTTCTTCCATCCTGCTCTTCTTGCAGATCACGGTGAGCTCCCATGCGGGACGGTTCTTCTTCATGTAGACCGGGCTGTAATGGACATCGAGCGCGCCGGCCTGCATGAGGCGGTCGATGGTATAGCCGAGCGCTTCGCCGGTGCTGTCGTCGATGTCGGTCTCGAGCTTCACGATCTCATCCTTGCCCTCTTCCATGGCATTCCCTTCGATGAGGTATGCGCGAAGGATATTCGTGCGCTCGGTGTAGGCTCTCTTGCCTGCGCCAAGGCCTGTACGCACGATGCGGAAGGCTTTCGGCAGCTGGTGCGTCGTGCAGATGGCAGCCGCAATGGCTGCGCCGGTCGGCGTGACGTATTCCCCCTTCGTCTCCATGATGGTGAGCGGCATATCGTAGGCTTCGATGATATTCATGGTCGCTGGGACGGGGACAGGCAGCACGCCGTGCTGGCAGCGGACGGTGCCTCTGCCCTCGGTGAGGCAGGGAATGATGACATCCGTGATCCCCAGGCTGTCAAAGGTAACCGCCGCGGCAATGATATCTACGATGGAGTCGATGGCGCCGACTTCATGGAAATGCACCTCTTCCAGCGGCATGTGATGGGCGAGAGACTCTGCTTCCGCTACGATGTGGAACATCTTGCCCGCCAGCGCTTTCGCCGAGTCTGTCATGTCTGTCGCGTCGATGATGTCTAAGATCTCTGCCAGATGGCGTCCGTGGTGGTGGTGATGCTCATGATCATGGTAATGATGAGACTCCTCGCCTTCATGGCAATGGCAGTGAGGCGCTTCCTCGTCCTCATGGCAATGACAGTGATGTGCTTCCTCGTCCTCATGGCAATGGCAATGATGCGCTTCCTCGTCCTCGCATCCATGGCAGTGAGGCGCTTCCTCCTGCGGAACTGCCGAGCTGACCGGCGCCGGACCATAGAGGTAGGCCATATCATGGTCATGATTTTCATGGGCTGCATCCAGAATGACATTGAAATCACAGCACGCAATGCCGGATTTCTTGACGCTGGAGATCTCCACCATGAAACCGTCCGCGGGAATGGAATTCAGCGCGCGTTCCAGCGCCTCCGGGTCTGCGCCGAGGTCGATCATCGCTGCGACGAACATATCTCCGCTGATGCCGGAGGAAGTTTCAAGGTATAATGTTTTTCCCATATGGTTTCTCCTTGTTGGTTGTTGATTATTGGTTGGAATCAGGAGTGACTGGTAACTGGATTCTAGTAGCTAGTGGCTAGGGATTAGGAGCTTCGAGTGACTGGTGTTGAATACGACTTTCGGGCATCGCCCCGTTTCGTCATCCTGAGCGGAGAGAAACGTCGTATGTGAGATAACGAATGCCAGAACAGCTGCGACCTGAGCCCTCGATCTCGGCGAAGCCGCCACCTTCATTCCTCATTCCTAATTCCTAATTATGGCACGTAATCATAACAAGAAATATGGCGATATGGTTACTTTCAAATCCTTCCCATTTCCGCCAATCGGTTGATCTGTGTCGCCACATAGCCGGCGCCGAAGCCATTGTCGATATTGACGGTGACGATGCCGTTCGCGCAGGAATTAATCATCGTCAAGAGCGCCGAAAGGCCGTGGAAGCTGGCGCCGTAGCCCACCGACGTCGGCACCGCGATGACGGGATTCTTCACAAGTCCGCCGATGACCGAGGCGAGCGCCCCTTCCATGCCTGCCACTGCGATGACACAGTTCGCGCGGCGCACGATCGCCTCCTTCGAAAGGATGCGGTGGATGCCGCTGACGCCCACATCATAGACACGTTCGACATGCGTCCCGAAGTACTCTGCCGTCTGTGCCGCTTCCTCTGCGACGGAAATATCTGCCGTGCCGCCCGTGCAGATGGCCACGCAGCCGATGTGCTCCTTCTCCTTTTCCAGCTTCAGGATATGCGACACCGGGTCATAGGAGATCTCCGGCAGGAATTCCTTCACGATCTCATACTGGTGTGGAGAGGCGCGGGTGCCGAAGACTTCCCCCTCCACCTCATAGAGCCTTCGGAAGATCTGTCCGATGAATTCGTCAGATTTCCCCTGGCAGTAGATCACTTCTGCAAAGCCGGAACGCTTCTTCCGATTCGTATCGAGCTTGGGAAATCCCATTTCCTGCTTCTTCCGATCCGTATCGAGCTTGGCAAATCCCATTTCCTCATAGGATCGCTCCGCCGGATTCTCACGGATGAGCGCCTCTGCCGCAGAGAGCGACAGCGCGCCGGACTTCACTTGGGTCAATATTTCTTGAATACTCATATATGTGTCCTTTGGTTGATTGGTTGTTGGTTTAGGTTCAAAGTTCAGGGTTCAGGGTTAGTCCACGGAGCGTGCTGCCCTTTGATTGCGTTTGAAAGTTTCGTTTAAATGAGAAATTAGAAATGAGAAATGCGAAATGGTGGTGCGGCGCATAAAAATAAGGAAGCGCCACGGAGTATAAATAGTGGCAATGCCCGAAAGTAATATTCAAGTCACCAGTCCCTATTTCCCATCCATCGACCCCGAGCGGAACCCTTCCAGGTCCATGGTCACGTAGCGAAAGCCCAGCGCATGAAAGCGCGCGATGACTGCCTCACGATTTTCCACGAGCTTTGGGAGCTGAGCGGGGAGCACCTCGATGCGGGCGATATCCCCATGACAGCGCACGCGAAACTGCAAAAAGCCCAGATCGAAAAGCAGCTGCTCAGCCGCTTCGACCGCGCGGAGCTTCTCCTCCGTGATCTTCGTGCCATAGGGGAAACGGGTCGCCAGGCACGCAAAGGATGGCTTATTCCATGTGGGAAGTCCTTCCTTCTCCGACAGGATGCGGATCTCCTCCTTCGTGAGCGCCGCCTCCTTCAAAGGGCTCACGACGCCCAGCTCGGCAAGCGCTTTCAGCCCGGGACGATAGCCCTTCGTATCACTGAAATTTGTCCCGTCGATGATATAAGCGATCTGATGCTCCTTCGCCAGCTCGCCCAGAGACGAGAAGAGATAGGTCTTGCACCAGTAGCAGCGATCCTTCGGATTGTCAGCAAAGCCCGGCGCAGCGAACTGGTCCCTTTCCACGATCACCTGCCGGATGCCGCGGGACGTGCAGAAATCCTTCGCCTCTTCGATCTCACGCGCGGGGACGGAATTCAGTTTCATCGTCACTGCGACAGCCTTATCGCCAAGCACCTTGCAGGCCTCATGAAGAAGAAAGGTCGAGTCCACACCGCCGGAAAAAGCGACGGCGACCGAGCCAAGTGTTTTCAAATGGGCTTCAAGCGTTTTCTGCTTGAGAAGAATGCTTTCATGGATCATAGGAGAGTCTCCTTTATTAGGGTTTAAGGTTCAGGGTTCATGGTTAGCCCGTGGGACGTGCTGCCCTTTGATTGTGGGTGAAAGCCTCGCGCTCTCTAGTGAGGAGTTAGGAGTGGTGGTGCGGCACATAAAAATAGGGAAGCGCCGCGAGTATATATGGGGCGATACCCGAAGGTGGCATTTAAGTCACTAGTCACTAGCCACCAGCCACTAATCCCTAGCTACTAGCTACTAGAATCCAGTCACCAGTCACCCCAAAATATACTTCTTTCGCGTCTTGAAAAGCAGGACAGAAAGTCCGACGGCCGTGACGAACCAGCTCAGCGGATACACCGTCATAAGGCAGTCAAAGCTGGGGATGGCAGGAAATACGGTCCCCATGTACAGGATACGGAAGCCGCAGATCCCGACGATCGTGATGAGCGCCGGAGAGAGTGAATTGCCAAAGCCGCGGAGATAGGCGGAGATCATTTCGATGGCCAGATTCAAAGGCTCCGCCAGAATGATATAGCCCATGCGGGTGACGCCATAGCTGATGACCATCACATCGCTGGTAAAAAGCGCAAGCAGTGATGGTGAAAAATACAGGATGGGCGCTCCGATGATGACGCAGACGACCAGATTCTGCAAGGTGGTGATGACCCCAACGCGGCGGCAGCGCGCCATGTCGCCGGCCCCGTAGTTCTGCCCGACGAATGTCGTACATGCCTGCCCGAACGCATTGACAAAGATATAGCAAAGAATATCCAGATTGAACGCCGCCGCCGTTGCCGCCATGACATCCGCGCCAAGGCTGTTGATCGCCGACTGGATCACGATGTTCGACAGACAGAAGACCGCCGCCTGCAACCCGGCCGGTGTGCCGATGCGAAGGATCTCCCGTAAAATATACAGATCAAAGAATGATGCCCTGCATTCCAGATGGATCACATGCGTGCTGCGAAGCAGGATCGTCACCAGCATGGCGGAAGAAAGAAGCGTCGCACATGTCGTAGAGATCGCCACAGCTGCCACGCCCTGATGAAAAAACGCCACCAGCGTGTAGCTGATGATGACCTTGATGACCCCTGCCACCGCCAGACAGAAGAGGGGCGTCTTCGTATCTCCCTGACTTCGGAAAATGGCAGACGCAAAATTATAGACCAGGATCCCCGGCAGAGCCAGGAAAAAAATGCGCAGATACTCTGCGGAGAGCGGCATGAGCACATCCGGCACCTGAAGCAGCGAGAGCAGCGGCTCTGCGACAGCTTCGCTCAGACAGGTCATCACGATCCCTGCGGCAAGCGCAAAGGCAAGCGTCGAAAAGACCGCCCGATGGATCCCCTCCCGATCTCCCTTCCCTGTCATTTGGGAAATCACGACATTCGCCCCGATCGAAATGCCGATGAAAAATGTCACGATGAAACCGATGATGGGCGTATTGCTCCCGACAGCCGCCATCGCTTCCTTCCCGACAAACTGCCCCATGATGATGGTGTCGATGGTATTGAACACCTGCTGCAGCATGCCCGTCAGTGCCAGGAGTAGCGCAAAACGGATCGTTTTCCTTCCGATCGGTCCATGCGTCATATCTATTTTTTTCATATATACCTCTTACCCGACAGGCAAAGGACAGCGATCGGGGGGAAAGGGAAATCATCTCTGCGCCCCGAAGCCGCCGGATGGCCTGCTACATATATTTCTTATTATATCATTCCTGACAACCTGCCTTGCAAGCGCAGTGCCTCTTGCCAAGACCGGCCATTGGCTCTATGATATAGAGGAATACAAATGTATGCAAATACCTTCTGGCTATCGAAAGGCATGCCTAAACAGTGACTGGTGACTGGATTCTAGTAGCTAGGGGCTAGTGGCTAGGGATTAGGAGTGGCTGGTGACTTGGAGACATCCGACTCCCGTATCGTCATTTCGAGCGAAGCCCTCAAATCTTTGTCATTCGCATTCAAGTGGTCGATGTCAGGACCCCCCAAACGGGAAGCCTGTTATCTCAAACCTTCGGGCATCGCCCCCCGTTGAACCCTCTGAACCTGTAGAACCCGCTTCCCCTCTTTCACAAACAATCAAGGGTCGGCACACCCTCGGGGCAAACCCTGAACCCTTGTCCCTTTATTGATTTCCTCTAAGGAGGCATCGCTTATGGATCTATTCGGACACGAAGACCCGGAAGAATATATCGTCCGCCGCAGGCAGGAGATGGCGCGCCCCGCCGGCTTTCCCACGCACGAAGCGCTGAAGGAAGCCATCACCTCCTGCAGCCGCTGCCCGCTTCGCCGCGAAGGCGGTCTTGGCCCCGTGCTCTCCACCGGCCCTGCGGATGCCCCGCTCATGATCGTCGGCGAAGGCCCCGGGGGTGTCGAGGATGACTACGGCGGCCCTCTGATCGGTCCCTCCGGGCAGCTGCTGGACAAGGCGCTCGCCTCCGTCGGCATCACCCGCGACCATGTCTACGTGACAAACATCGTAAAATGCCGTCCGCGCGGCAACCGCACTCCCACCATGGACGAAGGGCATTTCTGCGGAAGCATCTGGCTTTTGCAAGAGATCGCACTCGCACGCCCTGCCGTCATCATCGGTCTTGGCAAAGTCGCACTCCGCTTCTTTCTGGGCCGCGAAGCCGGTATCATCCGCTCCCGCGGTCACTGGATCGATTTCCATGGCATCCCCGTCATGCCGACCTTCCATCCCGCCTACCTTCTCCGCCAGAGCGGCCGCGCACTGGTCGATGCGAAATGGCAGGTCTACTACGACCTCAAAGCCGCCAAGGAACGCGCCGCCGCCCTCCGTCCTGACTGGGTATGGCAAAGCGACACCCCGCCAAACCTTTTGGACGAGCTTGCCGCGGAGCGCGCGAAACGGCACTCCCAGGGATGATTTCCTCACCGATTCCCCATAACTTCTGTAAGAAAGGACCCTTATGCATACACTCTTGACCATCCTCATCGGCCTTGCCATCGCCGGCTGGTTCCTCTACTGCCTCTACCGCATGCTGCGCGGCGCGCGCGGCAGGGACTGCGCCAGCTGTCATCTCGCCGGCGGCTTCGACTACAAAAGCAGCGCGCCTGTCAAGCCCTCTGACATGAAGCGCAAAGAGATCGTCACTGACACCGGCCATCTCATCATCGTCGACGAAGAAGCGGCGAAGAGACGCCGCGAACGGATACGGAAGATGATGGAGCAGCCAAAGGATGAGAAACGCAGCTGATAGAAGACGATACGGAAAAGCGGCACACTCCCTCCTTCCCAGGGAAGGAGGTGCCCCGAAGGGGCGGAGGTTGGCTTCCTAAGCGGAATGAAAAAATGGGAAACAGCCCTGCTCTCGTTTCGTCATCCCGAG
>FR879628.1:0-16432 GCA_000434475.1 Dialister sp. CAG:486
AACGCGAAAATGAGATGATCGTTATTTCACATCGCCTTTTTTAATGGGCGCAGGGGAGATCGGAGCTTTTCGCCCGTAAGACGGAGGCGCCGATTCGACGGCTAACCGAAATTTCTATAATGCGTAACCAGTGAAAAAATGCTAAAATAATAAAGATTATGACGCTATGGAGGTCATTATGGAAACGATTGGTTTATTAGCGGGCATCGGGACGCTGCCGGTGGAATTCATCGAAGCAGTGCGGCCCCAGGGGTATCGCGTGGTCTGTATCGCGGTGACGCCGGGCGTCGATGCAAGACTTGCCGCGATCGCGGATGCGTACTACGATATCAGCGCCTTTAAACTGGATAAAGTCATCAAGACTCTCGTGAAAGAGCATGTGAAAGAGGTCACGATGATCGGCAAGGTCACGAAGGAGTGGCTCTACAAGTCGCACACCCTTCCGGATATGCGCGCGGTGAGGCTCTTGAATCGTCTGCGTAAGATGAATTTCAAGGATGATACGATCACGCTGGCGATCGTGGATGAACTGGCTAAAGACGGGATCTCCGTCCTGGATCAGACGAAGTATCTGAAGCCGCTCATGCCGGGGCCGCAGGTCTTCACTAAAAAGAAGCCGACGGAGGCACAGATGGCCGATGTGGCTTTTGGCTTCGAGGCGGCGAAGGCGATCGGTGCGATCGATCTGGGGCAGACGGTCGTCGTGAAGGATCAGGCGGTCATGGCCGTCGAAGCCATCGAGGGTACGGATGCCTGCATCAAGCGCGGCGGCAGTCTCGCCCGCGGCGGCGCTGTCGTCGTGAAGACAGCCAAGCCCGGACAGGATACCCGCTTCGACATGCCGGCGGTCGGACTTACGACACTTTCCTCCATGGAGGAGAGCGGCTGCGCGGTCCTTGCCATCGAAGCCTGGCATACCCTTTTCGCAGAAAAGGAAGCCGTGCTTCAGGAAGCCAATAAAAAAGGCATTGTGATATTGGCGGTGGAAGGAAAGAAGTGACTGGTGGCTAGTAGCTAGGAATTAGGGATTAGGAGTGACTGGTGACTGGTGACTTGAATACTACCTTCGGGCATCGCCCCATAATACTCGCGGCGAAGCCGCCACCACCATTTCTCATTTCTCATTCTAATTCCTCATTCGCGCAGAGCTTTCAACCGTTATCAAAGGGCAGCACGCCCCCGGGCTAACTTTGAGCCCTGAACCTTGAACCTATTAACCTGCATCCTTACTCATTGACGAGGACTTAACTTATGAAAATTATGATGTCTGCCGGAGAGGCCTCTGGCGATATGCATGCCGCAGCCGTTGCGGCAGAAATCAAAAAGCTCTACCCCGGGACAGACATCTTCGGGATGGGCGGTGCGGACATGCGAAGGAGCGGCGTCCGCATCATCTATGATATAGAAAATCTGGGCATCATCGGACTGGTGGAAGTCATCAAGCACCTGCCGCTCTTCTTCAAGCTGCGCAGCTTCCTGAAGGAAGCCATGCTGCGGGAAAAGCCGGATGTGCTGGTCTGTGTAGATTACCCCGGATTCAATATGAAGCTCGCCCATGTGGCGAAAGAGCTTGGCATCCCTGTCGTCTACTATATCGCGCCCACCATTTGGGCGTGGAACAAGGGACGGGCGAAGAATATTGTCCGCGATGTCGAGCAGGTGGCGTCCATATTTCCTTTTGAAGCGGACGCATACCGGAAGGCGGGAGCGCATGTGACCTTCGTCGGTCATCCGCTGGCGGATACGGTGAAGCCTTCCATGACGAAGGAGAAGGCGATGGCCTATTTCCATGGCGATCCGAATAAAAAGCGTATCCTTCTCATGCCGGGGAGCCGCAAGAATGAAGTCGCGGGGCTTCTGCCCGTGATGCTGGAGGCAGCGCGCCAGCTCGCCCAAAAGGCAGACTGCCAGTTCTTCATCCCTCGGGCCTCGACGATCCCGATGGAGATGCTCTCGTCCTTCATCGGGGCTTCGGAGCTTTCCGTAGAGATCACCGAGGGCAGGCAGTATGATCTGATGCAGATCTGTGATGCCTGCGTCGCCTCTTCGGGGACGGCGACCCTGGAAACGGCGCTCATGGAACTGCCGACCGTATTGATCTATCGCCTCGCGCCGCTGACATGGATGCTGGCGAAGCTTCTCGTCCATGTGAAGTATGCGGGCCTGCCGAATCTTCTGCTGGACCGTGAGGTCACTCCCGAGCTCCTGCAGGATGCAGTGACGGCGGAGAATATTTCCCGCATCGTGACACCGTGGCTCATTCAGCCTGCTGCGCGGGAAAAGAATGTGGAAGGCATCCGAGAAGTGAGAAAAGCACTGGGCGGCGGAGGCGCGGTGCGCCGCGTGGCAGAGCTCATCGTGAGGACGGGGAAAAAGTAAATGGTGGCTAGTGACTAGTGGCTAGTGACTAGGAGATTAGGAGACATCAGACTCCCGTATCGTCATTTTGAGCGAAGCGAGAAATCTTTGTCATTCGCGGTCAGGTAGGCAATGTTTGGAAAGTTCAAAACGGGAAGCCTGCTATCGAGAGACTTTTGGGCATCGCCACTAGTTGTACTTCGCGGCGCTCCCTCATTTTATGCGCCGTACCTTCACTCCTCACTGGGGAGCCATGCTTTCATTTATAAGCAAGGGGCGCCCCGTAACCCTGAACCCATCAACCTGAACCCTTTGAACCTTTAGTCTCCCCCCCAAGAAAATTCTGGAGAATGGAATGAATACAAAATCAAGTAAACTGAACAGTTACATGAGACTGTTATCCTATCTAAAACCCTACTGGAAGCTGCTTCTTGTTTCCGTGTTCTTCATGCTGCTCGTATCGGGCTCAAACCTGGTCGTGCCGTGGATCATCAAGGATGTCATCGATAAGGTGCTGAATGACAAGGACCTTGGCATGCTCTACCTCATCATCGTAGCGATCCTTGTGACCTTCCTCATCCGCGCGATCACCACCTTTGGGCACCGCTACCTCATGGGATACATCGGGCAGGCTGTCATCAAGGATCTTCGAAATACGCTGTATCATCATCTGCAGAAATTATCGATCTCCTACTATGATCGTCGCCGCACCGGGGACATCATGAGCAACCTGACGAATGACATTGCGGCGCTGCAGACAGCCATCGTGGATAATTTCATCCAGCTGGTGCAGGAAGGCGCTATTTTCATCGGTTCTTTCGTTTCCATGATCTACCTGCAGTGGAAACTGACGATGCTCTGCCTTGTGATTGTACCGCTCGTTTCTTATACGATCAAATTCTTTGGGAAAAAGCTCCACTCGAGCGGCCGCGACGTGCAGGAACGACTGGCCGATGTGACGTCCATGCTGCAGGAGACTATCCAGGGCGTGCGCATCGTGCGCAGCTTCAATCGAGGCGACTTCGAAGAGAAGCGCTTCAATGACATCAATGAATCCAGTTTCAAGGCGACCGTGCGCTCCATAAGGCAGCAGAGCCAGATGACGCCGCTTGTTGAATTTCTCGCTGCCATTGCCGTCTGCGCGATCATCTGGTATGGCGGTGTCTCCGTCATTGAGGGCGTGATGACCACCGGCGAGCTCATCGCCTTCCTGATTTATGCCATCAACCTGGCCAATCCGACCCGCCGTCTGGCAGAAAGCTTCGGTAATATCCAGAAATCCCTGGCCGCAGCGGACCGCGTCTTTGCGATCCTGGATGAGAAGTCAGAGATCCAGGACAAGGACGGCGCCAAGCCGATCGAAGTCACAGAGGGCTTAGTCGAAGCGCGCCATGTGGCCTTTGCCTATGAAAAAGAAAATCCGGTCCTGACAGATCTGAATTTCATCGCCAGACCCGGACAGACCATCGCTGTCGTCGGGCCCTCCGGCGCCGGCAAGACCACCATTGCCAACCTGCTTCCGCGGTTCTATGATGTGACAGGCGGAGCTATCTGCATCGACGGCGTCGATATCCGAGATGTGACGGTCGGCTCCCTTCGCGACAACATCGGCCTCGTGCCGCAGGATACGCTCCTCTTCAATACCACCATCAAAGAAAATGTCCTCTACGGTCGCCTGGATGCGACGGATGAAGAGGTCTGGGATGCCATTCGCGCCGCAAATGCAGAGAAATTCATTCAGGGTCTGCCGCGCGGCATCGATACCAAGGTCGGCGATCGCGGCCTCGTCCTCTCCGGCGGTCAGCGTCAGCGTATCGCCATCGCAAGAGCGATCTTGAAGAATCCGAAGATCCTCATCCTTGACGAAGCGACCTCCGCACTCGATACGGAAAGCGAGAAGATCGTGCAGGATGCGCTCGACAAGCTCATGGTCGGCCGTACCTCCTTCGTCATCGCTCACCGCCTGTCGACCATCAAGAATGCCGACCAGATCCTTGTCCTGAATCACGGCGTCATCGAAGAAAGCGGTACACATAAGGAGCTCATGGAAAAGAAAGGGCTGTATTATGAGCTCTACACGATGTCGCAGAAAAATGATCGTGAGAAAAATAGTGACTAGTGACTAGTGATTAGGTGCTCGATGTTCCGCTTTCGCGCCCCTTCCTATGGAAGGGGCAGGTGAGCGAAGCGAGCCGGGGTTGGCTCGCGTATGTGAGACAGCCACCCGCGTTCTTTCGAGCCTCACTATATAAAATACGGCGCGCAGCGCCTTCCTTCCCCCATGAAACCTGTTGAACCCCATTTCCTCAACCCATAACAAAAACCATCAAAGGAGAAAAAATTGTACTGGATTTACAACATTTGTCTTGTCGCCTACTGGCTGCTGCAGATACCGATCCTGATCTATCGGCTTGTCTTCGAAGAAGGCTTCTATGACCGTCTGAAGCAGAGCGCCGGCGTCATGCCGACGCCCACGCTGCAGCAGATCGCCTACCACAATGCCATCTGGGTGCATGCCGCTTCCGTCGGTGAGGTGGTCGCCGCGAGCCCGATCGTGCGCGAGCTGAAGAAGAAGTACCCGGATGAAATGGTGGTGGTGTCTGTCGTCACCGCGACCGGTCACCGCATGGCACAGCGCATCATCCCAGAGGCTGACGGACATATTTTCTTCCCCTTTGACTTGCCCGTCATCACTGAGCGCATCGTAGATATCGTGAATCCCAAGGCGATCATTCTGATCGAAACGGAGCTGTGGCCGAATTTCCTTCGCCTCGCTTTCCGTAAAAAGATCCCTGTCATGATGATGAATGGCCGCATCAGCAGCCGCTCGATGCGCCGCTATTCGCTGATCAAGCGCTTCACGACGCGCATGCTCTGCCAGATCCGACGTTTTTGCATGCAGTCCCGCATCGACGAGGAGCGCATCATCGCGATGGGCGCTCAGCCGAAGCGCTGCACCATCACAGGCAATACCAAGTACGATCAGACGTACGCCGAAGTGTCGGAGGAAGAGCGCGCCGCGCTTCGTAAAGAATTCCGCTTCGACGGGAAGGGCCCGATCATCGTCGCCGGTTCCACGCACAGCGGAGAGGAGGAGATCGTACTCCGTACCTTTGGTGAGATCCTGAAAAAATATCCGAAGGCGCGTCTGCTTCTCGCCGTTCGTGAGATCACGAGAGCGCCGTCCGTGAAATTTGCCATCAAGCATCACGGCTACAGCGTCCTGCGCCGCTCCAAGATGGGCACGGAGGAGGATGACGGCACGAGCCCGCAGGTGGTCATTCTGGATACCATCGGAGAGCTGGGGCGTCTTTACAGTCTGGCGGATGTCGTCTTTGTCGGAGGCAGCTTCGTCAAAGTCGGCGGTCATAATATTCTGGAGCCGGCGGCGCATGGCAAGCCTGTCATCGTCGGCCCTTACATGTTCAATTTCCAAGAGATCTTCGAGCTTTTGGAGAGCCGCGGCGTGTGCCTCATGACGAAGTCAGAGCATGAATTCAAGGAAACGCTCATGGACCTTCTCTCCCACCCCGATACCATGAAACGGATGGGAGAGGCGGCTTTGACCGTGGTGCATGAGAATCAGGGCGCGACCGAGAGAAATATCAAGGCTTTTGAGCAGCTGGTCGCGGAAGCCGGCGTAAAGCTGGGAGGCCGTCATGAGTCTTGAGTCCTATGTCACAGGCTTGATGAAGGAGCCATCGCCGAAGGGCATGGATAAACTGGTCCTGTCAGGTCTTTCGCAGCTGGAAAAAATGTATTTCTCTCAGGTCGAAAAGAAGAGGACGGCAGATATGGCCGCTGCGGTCTCCGCCCATGTACCCGTTATCAGTGTCGGCAATATCACGGCAGGCGGGACGGGCAAGACCCCCTGCATACTGATGCTGGCCAAGCTCTTCTTCTCGATCGGTAAGAAGCCCGCCATCATCAGCCGAGGCTATAAAAGCGGCCTTGAAAAAGAAGGCGGCTGTGTATCGGATGGAAGCTCCATCCTCGTATCCCAGCAGATGGCAGGGGACGAGCCCTACATGATGGCGAGAAAACTCCCCTCCGTCCCCATTTTCATCGGGAAAGACCGCATCGCCTCTGTGAAGAGGGCTGAGGAAATGGGAGTGGGCATCCTGCTTTTGGATGATGGCTTTCAGTACTGGAAGCTCAGACGCGATCAGGATATTATTCTCATCGATGCGACGAATCCCTTCGGCTATGGTCACGGCCTGCCCCGCGGTCTGCTTCGGGAGCCGCTCGATGCCCTTTCGCGGGCGAGCCTTTTCATCCTGACCAAGAGCGATCAGGTGCATCTGACAGATCTGATGGAGATCAGAGAAGAGCTCGCCCGTCTTGCGCCGGGTGTGCCCGTCCTATCCTCCACACATGCGCCGTCGAAGGTGGTGCCGTATGAGAAGTGGAAAGCCTTCCTTCATGAAGGGACGCTCGAAGACGTCAGGATGAAGAAGGCCTATCTGGTCTCCGGCATCGGAAACCCCGCCGCCTTTAAAAAGACCGCCAAGGAAGCCGGTCTGCGTCCGGTGGGCGAGATGCCCTTCCCTGACCACCACAGGTATACAGAAGAAGATGTGCGGAATGCGATCTCCGAAGCTAAAGCCAAGGGTGCAGAGCTCATCGTCATGACAGAAAAAGATGCCGTGAAGATGCTCTCCCTTGCCAGCCTCGCTGAGTCTGACATTCCCTTTTACGTCCTTGAGATCGCGATGACATTCTCGAAGGAAGACAGGGAGGTATTGGAAGAATTCCTCCATGCCAAGCCGCAAGTCCCTCATCCATGATCCCTGTCACTAGTCACTACGCAAAGGAGTTCATCATGAAAATTGCTTGTATCATTCCGTCCCGGTATGCATCGACACGTCTTCCGGGAAAGCCCCTCCGCCTGATCGCGGGAGAAACACTGGTGCATCGTGTCTATGAAAGAGCCGTTCAGGCCAAGCTCCCTGACGTTGTCATCGTTGCGACAGACCATGAAGGCATTGAGAAGGAAGTTAAGAGCTTCGGCGGTCATGTCATGATGACCTCCGTTGACCATCCGACAGGCACCGATCGTCTGGCAGAAGTGGCTTCCCATACGCCGGACTATGAGATCATCGTCAATGTACAGGGCGATGAACCGCTGATCGACCCAGACGTGATCGATCGTCTGGCGCAGGATCTCATCGACCATCCGGAGCTGGATATGGCGACTGTCGCCACGCCTCTCCACGAAGACGAATATGATGATCCTTCCTCGGTCAAGGTCGTCGTGAACCAGAAGGGCGAAGCACTCTACTTCTCCCGCTCCCTCATTCCGTATCCCCGCCACGATTTCGAAGTGCCGGCGCTGAAGCACGTCGGCATCTATGCGTATCGGAGAGATTTCCTCCTCGCCTATGCGAAGATGGCGCAGACCCCGCTCGAAAAGACCGAGTCCTTAGAGCAGCTCCGTGCTCTCGAGATGGGCTACAAGATCGGTGTCATCGAGGTGAAGACACAGGATATCGGCATTGATACCGAAGAAGACCTGAAGAAGGCCAATGAATATTTTGAAAAGATGAAATCGTAAGGGGTCGGGTCGTGGCATTTCTCATTGGATAGGACCACAAGACCGTACCCTCATTCCCCCATAAAGGAGCTCCCTATGAAAACCATTCATGTCGGAAATCTGACCATTGACGGCAGCAAGCTGTTTCTGATCGCAGGCCCCTGCGTCATTGAAGGCTATGACCGCACGCTGATGATCGGCCGTGAGATCAAAAAGATCTGTGAACGCCTTGGCGTACAGTACATTTTCAAGGCGTCTTTTGATAAGGCGAACCGTTCCTCTTACCATTCCTTCCGTGGGCCGGGACTTGAGAAGGGCCTCGAGATCCTTGCGGATATCAAGAAGGAACTCCAGGTGCCGGTACTCTCTGACGTACATGATGTGACCCAGCTCGCACCAGCCGCACAGGTGCTCGACATGCTCCAGATCCCGGCCTTCCTCTGCCGCCAGACTGATCTGGTATACGGCGCAGCGAAGACAGGCAAGCCTGTCAATGTGAAGAAGGGCCAGTTCATGGCGCCGGAAGATATGAAAAATGTCATCGGCAAGATGGAAGAAGCAGGAAATCCGAACCTCGCTCTGACAGAAAGAGGGGCGTCCTTCGGCTACCACAATCTCGTGGTCGATATGCGTTCCTTCCCCATCATGCGGCAGTTCGGCTATCCGGTCATTTTTGATGCGACCCACAGTGTCCAGCTCCCGGGAGGTATGGGCAATACCACCGGCGGCCAGCGTGAATTCATCCCGTACCTCGCAAGAGCGGCAGCGGCATCCGGTGTCGACGGCTTCTTCATGGAAGTCCACGACAATCCGCCGGAAGGCCTGTCTGACTCTACCAATATGCTCTATCTCTCCTCCCTCGAGGGCCTCCTGAAAGACCTCATTGCGATCAATGACGTCGTAAAGAAGGATAAGGAAATGGGACTCGTGGCTGGAAAATAGTGACTAGTGACTAGTGGCTAGGGATTAGGGACTAGGTGCCTCGATTGGCTGGTGACTAAGGACTAAGAGACATCAGACTCTCTCGTATCGTCATTTCGAGCGGAGCGAGAAATCTTTGTCATTCGCGGCTAAACGGTCGATGTCAGGGAACCACAAACGGGAAGCCTGTTATCCGTTGCCCTTCGGATATTGTCACTATCTATACTCCGCGGCGCTTTCAATAATTATGCGTCGCACCACCATTTCTCATTCATTTGAGGCTTTCAAATGTAATCAATGGGCCAGCACGCCCCACGGGCTAACCCTGAACCTCAATATAACTATTTTTCCTCGAATATTGTATAATAAGGTGTAAACTTATTTTGCGTTGACCAAGGAGGCATCATGTCAGTTATTGAAACAGCTTCGCGGGTGCTTCGGGATGAAGCAGCCGCTGTCCTTTCTCTGGTGGATCATCTGGATGGCGAATTTGAAAAAGCCGTTTGCCTGATTGAAGCGTCCAAGGGGCGCGTGGTTCTGACGGGTATGGGAAAGTCAGGCCATATCGCGCGGAAAGTGGCAGCGACCATGGCGAGCACAGGGACGCCGGCTTTTTTCCTGCATCCGGCAGAAGGCATTCACGGGGATCTTGGCATGGTGACGGCCGATGACGTGGTTATCGCATATTCGAACAGCGGAGAAACGGGCGAGGTGCTGAATATCCTCCCGTCCCTGAAGCGCATCGGGGCGAAGCTCATTGCGGTCGTTGGGAAAAAGAATTCGACACTCGCTAAAAATGCGGACGCAGTGCTCGATGCGGGCGTCGAAAAAGAAGCAGACAGCCTGGGGCTCGCTCCGACGAGTTCGACGACGGCTGCTTTGGCCCTGGGGGATGCGCTCGCCGTCTCATTGATGGAGCGCCATCATTTCACGGCAGATAATTTTGCAGTGTTCCATCCGGGCGGCTCCCTTGGCAAACGCCTGCTTCTCACCGTCGAGATGGTGATGCACAAAGGCGAGGACAATCCTTTGATTGATGAAATGGCTTCGGTCAAGGATGCGCTCTTTGTGATGACAGATAAAGGGCTGGGCGCCGTCTCTGTGACGGATAGGGAAGGACGCCTCTTGGGGCTCATGACGGACGGCGATGTTCGCCGCGGCCTCGAGAAGGGAGAGGATTTCCTGCTTCTCCCCGTGAGGGACGTCATGACGAAGTCACCGATGGTGATCTCGCAGCAGAAGCTGGCGGCTGAAGCCCTGCACATCATGGAGAAGCACCAGCCGCATCCGATCACCGTGCTTCCTGTCTGTGATGAGGCAGGAAAGGCGATCGGCATGGTACATATCACCGATCTTTTGCGGCAGGGGGTCATGTGATGATCGGCGCAGAACAGGTGAAGCTCATCGCGTTTGATGTCGATGGCACACTGACAGACGGGACGCTCGTCATGGGGAGCGGCGGCGAGGCATATAAGCTTTTCAACGCACATGACGGACTGGCGATTTCTCTCGCCCACCGCATGGGCTATGCAGTCGGTTTCATCACGGGGAGGACTTCGCCGATCGTAGAAGCGCGCGCGAAGGAGCTCTCCTGTGATTTCGTCCTCATGGGCATCCGGGATAAGGTGTCCGCTCTGCAGCAGCTGCTCATGGAGCGCGCTCTTTGCTGGGACGAGGCGGCCTACATGGGGGATGATCTCAATGATCTGCCTCTCTTCTCCCGCGTCGGTCTGTCGGGCTGCCCGGCCGATGCCTGCGAGGAGAATCAGTCCGCAGCGGACTTTATTTCCCGGTATGACGGCGGACGCGGAGCAGCACGTGAATTTATCGAATGTATTTTGAGATCTCAGGGGCGCTGGGAGGAGGCGGTGTCCTCCTTTCAGCGCGTCGATCAGAAAGATCTCGTGCAGTGAGAAGCGCTGCTCGATCGTGGAATTAGGAATCTTGAGTGACTAGTGACTAGTAGCTAGGGATTAGGGATTGGGGATTAGGAGTGACTGGTGACTAGGGACTGGTGACTAGGAAACTCTCTCGTATCGTCATTTCGAGCGTAAGCGAGAAATCTTTGTCATTCGCGACCAAGCAAGCGATGTTTGGTACTCTCAAACGGGAAACCTTCTATCCACTTCCTTTCGGGCATCGCCCCATATATATTCGCGGCGAAGCCGCCACATTCATTTCTAATTTCTAATTCCTCATTCGAGCAAAGCTTTCATTCAGAGTCAAGGGACGGCACGCCCCGTAGGCTAACCCTGAACCCTATTTTATTCCCTTGTATTAGGGAAACGCTGATTAAATAGCAGAGCCGAATTTCATATGGATTTTTATACATAGCTTCGTCATCATCCTCCTTAAATAGCTCGCTATTCGCGTCAGATGATTCCTTGCTCTGTATAAAAATCCAAGAATGAAATCTGACAACGATTGAATCAGTGTTTCCTTAGGAAAGAAGAATCAGCCATGTTATTCAATGTACGATATGGACTCTTGAAGGGCATCAGTCACCTGCTGTGTGGGATGTCCTATGATCGGATCCTGTCCATCGGCCGCGTTTTGGGGCCATGCATCATGAACCGCATAGCCAAGCAGAGAAACCGCGGGATCGAGCAGATGATGCGGGGCATGGGCATCAACCGCGAGGAGGCAGAGAAGCTGCTTCACAAGGTCTACGAGCACATCGGCATGTCCGCGATGGAGATGATGTACATGCCGCGCCTCTGTGAGGAAAAGGATCACATCGATGACTACGTGAAGATCGATCATCCGGAGTACCTGGAGGCGGCGTATGCCGAAGGTAAGGGCATCGTCGGTCTGACGGCGCATATGGGGAACTGGGAATGGCTCGGTGCCGGTCTTGCGCTTCATGATTATGACACCTCAGCGATCGGCAAGAAGCAGGCCGATGACGCGCTGATGCGGATCATCAATGACTACCGCGCCCGCGCGGGGCAGCACATCTTCCTCACCGGTACGGGCGGCTATGAAATGATCGCAGCGGCGCGCTCGATGAAGAAGAATCACATTCTGGGCTTTCTCTCCGACAAGGACGGGGATGAGACGGGGATCCCGGTGCTCTTTATGAACCGCGTATTCTCCTTCCCGCAGGGGCCTTGCGTCTTTGCCAGAAAATTCAAGGCGCCGATCCTGCCGCTCTTCATTGTGAGAAATGAAGGCGGGAAGGGTCACACGATCTGCATTGGCAAGCCATTCTATTATGAAGATACCGGGGATACGAAAAAGGATCTCATGACGAATGCACAGAGGATGGCGACGATCATGGAAGATTTCATCAAGGAGCATCCCACCGACTGGCTCTGGTTCCAGCATCTCTTCTGGACACGGCCGGGACGCATCAAGATGTATATGGAGCTGACGGAGGAAGAGAAGAAGCGTTTTGCCCCCGGTATCAGCGAAGACTGGAATGAAACCAGAGGAGGCAAGTCGTGAGCAGAAATAAAAAGAGCATCCTCATCGTACTCGTCATCCTTCTGGCAGCGCTTGGCATCTATTTTCTCTTCAAGGATGACCATCATGAAAAGGGAAGCGCCAAGTCCGACGGGCCGGCCATGGAGTTTTCCAATATCGAAATGAAGGAAGACAAGGATGGGCAGTCTGTCTGGCGCATCAAGGCAAAGCATGTCGCGATGAGCCGGGATAAGAATACCGCCGACATGGAAGGCATCGAAGCCTATTTCCTGAAAGACGGCAATGAGCTGAAGCTTCAAGCAGATAAAGGGCACTTCGACAGAAAGCAGAAGAAAGTGCATGTCGAGGGCCATGTAGAAGGGACATCGAATGACGGTATGGTGCTTCATGCGAAGAACCTGACCTATGATGGAAATACAGATATCCTTTCGACGGATGAATTCTTCACGGCGGAAAAGGATGGCCGCGTACTGACCGCGGACAGCTTCACGGCAGATCGCGTGCTGGAAAAGATCACAGCGAAAGGCCATGCGAAACTGGCGGATAAGGAGGATGCACAGTGAAAACTTTCTATACAGCACTCATGCTGGCAGCCGTAAGCCTGGGCGCGATGGGGACGGCGATGGCCGATGACATTACAGCGGATGTACTGACCTACGACGGCAAGACCAAGGTGGTCAGTGCGAAAGGAAATGTGGTGATTCACGCCAATGAAGGCGCTACCATCACAGGCACGAATGGGGAATATCATTTCGAAGATCGGAGTGCTTTTCTGGAAGGCGGCGTGAAATATGTCAAAGAAGAGAGCACGCTTACGGCAGAGAAAATGTACCTCTATAAAGACAGGACCGCTCGCGGTATCGGCAGCGTGGATTTCGTAGACCTTTCGGAGCATCGCATCCTGCGGGGAGACGATGTGATGTACAATGCGGCTACGGGATTCGGCAAGATCGAAGGCAATGGTTATCTCGAGACCGCTGACGGCACCCTTTCTGCGCCGCATATCGAAGGAAACCTGAAGCAGATCAAAGTCGTTGCGACAGGCGGCGTGGATCTCACCAGCACGACAAACAATGCAGTGGGCTATGGGGATCAGGCCGTCTATACCCGTTCCGGACGGGATGGCACCGACGGAAAGATGGTGCTTTCCGGCAACGCCTGGGTGAACCAGAATGGCAATACCTTTGAAGGGCCGGAGCTCGTGCTCCGTGATGCGGACAAGGTCGTCGAGACGACAGGCCGCAGTACGATCACCATCACGAATACCAAGAGTCCGTCGGACGAAGGCGGAGAGGGAGACTCACAGCCATCGGTTCCCGCAGGGCCGGTCAATCAGGCGACACCGATCGCCGGCCGTCCCGAATATGCAGGCAGCCCGTTAGAAATCAAGGATAACAAATGAAGATAGAAACTCATGATCTGATCAAGCGCTACGGCAGCCGTACCGTCGTCGATCATGTGAATGTAGAAGTCGAGCAGGGCTCCATCGTCGGTCTTCTTGGACCGAACGGGGCCGGCAAGACGACCACCTTCTATATGATCGTCGGCATCATCCAGCCTGATGAGGGCGATGTGACCGTAGACGGGCGTTCCATTTCCGGGATGCCCATCCACCAGCGCCACCAGTTCGGGATCGGCTACCTGCCGCAGGAAGCCTCCATATTCCGAAAGATGACCGTCTGGGATAACCTGATGTCTCTCTTGGAGACACGCAAGGATCTCAGCGAGAAGGCGAAAATAGAAAAAGCAGAAGCGCTGCTGGAGGAATTCCATATCACCCATGTCAAAGACACGAGGGGCGATGCGCTCTCCGGCGGTGAGCGGCGGCGCGTGGAGATCGCGCGTTCCCTCACGCTCGATCCCTCCTTCATCCTGCTGGATGAACCATTCGCCGGTGTCGACCCTCTGGCGGTCGAGGATATCCAGAGCGTTGTCATGCACCTCAAGACCCGCGGCATCGGCATCCTCATCACGGATCACAATGTCCGTGAGACGCTGCGCATCGTAGACAAAGCGTACATCCTCTCCGACGGCAAGATCCTGCTTTCCGGCAAGGCAGATGATATCGCTGTGAACCCCACAGCAAGGAAACATTATTTGGGGGAAAATTTCAGCTTATGATTCAAGAAGAAAGACAGGGAGGAAAATTCTGATGAGACTTCTGGACAAGTACGTATTAAAAGAATTTTTGGCTCCCTTTTTATTTGGCGTTGCCGCCTTTACGGCGATCTTTCTCGGGGCAGATACGCTCTTGAAGATCGCTGGCTTTGTCTCTCAATATGGGGCATCTGCGATATCGGCAGTGAAGGTGTTCATCCTCGCACTGCCGCGCATCATCGTCTATACCTTCCCGATGGCCGTACTCTTAGGCTCACTCATGTGCTTTTCTCGTCTGTCCGGGGCGAGCGAGCTCATCGTCATGCGTACCTCGGGGCAGAGCTTCTTCCGCCTCGCGCTGCCGGTCTTTCTGGTAGCGTTTCTGATCTCCCTCTGTGCCGTAGCCTTCAATGAATACGTCGTGCCGTGGACAAACCGCGAGTATGACTATGTGGTGAATACGGAGATCAAAAAGAACCTGAATCCGGGCGTCACGGATCACGTCGTCATCCGCGATGTGCAGAACGGCAAGATCGCCCATCTTCTCTATGCGCGCCGCTACAATCCGAATACCAAAGAGCTTGAGAATATCACCGTGCAGGAATTTGAAGATGAAAAGGTCATCCATGTCGAGAATGCACCGAAGGCAGTCTGGCAGGATGGCGTATGGCGCATGACCGATGGGATCATTTACGACCTTACCGGAGAAGGCGTGGAACGCATGATGCATTTCGAAAGTCAGGAGATCCCGTATGCCATGTCGCCCTCAGAGATCCCGCGCGAGTCAAAAAAACTCGATGAAATGACCATCCGGGAGCTTCTTGTCACGCAGAAGGCGTACACCGCGGCGCATGCAGATGCGACGGGCGTCATTATGGAGGTCTATCGCCGCTTCTCACTGCCGATGGCCAGCTTCGTCTTTGCCCTTGTCGGCGCCCCCTTGGGCGTGCAGAAGCAGCGCTCCTCTTCCTCCATCGGCTTTGGCCTCTCTGTGGTCATTATTTTCGTATACTACGCCATCATGACATTCCTTGAAGCTCTGGGCAAGGGCCACATGCTCCCGCCCTTCTGGGCCGTCTGGCTGCCGAACTTCATCGCCCTCGCCATGGGCTGTTTCTTGATCCGCAGAGCGGATCGGTAGTGTTTGAAGTAACTAGTGACTGGTGACTAGGGACTAGAGATTAGAAATCAGATGTTAGACTTCTGCCGTTCCCCGTATCGTCATTCCGACCGAAGTGGAGGAATCTTTTTCGTTCGCGGTCAATCAAACCATGCGCGAAAGTCCTAAACGGGAATCCTGCCATTCCGCAGATTTTAGGGCATCGTCCCTTCTAAAATCTCGCGATGCTTCTATTATTTGATGCACTGCCCCTGAATCCATCGACCCTGAACCCGTTTTCCATCACAAAGGAGGTTTACTATGTTTATCGGCATATTTATGTTTCTGATCCTGATCGCCATGGGCGGGCTGATCGCCTTTTTGGGAGATCGGATCGGATCGAAGGTCGGTAAGAAGCGGATGACGCTCTTCGGGCTTCGTCCGAAGTACACCTCCGTGATCGTGACGATCATTTCCGGCATCCTGATCTCCTTCTTCACCATCGCCGTGCTGGCTGTCGTGAATGAAAATGTTCGTGTCGCCCTCTTCGGTCTCTCCAAGCTGCAAAGCGAGATGCAGGATCTGAATCAGGAGATCAAAGTCAAGAACCGCGAGCTCGAGAAGGGCAAGCTGCAGCTCGAAGCACGCAACAAAGAGTATGAAGACGTGAACCGGAAGGCCGAAGAGACATCCAAGCGATTGGATGAAGTCGAAGGCCAGCGTGTCTTCATGGAGAGCGAGCTCTCCTCCGTACAGCAGGCGTATGATGAGGCGAAAGCCGGCGTTGAGCAGTCCGCAGAAGACATTGCGGAGCTGGAAAAGATCCGCGAAGAGCTGACAGGAAATATTGCGACACTGAATCAAGAGAAAGAGCAGCTCATCAAAAATATCTACGCACTGCGTGAAGGACAGGTGGTCTTCCAGGCGGGCCAGGTGCTGACAAGCGTCGTGGTCGATGAAGAAATGGATGAGAACCGATCCAGAGAAGTGCTGAAGAG
>FR879628.1:16451-17792 GCA_000434475.1 Dialister sp. CAG:486
TCCAGAGAAGTGCTGAAGATCGTCCTTTCCGACATCAATGGCATGCTGAAGGAAAGGCTGAACATCACCGATGAGAGTGTGAACCTCGTCCGCATGAGCCAGAGAGACTTTGACGAGTCGGTGGCGCAGGTGACAGGCGCCAAACATAAAAAGCTCGTCCGTGTCGTTGCCGCACAGAATCTCATCTTAGGCGAACGCCTCGTGGTTGATTTCGATATCCATGATAACCTTCTCGTCTTCAGACAGGGACAGGTCATCTATAAAGGCGGTCTGGATAAGTACAAGGACAGCAAAAACTATGAAATGCAGGTACTGCGTTTCCTGCAGGATCTGAATCACTACGCGCAGGCACAGGGGATCCTCCCGGATCCGATCACCGGCAAGGTCGGTGTCCTGGACGGACAGGAGCTTGTTGAAGTCATCCAGAAGGTCAAGGAATGCAGCGGGCAGTGTGAGCTCAAGGTGACAGCACACAGTGATATCTACACGAAAGGCCCGCTGACCATCGATGTGGAGGTGTTGCGTCCATGAAGGGACTTCTCTGCTCCATTGATCCCGGGCGGGATAAAACAGGCGTCGCACTCGTCCATGCGGATGGGACGCTCGAAAAGAAATGCATCGTCCGCACCGTGGACTATGAGCAGGAGCTGGCACGCCTGCTCGACGGGAAGGAGATCTTCGCGCTGGTCATGGGGAACGGCACACGCCATGAGGTCATGCAGGAGCGGACAGAAGCGCTTCTTAGCAAACTCGGACGCGAGATCCCCGTCACGCTCGTCGATGAGAAATACACGACGGAAATGGGGGAGCAGTGGTACTGGAAAGACCACCCGGCCAAAGGCCTTGCTCGTCTCATCCCCAAGGGGATGAGAAGCGTCCCCGTGCCGGTGGATGACTACGTGGCATGGATCATCGGATGCATCTACCTTGGCATCGTCAAAGCAGAAGATGTAGGACATAAAAAAGTGTGAAAGGAGCCCGCGCAGCGGGCTCCTTTTGGGTGGCTGGTGACTAGTGACTGGTGGCTAGGGACTAGGGACTAGGGATAGCCCGTGAGGCGTGTCGCTCCCTCGATTGCGAATGAAAATTCTGCTCGAATGAGGAACGAGAAATGAAGGTGGCGGCTTCTCCGCGGATACATATGGGGCGATGCCGGAAAGGAGCATTCAAGTGACTAGCCGCTTGAAGCGCCTAATCCCTAATCCCTAGTCACCAGCTATCAGTCACTGATTTCGCCGCTCCCATTCTTTTGAACCCATTGAATCAGTGTTTCCCTAGAACCCGCTACTCCTGCATTGTACCTCTAAAATTTTTGTTGGTTTGTCAAACATATGTTACACC
>FR879629.1:0-10846 GCA_000434475.1 Dialister sp. CAG:486
GACCGGAGTTCCTATTACCTGAAGGCAAGTGTCCTCCATGAATTTGATGGGGATACTTCCGCGACTTATACCAGCGAAAGCAACGGCACTCCAATCACCATTAAACAGGACTTCGGTGATACCTGGGCTGAACTCGCGCTCGGCGGTACCTGGAAGATTGGCGGTTCCTCGCTCTTCTATGCAGATATCACCCGCAGCTTTGGCGGCGACTATGAAATGCAGTGGAAACTGAATGCAGGCATCCGCTATGCATTCTAAGGCTTGTTGGATACTAGCCCCTGTGTTTTCAGTATTTCTTCTGTGTCCGCTCTTCGGGGTGGATGCAGAAGAATCCCCTGCGGGGGATACTCCCCAACCCATCTATGAGATGAATACAAAAAAACAGCTCACGCCGGAAGAGGAATATGCTATGCAGTGGGGGGACGTCTTTGTCAGTGATCTGGCAGAGTATAGTCTGAATGTGAAAACAGGGCATTTAAATCCGGATGATCCCAATGAGTTAGTCATGAACGTTCGTGCTATTTATAAAGATAGAAACGTACTGGAACGATTGAAGAAGCAATATGCAGACAAGCTGCAAGGGGAGAGTCTGCCTATCTGTAATGAGATGGAATTGCATTTTCATATGCACGAGGAGGAATACGCCATCACGCAGGTGAAGATTTATGACGAGAAACATCAGCTGATCAGTGAAGCGAAGCGGGAACCAATATATAAAAAAATTCCATCTAATTCTTTTGTTCAGGCTATGTACCGCATCGGGGAGCGGTTTGTGGAGTACCAGAAAAGTGTAGGAAAGAAAAGCGAACAGCAGGCAGCCCATCGTTAATCTGCCTTTCCTCTAAGCGTTTTCCCGAAGGCTTGTCTAGGAGGTGGCCTATGTTTCAGACAACGATAGCATATTTCATGAGAGGCGGGCCGTGTATGTGGCCTTTGCTCCTTTGCTCTATGGCTGTGGTCTTTATCGCGGTAGAGCGGATTCTCTATTATCGGAAGGTGATTTCTCCAGAGGCCTTTGTCTTACAGTTTTGTCAGCTGATGAATGCGGGGAAAAGGAAGGAAGCCCGCGATATGGCGGGCGTTGTGAGCGGGGATGCGGCTTCTCTGGCCTGCCGGATCATCGATGATGCGGGCCTTTATGGAGAAGCAGTGGAATCGGTCACCTATGAATTGGCGGATCGCGCTGTTGAGCGTCTGGAAAGTCATCTGGACTATCTCAGCGTGGTCATAGGTCTTTCGCCGATGCTGGGGCTTTTGGGGACGATCACGGGGATGATGGGGACTTTCGCCTCGATGGCGGGCCAGATGACGAATACGGCGGGTGTCACTTCGGGGCTGGCTGAAGCGCTGATTACCACCATTTTCGGGCTGATCATCGCGATAGCGGGGACTTGTGTCCATGCGTATCTGTCTCATCGCTGCAGGAATGCTTCGCTGAATCTGGATACCATCGCGGACGTACTGGCGGCCAGGCTTAAAGAAGGCGGGGGATCATGATGAGACGGAGAAGAAGAAGTCTTTCCACGGCGCCGGGATTGATGCTGAGCCCGATGATCGATCTCATTTTTCTGCTGCTCGTTTTCTTTGTCGTCAGTACCATGTATATGTCAAATATACAAACGATCCCTGTCGTCCTTCCCAAGGCGGAACATAGTGAACATGTAAAGAAGAGTGGATGGACTGTCACTGTCAAAGCGGATGGGACGCTGTATCTGGCGGATGAGAGGATCACAGAGCCGCTTCTGCTGGAGCGGATGCGGCAGGCGGTAGCGAATGACCCGGATTTTTCTGTCATGCTCCGCGGAGAGAAAGAGGCATCTTATGATATCATCATGCATCTGCTGGATGCATGCAAGGGCGCTGGCGTGACTCGCTTTTCTTTAGCTACTGATCGATAGAAGATAGTCATTCCTGTTTTCTGACGGCAGTTGTGTGAAAACAAGGCGGTAAAAAGGAAGGGAGGGGCGTGCGTTGGAGCAGCAAACGAAGCGGTATGGCATCAGTCTGGCTGTCACTGTCCTGTGTCATGTGGGGGTAGCCCTGTGGCTGGGGATGGCTGGATTTCTATTTCTGAAACCGCCTGTTTCTCAAGAGCCGATAGAAATCGTCCTGAATACGGGGGGAGAGCAGGCTGGCGGTGGACAAAAGTCGCTTCCTTCCCCGGTAGAAGAAACGGCGGAGATGGATCATTCATCTCTATCGACACAAGAGGAAGAACCCACGGCAGAGGATGTGACAGAAGATTTCCCTATCATGGAAAAGCCGGAGGATCCTGTAGTAGAGGAAGTCTTTCAGCCTGCGACCTTGCCTGACACGAAGGCTTCGTCCTCAGCTTCGGGCACTGAAATGGCTGCTTCTCTATCTGGGGCAGGAAGTGGATCGGGAAGCGGGGAAGGCGATGCGACGGGGCAGGGAGCTGACGAAGGGGAAGGCAGCGGACAGGGTGATGGTGAGGGATCTGGTTCTCAGAGCGGGGTCCCTGTCACGCCTCCGTCGGTTGTATCCTACGTGGAGCCGGATTATCCTGGACGGGCCATGCTGGATGGTACGTCCGGGGTCGTGCAGGTGCGGATCACCGTCAATGCTTCCGGCGGAGTCGATGCGGTCTCTGTATCTGGCAGTTCCGGCAGTGCGGCTTTGGACCGGGCTGCGGTCGAGGCGGTCTATCGCTGGACTTTTTCGCCTGCTTTGGATACGCATGGCCAGCCTATGGCTTGTACGATTTATCTGCCGGTGAATTTTAAGATACGATGATCTATGTTTCCTAAAAGCTGGCGTGTCATGTCCCACATGCGCGCCGGCTTTTTCATTGCAGGGATACATCATCTTTGCTACAATCGTAGTTGGCTAAATATGAATTGGTCAGACATAAAGGAGCTAATATGGCAATTCTGGAGCAGGCGTCCGTTCTGACGGATGCGATCCGTCCTGTCCCGGCAAAGGAGCTGGAACAGCGGCTGGAAAAATTTCGGAAACTCATGGATGCGCGTTATCCGGACTGGGAGATGGCGGTCATCAGTCACAAGGTAGCGATGTACTATTTCACGGGGACAATGCAGGAGGGAGCGCTCATCATACGTCCGGCGGATGCGATCCTGTGGGTGCGGCGGAATTTCACGCGCGCATCGAATGAGTCTCACTTCAGTGATATCCGCCCGATGCGAAGCTTCCGCGAGGCGGCGGCTCTTTATCCGCATGTCCCGCAGGTGATCTATGTAGAAACGAAGAAGACCACACTGGACTGGATGAAGCTCTTCCATAAGCATTTTCCTTTTGAGACGGCGCTGCCGCTGGATGATGTCATGCAGGATCTGCGTCTTCGGAAAAGTGCCTATGAAATCACGCAGATGGAGCGTTCGGGAAGTATTCACGAGACGGTCTTGGATGTCGTCGCACTGAAGCTGATCCATGCGGGCATCAGTGAGGCGGAGCTTGCCATCGAGATCTACAAGGAAATGGTGCTCCGCGGTTCTCATGGTACGGCGCGCTTCAATCAGTCTCTGGGGGAAGAGGCCGTCGGGCTGGCGTCCTTCGGTAAGAGTGGTCTTGTTCGCACGGGGTTTGACGGCCCGGGAGGTACGGATGGGACCTGCATCGCGGTGCAGTCCATCGGGAATGCTTTCCGCCACTTGAAAGAGGGACGGCTCGTCTATCTTGATATTCCCTGCGGCTTTGATGGCTATCATACAGATAAGACGGTGGTCTACTACTTCGGGGAACTGGCGAAGAATCCGGAGGCGGATGCCATTCTCAAGGCGCAGGAGGAGTGTCTTCGTCTGGAGGAGGAGGTCGTCTCTTTGATGAAGCCGGGGGAATCGATCGAGAATCTGTATCTAAAACCGATGGAAAAGTTTCAAAATATATATGGGGATGACTTCATGAACGGGGGCAAATTCCTCGGACACAGCATCGGGCTCGTGATGGATGAAGCGCCTGCTCTGGCAAAGGGCTTCAAGGAGGTGCTCGAGCCCGGTATGACGTTTGCGGTCGAACCGAAAATCGCGCTCCCTGGGCTCGGCATGGTCGGTACGGAAAACACCTATGTCATCACAGAAAAGGGAGCACGCTCTCTCACGGGGCGGTCGTATCCTTTGAGAGAAATCCACGGCTGAGCCGGGATCCTTTTGAATTTCCAATAAAAAACGCCATGCGGATCCGTCGGGATCTGCATGGCGTTTTTATGGATAGCCGTATTCTCTTAGTCATCCTCGTCCAGCCACTCGACCTTGCCTGTTTCTATATCGTATACAGCGCAGGCGACCTGCTCCTCTCGGAGCAGAGGATCCTCTTCCGCGGAAAAGGCAGCGCGGATCTCCTTGCCAGCGCAGAGGACATTCCGGTGGCAGGCCGCACGAGGGTCTTTTTCCTCACCGATGGCTTTCCGGATGGTATCTACGATGTAGCGGATGTGTCCGTCGGCTTCGCCATGGAGCGTGGCCTGCACGGCGCCGCAGCCGGTATGGCCAAGAATGACGACGAGGGGCGTCTTCAAATGGGATACGGCATACTCGATGGAGCCGAGCTGGTGAGAGTCGATCACATTTCCAGCGATGCGGATGGTGAAAAGCTCACCAAGACCACAGGAGAAGATGACTTCGGGGATGACGCGGGAGTCCGCACAGGTGATGACCACAGCGCGGGGAGACTGCCCAGCGGTCAGGGCGAGACGTTTTTCTGAGGAGATGTCTCCGGCAAAAGCACCGCTCTTTACATACGCGGCGTTTCCTTCTTTGAGTGTTTGCAAAACAATTTCTGATGTATGCACAGTTGCCTCCTTGTCCTTGACTACATGCTTATATACTACACCTTTTTATCCGGCACGCAAAGGAAGCGGCAGAACCAGCGGTGCGAAAAAGGGCATAAAAAAACATCCGGAAAAGGCTTCCCACCTATACCCGATGCAGGCGGAGCTCGGAATCGGTGACGGTCGTCCATGGGCACCGAAGTGCGGGAGGGCCTGTGCTATCGTCGGAACCCGGCCTCGCAGAGGACAGGGAAGTGGAAAAGCCATGCTTCCGGATATTCATTTTTCTTACTTGTCAGCCTAAAATGGGCATCGGCAGCAGGCTGTACGCTTCCGCTGACCCATCCGATGACGCACGGTGCATATGGCAGATCTGCCCCTTCCGGTGCGGCCCTCCCTGTGATCTCGTAGCGCTTAGAGAATTCTGGAGATCGGAGAAGCCGTCCATCCGAGGAACATGTTCAAATATGTCCATGCTTCATGACTATATGGTACTACGTTCTAAAGAAAAAAGCAAGAGGGGAAAGGAGTGTGACGCAAGATGTAGTTTGTTTTATGGATTGCAACAATATCAAATATACCATTCTTACAGTAAACAGAGGTTTAGATGATGTATACTGTTTGGCTGTTGGTGACTGGCGTCTTGAAGCAGCCAGAGATTAGGAGCCTCAAGTGACTAGTGACTTGATAATGCTTTCGGGTATCGCCCCATATATACTCGCGGCGAAGCCGCCACCTTCATTCCTAATTCCTAATTCCTAATTTAAGCAGAGCTTTCATCTGCCATCAGAGAGGGCGCGCTGTGCATGATGTTTCATGCACAGCGCACTTTTTTTATGCATCTTTCTTCGGATATGTTAAAATAAGATGGCAGAGGGAAAAACATTTCCATTTTGCATACAGGAGGCTCATCACATGGATGATCTGATCATAGTAGACTGTCAATATGATTTTATCGATGGTACGCTGGCTTGCGCTCACAGCCATGAGGCGGTGGCATGGCTGGTCGATTTTATCAATACGCACGAAGTGCGTGCGCTGTATACGTCTGATTGGCATAGTGAGACGAATGGTTCTTTCAAAAAGAATGGCGGCATCTGGCCGGTCCATTGTGTGGCCGGCACACAGGGGGCGGCGCTGGATCCCTCTTTTGCACGGGATATCAAGCAGTCGGCCAATCGTCCATCGAAGGAAAATCTCTTCCTCAAAGGTCTAAGGGATGATGTTGAAGAATACTCTGCTTTCCATGGGATGAACGCGGAAGGGAAGGCGCTGCATGATGTCGCGTCTTCTCATGTCTATGTGGGCGGTATCGCTTCGGAGTACTGCGTGAAGGAGACGGTCCTGTCTCTTTTGCAGTCAGGGCGGAGCGTGACGCTTCTCGTCCCGGGGCTGGGCTGGGTCGCTGAAGAGAATCATAAAAAAGCGCTCCAAGAGCTGAAAGGTCTCGGGGCCCTGCTGGTGGAAGCCTGATCTTCACAAAACCAGCAGCTGCAAAGGCCGCTTCGAAGGAGGATTTTCATGGAAGAGACCGTGAAAGATGTCGGTGAATTCGGTCTGATCGATCGCATAGCGAAGGATCTCATCTATCGGCCGGAGCTGGTCGTGATCGGCTCCGGCGATGATGGGGCGGTGTATAGGGTGCCGGCCGGCTATGATCAGGTGATCTCCACCGATACGATGGTGGAAGGGATCCATTTTATCAAGAAGACGATGCGCCCTTCCGATGTTGGATACAAGCTCTGTGCTTCAAATTTCAGTGATATGGCCGCGATGGGAGCGGATGCGATCGGATTCGTCATTTCGGCGGCGCTCCCGGAGCAGCTGCCGGTATCCTGGGTGGAATCACTCTATGAGGGAATCCGCGAGTGCTGCTCATCCTATCGCGTGAATCTTCTGGGCGGCGATGTCACGGGCTCTCCCGGTGGGGTCATCCTGACAGGAACGGTGGTCGGTATGGTACCCAAAGGACGTGCAGTCACGAGGAGCGGGGCGCACTTCGGCGATCTCGTCTTTGCGACGGAGACACTTGGTGACTCGGCCGCCGGACTTGCCGCGCTGCTTGCAGGGCTTCAGGAAGAGTATCCCTCTCTATGTGAGCGCCACCAGCGGCCGCGTCCGCAGATCAAGCTCGGCAGCGCACTCAGAGCAGCCGGAGCGACATCTTTGAATGATGTCTCGGATGGTCTTTCTTCAGAGATCAATGAGATCGCCAAAGCGAGCCATGTAGAGATCGAGCTTTTTCGCGGGAAGATCCCGATTTCCGAAGAAGCCGGAAAACTGGGCGCGCGTCTCTCCAAGGATCCGCTGGACTGGGCACTCACGGGTGGTGAGGACTATGAACTCATCGGGACGATCTCAGAAGAAGACCTTCAAAAGCTCGATCCGCTGCTGCCTGTCTCTGTGATCGGAAGGGTCACGCAGGAAGGCACAGGTAGCGTGTATCTGACGGATCGAGACGGGCGCAAGAGGCTTTTCGCCAAAGGGTATGATCATTTTGGTGATTCATGACCGATGATCAGGCAAAGCAGTATATAGTAGAATATACGGAGTCCACGATAGGTATTGTAAAAAGGAGAAAAACGATGTACACACTGGTAGTCATTCGTCATGGAGAAAGTGAATGGAATCAGAAGAATTTATTCTGCGGCTGGACGGATGTCGAGCTGACGGAGAAAGGCTACAGCGAAGCGCGTGAGGCAGGCCGCCTGCTCGCTAAAGAGGGATTTACCTTCGACAAATGCTATACATCTGTACTGAAGCGTGCCATTCATACGGCATACACGGTGCTCGATGAGATGGATCTCACCTGGATCCCCGTCGAGAAGAATTATCACCTGAATGAGCGTCACTACGGGGCGCTGCAGGGACTCAACAAGACAGAGACTACGGATAAGTACGGCAGCGAGCAGGTCCATCTGTGGCGTCGTTCCTATGACGTCCGTCCGCCGGCTCTTTCGGCAGATGATCCAAGATGCCCGGAAAACCAGGCTCCGTATCAGAAATTCAAGGATGAAGTACAGCTCCCTTTGACGGAATGCCTGAAGGATACGGTCGCACGTGTGGCTCCGTACTTCGAAGGCGTGATCCGTCCGGAAATCACTAAGGGAGAGAAGATCCTGATCGCAGCCCATGGGAATTCCATCCGCGCGCTCCGAAAGCACCTGGAAGGGATCTCGAATGAAGAGATCGCCGGCATGAATGTACCGACCGGTGTGCCGCTCGTGTATCATCTGAATGAAGACTTCACGGTGCATGATGTAAGCTACTTAGGAGATCAGGATGCCATCGCGGCGAAGATCAATGCAGTCAAGAATCAGTCGAAGGGTTCTAAGTAAAAAACGGCTTCACGGGAGATGGTCTCACCGAAGGGTCGCCCTTTCGGTGAGACCATCCGATCCCCGGTACCATCCCAAAGGAGGCATTCTATTCACTCATGATGAAAGCGTGGAATACAGAAAGCGAGATCCATGGAGCGCAAGAGAGCCTGCTCATCATGGAAGGCGGTGCGATGCGCGGGCTCTTCACGGCTGGCGTGCTGGACGCCTTCATGGAGGAAGGACTGTATTTCCCCTGCTCTATGGGGATCTCAGCCGGTTCCATGCAGGGGCTGTGCTACCTGGCGCATCAGAGGGGGAGAAGTCTTCGGATGAATACTCGATTTGCGAAGGATCCGCGCTATATGGGACTGCGGCATCTGGTGAAGCGGGGGAGTTATTTCAATTTCCACTTCATCTTCGGCGAGCTTTCGGAGTCGATCGATCCCTACGATTTTGTGACAGCGGAAAAGTCGAAGGAGACGCTCTATATCATCATGACGGATGCTTTCACGGGTCAGCCGGTCTACGTGTCGAGCCGTTCGTGTACGATGAGGGAATTTTTCAAGATCTCGGAAGCCAGCTGCTCGATCCCGCTTTTCTCAAAGCCTGTCCCTTTGAAGGACGGCATCTATGTAGACGGCGGGATCGGCATGCCTTTTGTGCCGCTGCCTGAGGAGCTTCCCACGTGCTGCCGAAAGCCGGTGTACATCTTAACGCGCGATAGAGACTATCGCAAAAAGCCGGTGCCCGCCGGATTTCATGCGCTGCTCTCTCTGCTCTATGGGAAGGACTATCCGCGGGTGGTCGAGAAAATGTGCGCCATCCCTGCGATATATAATAAAAAAGTAGAAAAGCTCCTTTCTTTGGAAAAAGAAGGGCGCGTCTTTGTCATCCGTCCGAAGAAGCCCGTCGTCGTATCACGGACGGAGAAGAATGTGGAGAAGCTCCGCTCGCTCCACCGAGAGGGCTATGAGGCAGGTCTTGCCTGCCATGAAGATCTGATGAGGTGGCTCCATGAAAAATGAGGTAGTACTACATACAAAGAGCGTGGATGAAACGATGGCGCTTGGACGATTTCTCGGAACAGCAGCGGTGAATGATGAATTCATCGCTCTATCCGGAGATCTGGGCGCCGGCAAGACCCATTTCGTGCAGGGACTCGCTGCCGGCATGGGAATTTCCGGCGTTATCGGGAGCCCGACATTCACGATCATGAATTATTACGAGGGCGCGCTTCCCCTGAAGCACTTTGATTTCTACCGCCTGCATCGAGAAGAAGAGCTCTATGATATCGGGTGGGAGGAATACAGCACGGGCGGCGTGACGGTCGCTGAGTGGGCAGACATGTTTCCTGATGTCGTGCCGCCGGAAGCGATCCATATAGACATCCGTGTCCTCTCGGAAACAGAAAGAGAAATCCGCATCACATGGAGCGACGCCGCTCCGGATGCGATCGTAAAGGAGATTACACATTATGCTTCTAGCCATTGATACCTCTTCCCTTGTGCTGTCGTGCGCGCTGGCGGAAAAAGACCGGCTCGTCGCAGAATGGACGGTGCAGAAAAGACTGACCCATTCCGAGCAGCTCATTCCGCATCTGGATGCCATGATGAAGGAGGCAGGCGTATCTAAAGAAGACATCACGGCCATCGCCGTCTCCATCGGGCCCGGTTCATTCACCGGACTGCGCATCGGCCTTGCGACAGCGAAGATGGCAGCCTATATCTGGAAAGTACCGATCGTAGGGGTCGATACGCTGGAGTCACTGGCGCGGAATATGGAGGGGGCCGAGGCTTTCATCCTGCCGCTCGAGGATGCCCAGCGGGGCCATGTCTATGCGGCGCTCTACGGGGCTTTTGACGAATTCTGGAAGGAAGCACCGGAAGAGGCGGCGCCCATTGATGATGTCATTGCGGCGGCCCTCCGTCATGGAGGCCCTGTCATCGCGGTCGGTGAATGTGCCGATACGTATAAGGAGAAGCTCGAGTCCGCCGGTATCCGCGTGGCAGCGCCGCACAGCCGCCTTGCCAGAGCCGGCAGTGTCGCAAGAGCAGCCTGGGCAAGGCTGGAAAAGGGCGAAAAGGATGATCCGCTCTCCCTTCTTCCGAATTACATTCGCCGCAGTGAGGCAGAGGTCTTATGGGAAAAACTGCACGGGAAATCCTGATCCGCGAAGCGGAGGAAAAGGATGTGTCTGCCATTTATGATATCGGCTGCCTCTGCTTTTCCGATGCGTGGCGCAGGGAAACGGTGCATCATGACCTCATGGAAAATGAGCACAGCTTCTACCTTGTGGCCGAAGAGGACGGGTTTATCACAGGCTATGGCTGTTTCTGGTTCATAGCGGGCGAAGCACAGCTTGTGAATATCGGCGTCCGCCCATGCAGCCGGCGTCAGGGCATCGGACGTATGCTCCTTCAAAAGGGCATCGAAGAAGCTCGGGGCCGTGGTATGCAGACGATGTTTCTCGAAGTCCGCGTGAGTAATCTGTCCGCACAGAAGATGTATGAGACTTTCGGATTCAAAAATCTGGGTCTCCGACAGAAAGTCTACGAGCTGCCCATCGAGGATGGGTATGTGATGGAAAGAGCATTGTGACCGGACCGGAAACGTAAAGACAAAGAGGGGGGCTTCTCCCTCATCCGTCTTTGCCCGTCGGAAAAGCCGCTCCCCCTTCCTCAGTAATGCTATTAAGTTAAGGAAATCGTTAGCGACGTAATGTCTTGCTTCCCCCTTCGGGGGAAGTGCCGAAGGCAATAGGGGCATGCTAGCGGTATAGCGT
>FR879629.1:10924-26142 GCA_000434475.1 Dialister sp. CAG:486
CAATACCGCTCCGTAGCCCCCTCCCCCCTTCGGGGAGCTCCCCCGATGGGGAGCCAAGACGTTCTGCCGCTTAACTAAATAGCATTACCTCTCTCAGGGAAAGAAGACCTTTTCTCATTCCCCTTACCCCTATGTCTAGGGATCTATTCAACGCTAAATAAGGAGTCAACATGAAAATACTAGCCTTTGAATCGAGCTGCGATGAGACTTCCTGCGCAGTCATCGAAGATGGGCGTCATATCTTATCCGATGTGATCTCCACGCAGGTGCCGATCCATAAGAAATTCGGCGGTGTTGTGCCGGAGATCGCATCCCGCCACCATATCGAGGATGTCCTTCCTGTCGCCATCGAAGCCCTCGAAGAAGCGCATCTAGGCTGGCATGATATAGATGCCATCGCCGTGACGCAGGGGCCGGGACTCGTGGGCGCACTGCTGGTCGGTGTCGCAGCGGCGAAATCCGCAGCATGGGCACTCGGAAAACCGCTGATCGCAGTCAACCATATGGAAGGGCATATCTTTGCGAATCTTCTTCAGTATCCGGATCTGGAACCGCCATTCCTTGCGCTTGTCGTCTCCGGCGGCCACACGATGATCGTTATCGTGAAGGATTACAACACCTTCGAGCTTTTGGGACAGACGCGCGATGATGCGGCCGGAGAAGCCTTCGATAAGATCGCCCGTGTGATGGGCTATCCCTATCCGGGCGGCCCTCACATCGACCGTTTGGCACAGGAAGGAGATCCGAATGCCATCCATTTCCCGATGGGACTTGGAAAAGAGCACACCTATGATTTCTCCTTCAGCGGACTCAAATCAGCGGTCATCAATTACCTCAATACGGCCAAAATGAAGAAAGAGGAGGTCCATCCGAAGGATGTGGCAGCCTCCTTCCAGAAAGCCGTCGTCGATGTACTGGTCGAGAAAGCCATGCGCGCCGTCGATGCGACAGGTCTTTCGACCATTGCCCTTGCCGGCGGTGTCGCTGCCAACAGCGGTCTTCGCAAGGCCTTGAAGGCAGCCTGTGACAAACGCGGCATCCGCATGTGCCGTCCCGATCCCGTCCTCTGCACAGACAATGGAGCCATGATCGGCTGCCGTGCCTACTACATGGCACAGGCGGGGGACTATGCCTCTCTGACACTCAATGCAGATCCCCGTCTGCCTTTCCTGGCAGATCAGGTGAAGCTCTAAACTTTGCGAATGAAAAGAGGATGAAACGCGATGCAGACCCGAGGAATCGAAGTCAGTCAGCTCTACACCCTAGTCCGGGATACGACCAATCTGACTGGCGTACAGGCAAAAATCTTAGATCATATGCAGGTGGCTCTGCAGTGCGCTTCCGATATTTCCAAGAGCCAGGTCTACCTCTGTGCCCGAGGGAAGAATGAAGACATCTCTGTCATACTGACGGCCGTGAAGCCATCCTACACCCATGGCTCGACATTTTTCCATGCCGGAGACACCTTTCTGGTGGATGATCTGGCGATCGTCGACAATGTCTTCCAGACAGGGCGCAAGGTCGTCGGCAGGAAGGAGCTGGATCAAGGACGGGAGATCGCTGTCACAGCGTATCCGATCGTTGATAATGCAGGACGACCCTTTGCCGTCGTCTGCTTTGCCTCCGTGTCCCTGTCCCAGCAGCAGGTGTTGACCGATACGGCGAATCTGGCGCTGCAGGTCCCATTTGCCGGCAAAGACTACTACAGCATCCGTCCGCAGGATGGCGTCATCATCCTCGATGCCGCCGGACGCATCATGTATGCCAATGACATGGCCGACGATCTTTATCTCGTGCTGGACAAGGAGGCGATCGAGCAGCGTGACATTATCGGACACACCATCGTCCACTTCCCGCTGGTCGATGAAGTCATGAAGACAGGCCGCCCCGCATTCAGCGATGAAGTGTCTGAAAATATGACGCTCTCCGCCTGGGGGCTCCCGATCATTTCCGGCGGCCGGGTGACGCGGACGGTGATCGTTTTGACCGACGTGACAGCCATCCGTGAAAAAGAACGGCAGATCCTTGTCAAGGACTCCGTCATCAAAGAGATCCATCACCGCGTCAAAAACAGTTTGAATACTATTGCAGGGATGCTTCGCATGCAGGCGCGGCGCTCAAAAGATGAAGATACCAAAGAAGCACTGAAGAGAGCCGTCAGCCGAATACTTGGGATCTCCAAGATCCACGACATTTTGGCGAACCAGAGTGGGGATCAGGTCGATATGGACGTGCTTCTCGATAAGATCTGCAAGCTCTCTGTCGACAGTCTCGCACTCTGTCCCGTCGATGTGGTGCGCGAAAAAGGAAGGCGGCCTTTGATCGTGAATTCCGAAAAAGCCGTACCGCTTGCGATCGCAACGAATGAACTCATTCATAATGCGATCGACCACGGATTTCATAAGATGCCGCGCGGCACGCTGGTGGTCGGCACGGAGATCGATCATGGACGCCTGCATGTATCTATCAAAAATAATGGACACCCGCTGCCGGAAGATTTCAGTACAAGGACATTTGATCTGGGGCTTCAAATCGTCAGAAATCTCGCAGAGATCGAACTCAAGGGCGAGTTTGGCTTAAAAAATGAGGATTCTATGGTCGTGGCAGATATTTATTGCCCGCTGGCTTTGATGGAGGCATAAAAAATGGCAGAAAAATATAGAATCGTCATAGCAGATGATGAAGCGCTCATCTGCATGGATTTAAGAGAAATGCTCGAAGAAGCCGGACACACAGTCGTCGGCGTCGGCTCAGATGGGGTGGAGGCTTTGGATCTTGTCAAAGAAAAAAAGCCGGATCTCGTCATCCTCGATGTGAAAATGCCGCGCCTTGACGGCATCCAGGCAGCAAAGATGATCGCCCATGACAATGCAGCGCCCGTGGTTCTCCTGACGGCTTTCGGTGATGAAGACATCATCGAAAAAGCGAAGAAGTCCATGGTCTTCGGCTATGTCATGAAGCCTGTCGATGAGAGAAATCTGTTCCCAGCCATCCAGATCGCAGTGTCTCAGTTTAGGCAGAAGAGCGAGATCGTGGATCGGGTGAAGGACATGGAGCGTGAATTTGCCGCCAGAAAAATCATCGACCGCGCCAAAGGGCTTCTGATGGACTACTACCATATCAGCGAAGAAGATGCTTACCGCCGTATGCAGCAGAGCAGTATGAAACGCGGGATCGCCCTCGCTGATGTGGCACAGAAGATCGTCAAGGAGATCATGGCGCGAAAGAATAAATAGCGATACATTCCAAGCCATCCATACCATTTTATGAGTTTCGAAAGGAGCGATTTTTATGAAGTACACATTTTTCGGACATGCCTGTTTTCGTCTGGATACCGGCAAGGAGAAGCTGCTTTTTGATCCCTTCCTCACGGGAAATGGAGATGCCGCCGTATCTCCGAATCGGGTGAAATGCGACTACATCCTGCTTTCCCATGCGCACAGCGATCATTTCGGTGACTCTGTAGAAATCGCCCGCCGCACGGGTGCTACGGTCATTGCCATCCCTGAAGTCATCGGTCTTTTCCCGAAGACGGTCTTGAACTTTGCACCGATGAATTTAGGCGGCCGGTACAAGACAGACTTCGCTACGATCAAAATGGTACAGGCGCTGCACAGCTGCGGCGTGCCGGGCGGTATCCCATGCGGATTTATCATTTCTTTCAAAGAGGGACCGACCGTCTACTACGCAGGCGACACGGCGCTCTTTGGTGATATGAAGCTCTTCGGCGAGATGTATGATATCGACTATGCCATCCTTCCGATCGGGGATAACTACACGATGGGGCCGGAGGATGCGCTCCTCGCTGCGAAATTCCTGAAAGCAAAGCATGTGATCCCCCTTCACTACAATACCTGGCCCGTCATCGCGCAGGATCCGGAAGCGTTTGCGGAAAAGGGCAGGGAAGAGGGCATAGACGTCATCGTCGTGAAGCCAGGAGAGAGTATCGAACTGTAAGCAGTAAAGCATACAGACAGAAAAAAGAGGAATGCTGATCCTGTCCCGATGAGACAGGATCAGCGATTCCCCGGTATGAGGAGTATCCATGACAAATAAGGAAGAAAAATTCTGGGGCGCCGTTCGTGCGTCTGAAAAAGACTGGCAGGCAGCTTCTGATCTTTTGACAGTCCTGTGGACAAAGAACATGTCGCCGGAGACATACAGCGCATTTCTCACCGCTTTTCATCATATGGCAACCCTTCAAGAGGAGATGACGCAGAAGCTCTCCAAGACATGGAAAGGAAGCCGCCAGTCGTATGCGGCAGCTTTTCTGCTAGAAGCCGCGAAGGCTTTCGACGTGCTGAAAGAGGTCGGACGTCTCTCTCTGCTGCGGACTGACCTCTCCGTACCGGAGGAGATCCTTGCCCTCGTGGAGCTCTCCGGCGGGGCAGCCAAAGAATGGCAAAAGATCCTCCGCTATATGGAAGATACGGAGGGAAACCGCTTGAAGATGGAAGCGCGCCTGCATCGCATCACTGCCTATCAGGAACGCGGGGAAAAGGAGAGCTTTGCACTTCTTCGTTTCCTGTACAACGGAGAAAATGCCGTCGCTCTCATCTACTGGAAGGATGCCGTAACAGATCTCTCCCGTTTTCTCTCTGCCGTGAATCGAAAAGCAGAGCTTCTGCAGCGGCTCATCGAAGAGGCATAAGCACAGCAGGGCCGCGGATTCCATGCCAAACGAAAGATCGCCCCTGCCATTTGCGCCTTTTTGGCAGATAGTCCCTTTAATATTTCAAGTTTCGATGCTTCCCACTGGAAATTTCTCAAATATCATGTATAATAGAAGTACATGGAGGAAATGCCATGCAGCAGAGTTGTTCTGCTTGTCCAATTGATGATTATTTCCCTGATTATCAATTCGGCTGCGTCTGAATCATACTCCTCAATGATTCGTTCGCACAGGAAAGCGGCTTACGCCGCTTTTTTTGTTGCCCTTTTATGGTATAATTTGGAAGATATTCAGCAGCCGCTTCCCTTGATCTTTACGATATTTTTTCCTGCAGCGATGCAAAAGGAGATACATATGACCAGACCGGTGCGCAATTACAAATGGAAGGATGGGAAAACGCTTTCCCTCGGAGATGTTTCCCTTGTCATGGGCATCCTGAACGTGACGCCCGACTCCTTCTCCGACGGAGGCTTGTGGAATACCAAAGAACATGCGATGTCTCATATGAAAGACATGGCAGCAGACGGTGCTGCTATGATCGATGTCGGCGCAGAGTCGACAAGGCCGGGACACACAGAGCTGACGGCAGAGGAAGAGACAGCACGTCTCATGCAGCTTCTTCCTCTGCTGCTAGACGTAAGCAGCGTCCCGATCTCCATCGACTCCTACCACTATGAGACGATGGAAAAAGCCCTGTCTGCCGGAGCGCACATGGTGAATGATGTCTGGGGCTTTCAGTACGATGACGGCAGCATGGCCGCCGTCACGGCAGCCTATGGCGTCCCTGCCATCCTGATGCACAACCAGAACGATACCGTGTATGAGGGAGATATCATCTCCTCGATGAAGTCCTTCTTTGACCGGACACTTTCCATCGCCTTTGCTGCCGGTGTGAAAGAAGAGAACATCATCCTTGATCCGGGCATCGGCTTTGGAAAGACCGGCGAGCAGAATATGGAGGTACTCGCCCGCCTGGATGAACTCACACAGGCATACCCGTATCCATGGCTTCTCGGCGTCAGCCGCAAGCCGTTCATCGGCACGATCCTTGACCTTCCGGCAGAAGAAAGAGACGAGGGGACAGCAGCGGTGAACCTTTGGGGCATCGAAAAGGGCTGCACCCTCTTCCGTGTCCATGATGTGAAGACGACGGCAAGAGAAGTGAAGATGTGGGATGCGCTCAGAAAACAGGCGCGCCTGCAGCATGGGGGAAAGTGACTGTTGACCGAAGGGATCGTTGTGAGCATCCATTTATTAAAAAGAGAGCGCTTTGGCGCTCTCTTTTTAATTGAGAATGATAATACGGCATAGCTATTGAGAATCAAAAATGGTATAGAAAAGGATGACGACCTTGATTAAGTGCTGGGATTCGATTCGATTTCACCAATTATGCCACGGTTTGCATCGTTGCTGCTCCATTGTACCTGCCATACTCTGCCGGTTAGAGTATCGAGAAGCAGAAAGTTGTAAATATTCTGGGTAGGGTAGAGTTTAAAGCGGCCTTCCTCGGACAATGATTCGTCAATAAAGGCTGTGCTATTTACATTTAACTCCATACGATCGTCATTAGCACTAATTGAGTATTGCAGTTGGGAGATTTGTCCGGTCTTGGTATTCAGCTTCAGAAATGTGTAAATGTTCTGGGTTGGGTATAGCTCATAGAGCCGGGCATCGGAGGCATCTGCTTGTGCATATCCTGCAAAGCAGGAAAAAGCAAGAAGGCAGGCCAACAGACAGATTTTCTTGTTCATGACTTTAACAAAAGACATACAAATACCTCCTTTAGGAAAAAATACTAGGGATATAGAAAGAGAGAGCCATGCGCGTCCACCGATAGCCTCTGGCCATGGCCGGTCATTCTCTTTGGGTGGGCTGTTTCTTGCGAAACAAGCCAGCATCCTGCAATTTCATTATAGCATATAGGATTGTTTTGAAAGAAAGGGGATACCGATGAATCTGTGGTCTAAAAGTAGATTAAAAGCTAAAATTTGTTGGTTGGCAGAAAATAATCATCATAATATTTATAAAAAATATAGTTAGCTACAAAGAGAAAGTTTTTCGCTTTGTTCCAGATTTTTATTATAACTATTCTATTAAATACTGCTATGGAATGACCAGCGAAGTATGGACAACCATGAAAAAAATAAGGGAAACAGCATAACATCAAGGGGCGGATGACATCGGCATCCGCCCCTTATTTAGTCTAAGTAAGACCAAATAGGACTAAACTAGAGTAAATAAGAAAAGAATATCATAATACTCCGAAAAGCTTCTCATGAAAAGGCAGAAGATATGTTATACTTGAAATTGAGAATGCAAAAGGAATTTTGAGACAAAGAATTTTTTGAAGAAAAAATACATAAAAGCATAATGATAGCAACAAAAAAACAAATTGACCCCAATAAATCACAATAAGAAGGGAAAAGAGGAAGTAATTGAAGTAATTATATTATCGATTTTGTCATAAAGCATCAAGCATTATCTGCTTATAAAGCTTTTGTCAAAACTCCTCAAAATATATTATAATTGTTGCAAATTACATCTTTTACGGACGATGGATGGATGATCGAGAACATATCACAGACATGATAGCAAAACTGCACAGCAGAAGGACGCACCCGGTATTTTGTAAGACCGGAAAGACGCGTACATCAAAGCTTCCATCCATCTCCAGAAATCGAGGGCATGATGACACAAGGACGAACCGCCTGCCGCTGGCATATCCGGGCAGGCGAAAACGAAACAAAAGAGATCCCTGCGTTTTTCCGCAGGCATTCGGTCACAGATGGTCTTGCGCGTATCCTGATGCGGCGCGGACTGGATACAGAAGACAAATTATCCCATTTTTTATATGATGACCTGTCGGATCTGTCAGATCCTTTCTTGATGAAGGGGATGAAGGAGGGCGTCACCCGTCTTCTTTCTGCGATCGATCGCAAAGAGAAGATCGTAGTCTACGGAGACTATGACGTAGACGGCATCACATCGACTTCGATCCTCGTGCGCTGTCTGAAGGGCATGGGCGCGGATGTCGGATACTACATCCCCCGGAGAGAAACGGAAGGATATGGGCTGAATGAGAAGGCTTTGCTTTCCCTCCGAAAAGAGGGCTATACGCTCCTCATCACGGTGGACTGCGGTATCAGCTCGGCAGAGCTGATCGCAAGAAAACCCGAGGGTCTGGATATCATCGTGACGGACCATCACACACCGCCCGAGCAGCTGCCGGCATGCATCGCCGTGATCAATCCTCACCAGAAGGACTGCCCGTATCCGTACAAGGAGCTGGCGGGCTGCGGCGTCGCTTTCATGGTGGCCAGAGCACTGCATCTGGCAAGGGATGGTGTCGATTTCACAGACAATGTAGAGCTCGCCGCACTGGGGACGATCGCAGACGTGGTATCTCTGACCGGAGAAAATCGTATCCTGGTACGGGAGGGGATGAAGCGTTTCCTTACGACCTCCATCAAGGGGCTTTCTTCGCTTCTGATCGCATCAGGCATCGTCCATGAGGATACGAAAGCCATCACACATGCGGATCAGGTGTCCTTCGGTTTGGCGCCCCGTCTGAATGCGGCCGGACGCATTGCCCATGCCAGAGAAGGCGTACAGCTGATGACGACGGAGTCCAGTGAAGAGGCGGAGCGCCTCGCGAGCCAGCTCTGTGATACAAATGTGACGCGCCAGCAAATCGAGCGGAATATCTTCGAGGAAGCGCAGAAGCGCATCGCAGAGCTGCAAATCGAAAAGGACATGGCCCTTGTCGTGGACGGGCAGGACTGGCATCCCGGCGTCATCGGCATCGTGGCGTCGCGCATCCTGGAGATCTACCATCGTCCGGTACTGGTGCTGACAGTCCGAGACGGAGTCGGGAAAGGCTCCTGTCGCTCCATCCCTGCTTTCAATATCTATGAAGCCTTGGCGGCTCAGAAGGATCTCTTGCTCCAGTATGGCGGACACAAAATGGCAGCCGGCTTCTCTATCGAGGCAGACAAGATCCCCGAATTCCGAAAACGGCTCAATGCCTATGCGAAAGCAAGGCTCACTCCCGAAGACTGTATCTCTGTCCTTGAGGTAGAGGAGTGCCTGCCGCTCTCCGATGTATCCATCGATTTCATTCACTCGCTTGACCTTTTAGAGCCCTGCGGCTGTGACAATCCGAAGCCCATCTTTGCCACGCGGCAGGCTTTCGTGGAAACGGCGCGCCGCATCGGACAGGACAAGCGGCATTTCAAATGCCAGCTGTCTGCCGGGAAGGAGCTTATCGATGCGATCTTCTGGGGCGTGGGGGATATCGATCCCTGCCGCGCAGGGGATGTGGTCGATCTTGTTTTCGAACCGGAAGTCCATGAATGGTATGGCGAGCATGTGCAGCTCATCTGCCGCGATATCCGAGAGGAAAATGAGAAGCTGCTCTCCCGCGATCTGCTGGTAGACATCTACAAGAAGCTCACCGTTTTCCTGAAAGACCAGCCACGACCTGTGAAGGAGGTACAGAGCTGCCTCATGACGCAGGGCGGCTTCGAAAAAGTCAGCCTCAGCATGGGACTTGCCGTTTTTGAAGAGCTTGAGCTCCTCTCACGCTTTTCCAGAAACGGGGAAGAATTTTACCAGCGCCGTATCGCAACGAAAAAGCTGGATCTCATGGAGTCTGAAGTATATAGGAAGCATAGAATGTTTTAGGGCGAGGTCGTGACAGCTTCGCCGCAATCCTTCGGGATGCCTGAAGATATCCTCTCACTTTATCAGTCACGCCTGATACCACCTCTCCTTTCACAGGTGATGATACACCTCCATTCCTTGGAAAGCAGGAAACGGAGAGCGGGCAGTGCCATTTTCATGAAGGCAGCTTCCGGCACTGCCTTCCGGAGCTTGCACCCGGAAGCCTTAATTTTGATGCTGCAAGGAGGCACCGCTATGAATGATACAGAAAACAATAAAACAGAAGTACCGGTAGAAACGAATGCCCTTCCAGCACCAAGCGTATTCAATCGCAATCTCAATGAAGAGACCATCCATACGGATGCCTCCGCTTCGACGCTGGCCGAATTTCTGATCCATCAGGATGAATATGTAGAACGCATGAAAGAGCGGCAGGATTTTGCCGGAGAAAAAGAAGAAGAGCATAAAAAGCTCTTCGACAAGCTGAAAACGTACATGCATGATGAGAAATCGCTCGACCTCATCGAAGAAGCCTACGAGCTGGCAGAAAAAGCCCATGCGGGACAGACCAGGCAGACGGGCGAGCCATACATCATCCATCCCGTCTCTGTGGCCTACATTCTGGCGGAGCTGGAAATGGATAAGGAAGGTGTCATGGCAGCACTCCTGCATGATGTCGTCGAGGATACCGGCTATACGCTGGAAGATCTCAAAATGCTCTTTGGCGAAGAAGTCGCCTTCCTGGTCGATGGCGTGACGAAGCTCTCCCAATTCCACTACAAGGACAAAGAGGACCAGCAGCTTGAGAATTTCCGCAAAATGTTCCTCGCAATGGCCAAGGATATCCGCGTCGTCGTCATCAAGCTGGCAGACCGCCTGCACAATATGCGTACCCTAGGCATCTTCCGGCGGGAAAAGCAGATCCGCATCGCCCGTGAAACGATCGAGATCTATGCTCCGCTGGCACACCGCTTGGGGATCTATAACATCAAGTGGGAACTGGAGGATCTCTGCTTCCACTACCTGCATCCGGAGGAATATGCTGACCTCGTGCGCCAGATGAAGCAGAAGCGCAAGGCGCGTGAGGAGATCGTCGATGATACCATGCGCGTGCTCCACGAACACATCGAAGAAGCGGGGATCAAGGCGACCATCACGGGACGGCCGAAGCATTTCTACAGCATTTACAAGAAAATGAAAAGGGATAACAAAGACTTATCCCAGATCTATGACCTCTATGCGGTGCGTGTCATCGTGGATACCATCCCGCAGTGCTATGCGATCCTCGGCATCGCACACTCTCTCTGGAGACCTCTTCCGAACCGCTTCAAGGACTACATCGCCGTCCCGAAGCCGAATATGTACCAGTCGCTCCATACGACCGTCATCGGGACGAAGGGGCAGCCGGTAGAGATCCAGATCCGCACGTGGGAAATGCACCATATTTCCGAATACGGTGTCGCTGCTCACTGGCGCTACAAGGAAGGCAGACATGCCGGCGGCAAGGACTTCGATGCGAAGATCTCCTGGCTGCGCCGCATCCTGGAATGGCAGGATACCAGCAACCCGAAGGAATTCATGAATGCCCTGAAGCTCGATGTCTTCTCGGATGAAGTCTTCGTCTTCACACCGAAGGGCGATGTCATCAACCTGCCGAAGGGCTCGATCCCGATCGACTTTGCTTACCGCATCCATACCGAAGTCGGCAATCGCTGCATCGGTGCGAAGGTGAATAATAAGATCGTCCCGCTCGATACGAAGCTGAAGAATGGGGATATCGTCTCTGTCATCACTTCGAAAAATGGCAAGCCGAGCTATGACTGGATCAATATGGTCGGCGCGGCTGACAGTAAGGCGAAGATCCGCAGCTGGTTCAAGAAAGAAAACAGAGAAGAAAATATAGCACGCGGGCAGCAGCTCCTGCTCGAGGAAACAGACCGTCTCGGCTATGAATGGAAGAAGCTCATCGGAAAAGACCGCCTGCTTGAGGTTGCGAAGACCTTCAACTGTCCGACCACCGATGACCTTCTTGCCTCCATCGGCTTCGGCGGTATCCCCGTGAAGAGCACGATGGTGAAGCTCACGGAAAGATACAAGAAGGAGCTTGCTCTCCAAAAGCCCGTACTTCAAAAGACCGCAAAGGATCTGGAGAATCTCAAAATGCGCAGCATGAAAGCGCGCTCGTCCTCCGGCATACTCGTCCGCGGGGAAGTGGGACTCGAGGTGCATCTCGCCAAGTGCTGCACTCCGGTGCCGGGTGACTCCATCGTCGGCTTCGTGACGCGCGGCCGCGGAGTCTCAGTCCATTGTGCGGACTGTCCGAATGCCATCAATTTCCCGGACAAAGATCGAATGATCGATGTGTCATGGGAAGAAGAGACGGGCGGCATGTTCCTCGTCACGATCGAAGTCATCTGCTACGACCGCACCGGTCTCATGGCGGACATTCTGGCCGTGCTGACCGAGATGAAGCTCTCCGTCTCTGCGGCGAATGTCAAGGTCGAGAACAATGGCATGGCCGTCATGAATCTTGGCATCCAGATCAAGGATCTGGCGCAGCTCGACTTCATCATGACCAAGATCCGCCGCATCAAGGGCGTCCATTCAGTCAGAAGAATGCGGTCGTCGAAGGGGGAAAATTAGTAAGAAGGGGTGAGTGGTGACTGGTGACTTGCATACCACTTTCGGGCACCACCCCCATTGAACCTATAGAACCTATAGAACCTATAGAACCTGCTGAACNNNAACCTATAGAACCTATAGAACATATAGAACCTGCTGAACCTCTTTCGCAAACAATCAAAGGGCGGGCACGCCCCACGGGCTGACCCCGAACCTTAAACCATTTTATAAAGGAGACCTATCTATGCGTGCTGTCGTTCAAAAATGCAACTGGTGCAAGGTGGATTCCGAAGGTGAAGAAACGGCTTCCATTTCCAAAGGCTTTGTCGTTCTTCTGGGTGTCAAAAAAGGCGATACCGAGAAAGAGGCAGAGTACATCGCAGACAAGATCCTGCACCTTCGCATCTTCGAGGATGAAAATGATAAACTGAACCTGTCTCTCTTGGACGTGAAAGGGGAGCTTGCGATCGTTTCCCAGTTCACTCTCTATGGAGACGCCAGAAAGGGGCGCCGCCCCAGCTTTTCACAGGCGGAACTTCCGGAACGGGCGAATGCGCTTTATGAATATGTCGTTGACATCTGCCGTAAAGCCGGTGTCTCTGTCGGGACCGGCCGTTTCCGCACCCATATGAAGGTGGCCCTCGAAAATGACGGCCCCGTGACGCTGCTTCTTGACAGCGATAAGAATTTTTAGCCGTTGCCGCAAAAACGTGAATCAAAGGAGGATTTGTTATGAAAATCAAATACACAGTACTCGGTCCTTTTATGACAAACACCTATATCGTGTACAATGAAAAGACCATGGAAGGGCTGGTCGTAGATCCCTCCTTTACACCGGAACACTACATCCATGCCATCCTGCAGGATCAGATCGAGCTGAGATCCATTTTTCTGACACATGCCCATGTGGACCATATGGCCGGTATGAATGCGCTGCGCGCCCGTTTCCCGAAAGCCGAGCTCTACATGAGCCGCGGGGACGCCTCGTATCTGAAAGACCCCTCCAAGAATTTATCCTATGAATTCCCCGACCACGTACTCGTAGAGGATCCGGAGCACTGGGTGAAAGGGGGAGACCCTATCAAGACCTGTGGACTGGACTTTACCGTGATCGATACCCCGGGGCATACGCCAGGCGGGATCTCCTTCTATGAAGCGAAGGAGGGCATCGTCTTCACGGGAGACTCTCTTTTCCATGGCTCCATCGGGCGCACCGATTTCCCCGGAGGCAGTATGACGACGCTCGTGACCGCCATCCGGAAGAATCTTTTCTGCCTGCCGGATACCGTGACCGTGCTTTCCGGACATGGTGATCCGACGACCATTGGCCAAGAAAAGAAGACGAATCCCTTCCTGGTGGGAGGCGGCCTATGAGATGGGGCGCTGAATTCTGGATGCGCATCGGCATTGCGCTCTTTTTCTTCGGACTGGTGGTCGCAGCCCCCATGATCCTCTTCCCTTTCACCGTCTCGCTGGTGATCGCGATCCTTTTGAATCCGCTGGCGAAATTCATCCATGAACATATCCGCGTCTGCCGCGGGATGGCGAAGATGCCCTATGATATCGCGATCCTGATCTCCTTTGCCATCTTTATCGGCATTGTCTATATGATCATTGTCCACATCGTCGTGCCGTTCATCGGAGAATTCCGTGCCTTCGTGAAAGGCATCCCCGATATGGTGACAGCGGTGCAGCAGGCGATCCCGGAGATCGAGCGGCAGTATCAGCTCTCCCTGATGCCGCCGGAAGCGAAAAATTTCATTTCCCGCATCATTCAAGATATCGGCGAGTATACGCTGAAGGTCGCACAGTTCAGCCTGTCCGCGATCTTCTCTTTTGCAAGTACGGTGGTCGAGCTCATCGTCGTACCCTTCATCACATTCTACATGATGAAGAGAGGCAGCTATTTCGTGCATGTCTTCATCGGTTTCTTTCCTGACCGTTTCCATCATCATCTCGAGACGATCTTCAAGGAAATCCACTTCATGCTGAATGCCTACCTGCGCGGGCAGCTGCTCCTTTCTGTCATCATGGCCTTTGTCGTTTTCCTCGGCATGTGGTCCATGAATATTCCCTATCCTCTGGTCATCGGACTTCTGGCAGGCGTCGTGGAAATGATCCCTCTCATCGGACCGATCATCGGAGCGATCCCGCCCGTTTTCCTCGCTCTGCTTCAGGGGACAGGCGTCATGGCGAAGGTCATCATCTTCTACATCATCGTCCAGCAGCTCGACGGTCATTTCTTCATGCCCAAGCTCATGGGCAGCATCATCGATGTACATCCCGTCGCGATCATTGCCGGAGTCCTCATCGGCGGACAGCTTTTCGGTATCGTCGGCATGATGATCTCCGTCCCGCTGGTCGCCGTCCTGCAGGTTATCCTGCGGCATATGTGGTTTTATGATAAGTACAAGATGAGAAAATAGGGGAGCGCTGGCAGCTTCCTGGAAATATCGGCTTCTCCGACTTCCCCTTTCTGATTCCTCATTCCTAATTTAAAAGTGGAGGCATTTTCATGAAAAAGTCCACGGTTATGAATACCCTGCGAAAAAAAATCCGTGAGCACAAATATAAATTCACTTCGCAGCGTCAGGTCATTCTGCAGGCCTTCCTTGACAGCAAAGAAAAACACTTGAGTGCAGAAGACCTGTATGCGATGGTACAGGATGAGAATCCGGACATCGGGCTTGCGACGGTCTACCGCTCGCTGGAATTATTCACATCGCTGGAGCTTCTCAAAAAGCTCGACTTCGGTGATGGACGCAGTCGCTATGAGCTGAATGATCATTCACTGAATCATTCCCATTACCATCTCATCTGCCTTGGCTGCGGGAAAGTGATCGAATTTTCCCATGAATTATTTCTTTCCGATGTGAAGGACAAGATCCAGAAAGATAGCGGATTCCACGTGGTCGACTATCAGCTGAAATTCTACGGCTATTGCAAAGACTGCGCAAAGAAAGAGAGAGATGAGTAGCTTAAGATGAGTGGCTAGGGATTAGGGATTAGAAGTGACTAGTGACTGGTGACTAAAAGACTGGGAGACTGGAAGACTAGAAGACTTCAGACTCCCATGTCGTCATTTCGAGCGAAGCGAGAAATCTTCCTTGCAGACTCTGGCAATGGTGCATGTGTGAAAGATGAGTAGCTAGGGATTAGGTTTGCGATACGAGAAAATCGCTAATTTCAAACCTCTGCGGCGCTTCTATATTTTTATGCGCCACGCCAATCCCTTTGAACCCGTAGAACCTGCTGAACCTCT
>FR879629.1:26160-35362 GCA_000434475.1 Dialister sp. CAG:486
CCGTAGAACCTGCTGAACCTCTTTTGCGAGAAATCAAGGGACAGCTCGACCAAAGGTTAACCCTGAACCCTCAATCCTCAATCCCATTTTTCATTTGCCATTTCCCCTGTAGAAATGGTACAATTTAGTTTGTTAATGTCTTTGATAGACAGAGGAGGGGCGTTGAAGCTTCTGCTCCTTCGAAATGTCTGTCAAATCAAGTAAAGAGGTGTCACAATGCAGGCATTAAAAGGAACCCATGATATCCTGCCGGACGAAGTCTACAAGTGGGATTACATGGAAGGCGTCATTCGTGACGTATGTGCGCGCTACGGATACAAAGAGATTCGTACCCCGATCATTGAAGCGACAGAATTATTTCAGCGCGGCATCGGCGATACCACCGACGTCGTGACGAAGGAAATGTATACCTTCAAGGACAGAGGAAATCGCTCTGTCACCCTGCGCCCGGAAAATACAGCCTCAGCTGTCCGTGCGTACTTGGAACATAAAATGTATGGAGACCAGCAGGTGCATAAGATGTTCTACATCGGCTCCATGTTCCGCTATGACCGTCCGCAGGCCGGCCGTTACCGTGAATTCCACCAGTTCGGTCTGGAAGTCCTCGGTGCATCCTCTCCGCTTGCGGATGCGGAAGTCATCGCGATGGCTTGTGAGATTTTCCATAAGCTTGGACTGAAAGATCTCGATCTCCATCTGAACTCCATCGGCGATGCGAACTGCCGTCCGCAGTACAGACAGAAGCTCATCGAATTCTTCGAACCCAAGGAGAGCCAGCTCTGTGAAGACTGCAAGGCCAGACTTCACAAGAATCCGCTTCGTCTTCTCGACTGCAAGGAAGAGGGCTGCAAAGCGGCGGCTGTCGGTGCGCCGGTCATCACGGACTATCTCTGCGAGAGTTGCCACCAGAAGTTCGAAGCTCTGAAATCCTACCTCACAGCTCTTGGAATCTCCTACACCATCGACCCGAAGCTCGTACGCGGGCTCGACTACTATACGAATACCGCTTTCGAGATCCAGTATCCACCGCTCGGAGCGCAGAGCGCAGTCTGCGGCGGCGGCCGCTATGACGGCCTCGTCGAAGAAGTCGGCGGTCCTTCCACACCGGGCATCGGCTTTGCGATCGGTCTTGAACGTCTCCTGCTCGCTTTGGAAATGCAGCATCTGATCCCCGAACCGAAAGCAGAAAAACACGTCTACATCGCCGCTCTTGGCGAAGAAGCACAGGCCGAAGGAGTGAAGATCCAGTTCGCGCTGCGTCAAGACGGCGTTATCACAGATATGGACCTTCAGGGCAGAAGCCTCAAAGGCCAGATGAAGCAAGCAGGCAAGACAAAGGCTGACTTCACCGTCATCATCGGCAGCAATGAGCTGGCTTCCGGCAAAGCCATGGTAAAAAACATGGCAGAAGGCACGCAGGAGGAGATCCCATTCGTCGAAGTCGCCGGGTATATTGCAAAGTTTGAGAAATAGCATTTGGTGACCGGCCTCTGCCGGCAGGCGAAGCCGAGATGAAATCATGCGTGATCCTCCGGCTTTATCCGTCAATACACACCAACAAGCAAGCTAACATATCATTTATTTTCGCTGACGGGATCTCCTTACGATCTCTCACAGCGTCAACATTTTTATAAAGAGGTGCTCTAATATGGAAACAATGGCAGGGATGCATAGATCCTGCGGATGCGGTCTGGTAACAGAAAATGACTGCGGCAAAGAACTGACTCTGGCAGGCTGGGTGAATACCCGTCGTGACCATGGCGGTCTCATTTTCATCGACCTTCGCGACAGAAGCGGTATTGTACAGCTCGTCATGAGCCCACAGTACGGGGAAGAAGCATTCCACAAGGCTGAAGCCTGCCGCAGTGAATTCGTCCTCGCTGTCAAAGGCAAGGTCAGAGAGAGAAGCGAAGAAACTGTCAACCCGAAGATGAAGACCGGCAAGGTGGAAGTCGTCGTTTCCGAGCTTCGCATCCTGAATAAAGCGAAGACCCCGCCATTCTACGTCGAAGACGGCATCGATGTCGATGAAAACGTCCGTCTGAAATACCGCTACATCGATCTGCGCCGTCCGGAAATGCAGAACCACCTCATCATGCGCCATAAGATCGTACATGAGATGAGAACCTTCCTCGATGAACACAATTTCCTCGAAATCGAGACCCCGATGCTCACCAAGAGCACCCCGGAAGGCGCACGCGACTACCTCGTCCCCTCCCGTGTGAACCCAGGCAAATTCTACGCTCTGCCGCAGTCCCCACAGCTTTTCAAACAGCTGCTCATGGTTTCCGGTCTGGAACGCTACTTCCAGGTCGCTCGTTGCTTCCGTGATGAAGACCTGCGTGCCGATCGCCAGCCGGAATTCACCCAGCTGGATATGGAACTCTCCTTCGAAGACCAGGACTTCATTCTGGACCTCATGGAACACATGATGCAGAGAGTCTTCAAGAAAGTCCTCAATGTCGATATCCAGATCCCGTTCAAGAGGATCAAATGGGATGACGCCATGGCTCTCTATGGTTCCGACAAACCGGACCTTCGTTTCGATATGCATTTCTATGATGTATCCGACCTGCTCCGTGACACCGGCTTCAAAGTATTCCGCTCCGTCCTCGATAATGGCGGCTGTGTGAAAGCCATCACCGTCAAAGGCGATGCCGGCATTCCGCGTCGTGAACTCGACGGCCTCGTCGAATACGTTGGACACTATGGTGCCAAAGGCCTGGCTTGGATCGGCTTCAATGAAGACGGCAGCCTGAAGTGCCAGATCACCAAATTCCTCGGCGAAGATAAGATCCGTGAGATCGGCAAAGTCTGCGAAGCGGAAAAAGGCGACCTCGTCCTCATCATCGCTGACAAGCCGAAGGTCGTCGCACAGGCTCTGGGCGAACTCCGTCTCGAAATGGCTCGCCGCATGGGCCTCATCGACCCGAATGAATTCTGCTTCCGCTGGGTCACCGACTTCCCGATGTTCGAATACAGCGAAGAAGAAAAACGCTACGTCGCTGAACATCATCCATTCACCGCACCAAGAGATGAAGATGTACAGTACCTCCTCACCGATCCGTCCAAGGTCTATGCGAAAGCCTATGATATGGTCCTGAACGGTGTCGAAGCCGGCGGCGGCTCCCTTCGTATCTACCAGCAGGATCTGCAGGAAAAAGTATTCGAAGCCATCGGTATCTCTCAGGAAGAAGCAGAGCAGAAATTCGGCTTCCTGCTTGATGCATTCAAGTACGGCGCTCCGCCGCATGCAGGCATTGCCCTCGGCCTTGACCGTCTCGTCATGCTGATGCTCCACCTCGACTCCATCCGCGATGTCATCGCCTTCCCGAAGACCCAGAGTGCGATCGATCCGCTCACCCAGGCACCGTCCGCAGTCGCTGATAAGCAGCTGAAAGAACTGCACATCAAGACCGCTCTCAAGAAAGAGAAAGAAAAAGACCTCTTCGCAAAACCGGTCGACTAATTTTCATCAAAAGGGGCTGTGAAGAAATGAATCCTCATTTCTTCACAGCCCCTTTTTACTTTGCTTTCATTTGGTTCAGGGTTCAGGCACAGCCCCTTTTTGCTTTGCTTTGCTTTCATTTCAGCGATGAAGATGGTATTCCCGTATCGCGCAGCCTTCCCCTCTAGGGGAAGGTGCCCCGCAGGGGCGGATAGGGTGACTATGGTATGAAAGACAGCTGAGATAAAGTTTCCCGGTCACTCCTATGAGAGGCACAAGTCCCCGCGGCAGAATGAAAGCGAAAATGAGACGATCGTTATTTCACCGCCCCTTTTGCGCGAATCTGCCGCGGCAGGGGATGGCAGAAAAAATACAGGAAAAATTTTATCTGCATAGTGTATAATGAATAGGAAATCAGTTCGCGAAAGGAGGCATCCCATCAAAAATGAAGAAATTCCTATTTCTCCTGCTGTTCTTTCCCATGCAGGTGCTGGCAGCCGATGCCATGCCTATGGCAGACGTTTTTAGGCACCCGATCATAGAAGGTCTCTTATCCGCCGTCATTCTTATCTCGCTGCTGGCGGAGATCAAGACCGCCGGATTCTCGGGCGGGGCGCTGGCAGCGGCGATCGCTGGCTGTCTTCTGATCGGAGCGAACTGGTCAGAAGGCGATCAGATGCTCGAAGCTGTCTTGTACTTCGGCGGGCTGGCGCTGGTCATTCTGGACATCCTGGCGCTCATGACAGGCGTAGCGGCTGTCATAGGCCTCGTCCTCCTTCTCTCCGGGCTTTTCTTCACCTTCGGCGGAGATATGACAGCCCTCTATATCCTGTCGGGTGGCGTACTTCTCGCCGGGATCGGGTTCTATTTCTTGGTCGATCACCTTTCACAAAGCCGGCTGTGGCAGAAAGTCACATTGCGTGATTCTCTCACCGGTCAGAAGGGCTTCAAGTCTTCCACCGCTGATCTGTCAGCCTATGCCGGGAAAGAGGGGATGACGGACTCAGTCCTTCGCCCGTCCGGCAAAGTGGATATCGAAGGCCATATCCTAGATGCTGTCTCTCGCGGTGACTTTATAGAGAAGGGGAAGAAGGTCATCGTCATCAAGGCAGAAGGAAGCTATCTTGTCGTGAAAAAAGCGGATGCCCGCTAGGCAGGTGCGATAGGATTGCCAGCGCCGATCCTATCGCAAAGGCAGGTCCTCTGACCCTTTGACCCATGGCTTCTGGCATATCCTTTCCGAAGCCGCAAGCTGAGAGTCCTGCCAAGCGGATTCTCATTGATTCCTGATTATAAAAAGGAGGCATGTATGGAACTTTTACTCTTTCCGGTGATCATCTTTTTCATCGCCATCGCAGCTCTGTCCGTCCTGCTGCACTTCGTGCCGATCGGACTCTGGATCTCCGCGCTTGCCGCGGATGTGAATATCTCCCTCTTCAATCTGGTGGGGATGCGGATCCGCCGCGTCTCTCCGCAGATGATCGTGCTGCCGCTCATCAAAGGCACAAAGGCGGGACTTCTCCTCAGTGTGAACCAGCTCGAAGCGCACTACCTGGCGGGCGGCAATGTGGATAACGTCGTCGATGCCCTGATTGCCGCGCATCGCGCACAGATCGATCTCTCCTTCGAGCAGGCAGCCGCCATCGACCTCGCAGGACGCAATGTCCTCGAAGCCGTCCAGATGAGCGTCAATCCGAAGGTCATCGAGACCCCGACCATTTCTGCGGTCGCGAAAAACGGCATCGAGCTCAAGGTCCGCGCACGTGTCACCGTCCGTGCGAATATCGATCGCCTCGTCGGCGGGGCAGGGGAAGCAACCATCATCGCCCGTGTCGGCGAAGGCATCGTCACGACCGTCGGCTCCTCCGAAAAGCACACCGACGTACTGGAGAATCCGGATCACATTTCCCGTACGGTCCTCGGCAAAGGTCTCGACTCGGGGACAGCTTTTGAGATCCTCTCCATCGATATCGCCGATGTCGATGTAGGCAGAAATATCGGTGCCCAGCTCCAGACCGATCAGGCAGAAGCAGATAAGCAGATCGCACAGGCAAGAGCCGAAGAACGCCGTGCCATGGCCGTCGCCAAGGAGCAGGAAATGCGCGCCTATACCCAGGAAATGCAGGCGAAGGTCGTCGAAGCCCAGGCCGAAGTGCCAAAGGCTATGGCAGAAGCACTCCAGAAGGGAAATCTGGGTGTCATGGATTACTATCAAATGAAAAATATTGCAGCCGATACCGAGATGAGAGAGAATATCTCCGGAAAGAAAGCATAGAGGGCTGCCAAGCAAGCATAAAAAAGAGAGCCGCGAATCCAATGATTCACGGCTCTCTTTTTATCTTTGGTTACAAACTTACGCTATATAGCAGTCAGTTCAGTGATCAGCCTTCAACTTTAACGTTAGCAGCCTGAGGTCCTCTTGCACCATCAATAATTTCGAAATCGACCTTCTGGCCTTCATTCAGTGTTTTGAAGCCATCAGCCTGAATAGCAGAGAAATGAACGAAAACGTCGCCGCCTTCTTCTCTTTCAATAAAGCCGTAGCCTTTTTCTGCACTGAACCACTTAACTGTACCTTTCATGGAAATTCCTCCTAAAAAAATGACTTACACTGCTCGTATTGAGCATGATTCAACAATACCATAAATTCATAGTTCAGTCAACCAAAAACATGAGAAAATGCAGAGAATATATGGGATTTCAGCGTTTATGCAAAGACAGCAGAAAGGCGGCTGATAGCGTTTGACAGGAGAGGGGAAAACAGGGCGCCGTCCCCATAAACCTCACCATTCCTCGTTCTATTATGCTATAATATATCCGATTTGTGCTGCTGGAAGAGCCATTCTCTCCGGCGAAAATTTCATGTGTACCAGAGGTTTTGACTATGAATACGAATACGATTCAGCATTATCTGAGTGCGGACGGCATCCGTCTGACTGTCGCGGATACATCGAATGTATCCCTCGAAGCGGAAGCGATCCATCATCTGCCCCCGGCGTCTGCGAGGATCCTCGCGAAAGCGATGACAGGGGCAGCGATCCTCATCAATGATTTCAAAAATCATGAAGGGATCTCCATCCGCTGGATGACAGGAAGCCCTTTGGGCGCGATCCACGTCGATGCCTATGACGGGCGCTTTGTCCGCGGTTTTCTGGACCATCCGGAAGCCGGAGAAGGCGTGCCTTGTGACGATGTGCATGAGGCTCAGCTGGCAGCAGCGAAGGGACAGCTCTTCGTGACGCGCTACTCGCTCCTGAAGCTCCCATATACGAGCACGGTGAACCTGTCTCACGGAGACATTTCGGCGTGCCTCACAGAGTATATGAATACATCTGAGCAGACGCTGTCGGCCGTGAAGCTGGATATCTCCATGACCGAAAAGGGCGATATCCTGCGCTCGGCGGGCTTCATGGCGCAGCTCCTGCCAAAAGGAAATATGGGCAGATTCGCAGAGCTTTTCCGTGAGCTGGATCGCTGGGACCTGACGAAGGATGCCAAGGAAGAAGGTTCTCTGGAAAAGCTTTTGGTCGAAGGCCAGTTCGAACTGCTCAAGGACGGCCCTTTGACCTTCCGCTGCACCTGCTCGGAGGAACGCATCAAAGGGACACTGAAGTCTCTCCCGGAGGCGGAGAAGCAGAGCCTGCTCGCCGATCCCTCCATCGAGATCGTCTGCCCGTATTGCGATAAGAAATATACGATCGCTCGAGATACACTTTCTAAATGGTTCATGGAAGGAGATCATGTACAATGAAAAAAATCGCTTTCATCGGCGGCACCGGGGCGGAAAATTCTGTCCTGCTGAAGGACGTGACCGAGCATATCATCGAGACACCCTATGGCGAAGCGAAGTATGAAGCCGGTTTCTTTGAAGGCAGGGAGATCATCCATCTCTCCCGTCACGGGGCGCATCACACGATCCCCCCGCACAAGATCAATTACCGTGCCAATATGTTTGCCCTGAAGATGCTTGACGTCGCAGCCGTCATCAGCACGACGGCCGTCGGCTCACTGAATCCGAACTACAAGCCGGGTGAGCTGGTGCTTCTCGACCAGTTCATCGATATGACGAAAGCCCGCGAAGGGACCTTCTATGATGGCGAGCGCTATGGCGTCGCCCATCTCGACATGAGCCATCCGTACTGTGCATCGCTCCGAGAAGCGATCCTTGCCGCCGGAAGAAAGGAAGGCATCACTCTACACCCGCAGGGGACCTACATCTGCACGGAAGGGCCGCGTTTCGAGACCCCGGCAGAGATCAAGGCATACCGCATGTGGGGCGCTGACGTAGTCGGCATGACGAATGTACCGGAGTGCCAGCTCGCCCGTGAAGCGGAGATCTGCTACGCAAGCATTTCCATGGTCACGAATTTCGCTGCCGGCATCACAAAAGAGGAGCTGAGCCATCAGGAAGTCTTGGGCTGCATGGCAGAAAACAGCCGCAACATGTACCGCATCGTGACCGACGTCTTCGAGACGTATGATGTAGAGAAGGACTGCCACTGCCGCCACGCCGCGGAAGCCTTCGGAGGATTTCACGTATGAGTGCGCTGCGCTCGCTTGCCTGGGAAGGTGAGAGCCTCCGCCTACTTGACCAGACGAAGCTCCCTACAGAGATCACCTATCTAAGCTGCAGGGACTACCGTGAGGTAGCCGATGCCATCCGCATCCTTGCGGTGCGCGGAGCTCCTGCGATCGGTGTCGCGGCCGCCTATGCCGTCGTCCTCGCCTATAGAGAGTGCCTTTTGTCCTCTGATGTATCGGCTGCCTTTCACCACGCCTGCCAAGAGATCAGCGCGGCGCGTCCGACTGCCGTGAATCTGTCTTGGGCCGTTTCCGAGATGGAGAAGGTCTTCGATCGATATCCTGCCAAAGAAGCGGGAGATGCTCTCCTTGCAAAGGCCCGTGATATCGAAGCGGAAGATATTCACACCTGCCGGTCCATCGGTGAAAATGGCGCAGACCTTTTCCAGGGAAGAAAGGGGCTTCGCATCCTGACCCACTGCAATACGGGAGCACTGGCGACGGCAGGCATCGGCACGGCCTTCGGCGTCCTCTCCGTCCTTCATGAGCGTGGGGCGATCGAGTGCGTGTATGCGGATGAGACACGTCCGCTCCTGCAGGGGAGCCGCCTCACCGCGACTGAGCTCATGGAAGGGCATATCCCGTGCTGCCTCATTTCCGATACGATGTCCGCTTCCGTCATGCGCGACAAGAAAATAGACGCCATCATCGTCGGTGCAGACCGCATCGCGGCGAATGGCGATACCGCCAATAAGATCGGCACCTATGGCCTTGCCGTCATGGCAGCCTACCACCATATCCCATTCTACATCGCTGCCCCGTTCTCGACATTTGACTTCTCCATCGCCTCCGGCAAGAAGATCGTCATTGAAGAAAGAGATCCGGACGAAGTGCGGAAATTTGCCGGCGTCTACAGCGCGCCGAAAGACGTCCCTGTCTATAATCCCGCCTTCGATGTCACGCCGTTCTCTCTCATCGCCGGTATCATCACAGAAAAGGGCGTGCTGAAAGCGCCGTATGAAGAGACGATCGCGCGGTACAAGAAAGAGCTTTCAAAATAAAAAAGTGACTAGTGACTGGTGACTGGATTCTAGTAGCCAGGGATGAGCGACTGGGAGACATCAGACTCCCGCACGGTCATTTCGAGCGAAATCGAGAAATCGTTGTCATTCGCACTCAGGCACTCAATGGCAGAAAATCCGAAAACGGGAAGCCTGTTATCCGCAGAGAAGG
>FR879629.1:35432-46851 GCA_000434475.1 Dialister sp. CAG:486
TTTCCCTACATGTGCCGCGCACTTTTCCGCTTTCCTCATCTGTCTTTCATACCGCCTGTGCCCTATCCGCCTCTTCGGGGCACCTTCCCCGCAAGGAAGGCTGACGATACGAGGGAAACCTGTCATCGCGGGCCTTCGGGCATCGCCAGATTTATACTGCGGCGAAGCCGCTGCCACAACCCTGAACCTTGAACCTTTACTTATTTCCCCGAAAGGAGTCCATCCATGTCTGAATCCATGATTCGTGATATTTCCTTGGCCGACGAAGGCCTGCAGCGTATTTCCTGGGTCGAAAAATTCATGCCCGCACTGAATACACTGCGTGAAGAATTCGTCAAAGAGCAGATCTTCAAAGGCAAGACCATCGTCATGTCCATCCATCTCGAAGCGAAGACCGCCTACCTTGCGCTCACGCTGAAAGCAGCGGGTGCGAATGTCATCTGCACCGGCAGCAATCCGCTCTCCACGCAGGATCCGATCGCAGCCGGCCTCGTCAAGAGCGGCATCACTGTCTATGCATGGCATGCCTGCACCGAAGAGGAATATTTCATGTTCCTGAACAAGGCCCTCGACCACATGCCCGACATCATCATCGACGACGGCGGCGACCTCGTACACCTGCTCCATACCACCAGAAAAGAGTGCCAGAAGAACCTCATCGGCGGCTCTGAAGAGACCACCACAGGCGTATATCGTCTGAAGATCCTTGAAAAGGAAAACAAGCTGGAATTCCCGATGATCGCAGTCAATGATTCCTACTGCAAGTACCTTTTTGATAACCGCTATGGCACCGGCCAGTCCGCCTGGGACGGCATCATCCGCAGCACGAATCTCACCGTCACCGGCAAGACCGCTGTCATCGCCGGCTATGGCTGGTGCGGCAAAGGTTGTGCGATGCGTGCGAAAGGACTCGGTGCCCATGTCATCGTGACAGAAGTCGATCCCATCAAAGCCATCGAAGCCGTGATGGATGGATTCGAAGTCATGCCGATGGCAGAAGCTGCTAAGCACGGTGACATTTTCCTCACCGTCACCGGCGACATCGACATCATCACCGAGCCGCATTTCCTCGCGATGAAGGACGGCGCCATCTGTGCGAATGCTGGCCACTTCGACTGCGAAGTCAGCCGCAAGGATCTGGAACGCATCGCCGTCTCTCACTACGAAGCCCGCAAGAACATCGAAGGCTATGTCCTGCCAAACGGCAAGACCGTCTTCCTCATGGCTGAAGGCCGCCTCGTGAACCTTGCAGCAGGGGATGGCCATCCGGCAGAGATCATGGACCTCTCCTTCGCAATGCAGACCCTCGCAGCCCGCTACCTCCTCCAGCACGGCAAGGACATGAAGCCGGCCGTCTACACCCTTCCGCATGAACTGGATACCAAGATCGCCTCCATCAAGCTCGCTGCCATGGGATACCAGATCGATACCCTGACAGAAGCACAGAGAAAGTACCTGGGACTCGACTAAGAAGGAGCATCGATATGACCACACTGATCAAAAACATCGGACTTTACCGGAACGGCAAAGTCACCGAAAACCAGAATATTTCTTTAGACGGGAAATATATCAAAGATTTCCCGGAAAACCCAAAAGACGCAGACCATGCGGAAGTCATCGATGGGAAAGGCATGCTGGCCATGCCCGGACTTGTGAATACCCACACCCACGTTGCGATGACACTGTTCCGCTCCTACGCCGATGATATGGAACTGATGGACTGGCTGCAGAACAAGATCTGGCCGGCTGAAGACCACCTCGACGACGACATTGTCTACTGGGGAAGCATGCTTGCTTTCGCAGAAATGATCCGCGGCGGCACCACCGCCTTCTGCGACATGTACATGTTCATGGACTCCTGCGCGAAGGCAGCTGACAAAGCCGGTATCCGCGGAAATCTGGCACGCGGCCTCGCAGGCATCAGCCCGAATGCACAAAGCGGCCTTCAGGAGAATATCGAGCTCTTCGAGAAATGGGAAGGCGCCGGAGACGGACGCTTCCATGTCATGCTCGGACCGCACGCTCCCTACACCTGCCCGCCGGACTACATTAGGCAGGTGCGCGACGAAGCGATGAAGCACGGCATCCCGATCCACATCCATCTCTCCGAAACAAAAGGGGAGGTAGAAAACTGCCTCAAGGAATACGGCAAGACACCGATCGCCCTCATGAATGACCTCGGTCTCTTTGAGCTGCCGACACTCGCAGCCCACTGCGTCCATGTGACCGACGAAGACATCGCCATCATGCGGGAAAAGCACGTCCGCGTCGCACATAATCCGGGCAGCAACCTGAAGCTCGCCTCCGGCATCGCACCCGTCGTCAAGATGAGAAAAGCCGGCGTCACCGTCGGCCTTGGCACCGATGGCGCCTCCTCCAATAATAAGCTCGACATGTTCGCAGAAATGCGCCTCGCCTCCCTCATCCATAAAGCGAATACCTACGATCCCTTCGCCATCACTGCGACCGAAGCCATGGAGATGGCGACCGTCGATGGCGCCAAATGCCTCGGCTATGATGACCTTGGCAAGCTGGAAAAGGGCGCACTCGCCGATATCATACTCGTGGACAGAAGCGGCTTCCACTGGCACCCGCGCTTCGACAGCGTCTCCCTTGCCGTCTATGCCGGAAACTCCATGGACGTCGACACCGTCATCATCAATGGCAAGACCGTCATGCGTCACAAAGAGATGACGACCATCGACACAGAAAAGCTCTATGCCGAAGTCGACCGCGTGACAGAAAAGCTCTATGCTTTCAGCAAGAAATAAATGGTAGATATGTAAAAAGAACCTGCGAAAGCGGGTTCTTTTTTGATGGAAGAGGGTAAATGATGGGTTCAGGGTTCAGGGTTCAGGGTTCAGGGTTGTGGTGGCGGCTTCGCCGCAATATAAATCTGGCGATGCCCGAAGGTCTGCGATGGCAGGTTTTCCTCGTATCGTCAGCCCCCGAGGAAGGTGCCCCGTAGGGGCGGATAGGGGACTGGCGGTATGAAAGAGAGTGGGGAAATGCGTCTCAAGGGCGGAAAATAAGGAGTAGCGCCTTCTCCCACGGGGAAGACAGCGAAACAAGAACACCGTCTTCCCCGCATCAAAGCCTTCCCCGCGTGGGGAAGGTGGCGAGCATAGCGAGCCGAATAGGGTTCTGGCCGTATGAAAGACAGATGAGGAAAGCGGAGAGGCGCGCGGTCACTCATCCCTGCTTTCAAACTTCTGGTGCACTGCGTCAAAACCCGAAGCGCCGCGTATTTATACGGAACATCTCTCCATAATCCTGCGAACGCGCATTCGTTTGAAGCGCATGTCGGCTCAAAAGAACGACCGTTCGCCTTTTCTTCCCAATGGTGAAAGTGCCCAGAAGGGGCGGAGAGGGCTCTGGCGGTATGAAAGAGAGTGGAGAAATGCGTCTCAAGGGCGAAAAATGAGAGTACCACCTTCCCCCATGGGGAAGACCGCGAAACGAGAACACCGTCTTCCCCGCATCAAAGCCTTCCCCGCGTGGGGAAGGTGGCGAACGAAGCGAGCCGGATAGGGTTCTAACCGTATGAAAGACAAATGAGGAAAGCGGAAAGGTGCGCGGTCACTCATCCCTGCTTTCAAATGAACCTGCCTTTCCCATCGCACCTTCCAGCCATTCCCACACAGCCTAAATTTGTAATTTCTGAAGAAATCCGTGAAGCGGCCGTCATTTTATGGTATAATTATCGTTACAGATGAAAAGACGCAAGTCTGGTCAATAATAGAGTAAGGAGAGACATAAAAGTGGGTTTTTCTTTGATTAATATCGGTTTTGGCAATATGGCAGCTGCAGCGCGCGTGATGGCGATCATCAGCCCGGAGTCTGCACCGGTGAAACGTATGATCCAGGACTCCCGTGACAAAGGGGATCTCATCGATGCCACCTACGGCAGAAAGACGAGAGCCGTCCTCATCATGGACAGCGGGCAGATCATTCTTTCCGCCGTACAGCCGGAAACGATTTCTCACAGACTGATGAATAAAGATGTGATCACTTCTGAAGGAATGGATGAAAACTGATGGCACAGACAGCGAAAAAAGATGAAGGCATTCTTCTGGTCGTCTCCGGCCCGAGCGGTGCGGGGAAGGGGACCATCTGCAATGCCATCCGCGAGAAATTTCCGGATCTCCAGTATTCCGTCTCGATGACGACAAGAGACCCCCGAAAAGGGGAAGTGGAGGGGGAGAGCTATTTCTTCCGCACCAATGAACAGTTCGAAAAGCTCATCGAAGAAGATGCCTTCCTCGAATATGCCAAGGTCTATGACCACTACTACGGCACGCCGAAAAAGCGCGCTCTCGACATGATCAGTGACGGGAAATCCGTACTGCTGGAGATCGACATCCAGGGCGCCATGCAGGTCAAGAAACGCTATCCGAAAGGCGTCTTCATCTACATCGTCCCACCGTCTTTGGAGGTCCTGTCCGATCGTCTCTACGGACGCGGTACAGACTCTGAAGAGACCATCCAAAAGCGCCTCGCACAGATCACCAGTGAGCTCGCTATGGCACACCAGTATGACTATATCATCGTCAATGACAAACTCGAAGATGCGGTGAGAAAGACCAGCTCCATCCTGGAAGCCGAACGCTGCAAGCTGTCCCGCAATGAAGGGCAGATCGAGACCATTTTCAAACAGTATATCAATAAGGAGGTACCCTTAAAATGATGTGTTATCCTTCTATCGACAGCCTTGTCAAAAAGGTGGACTCCAAGTACACCCTCGTGACCCTCGCCGCTCTTCGCGCCCGTGAACTGACGGACGGACAGACCCCGCTCATCGCTCACGCAGAAGGCAAGAAACCAGCAACCATCGCTCTCGAAGAGATCTATGAAGGCAAGATCACCTACTCCTTCAGCAAATAAAAATAAGGTCAGGCAGTCCAAGAAAGGCTGCCTGACTTTTTGTACGTTCAGGGTGACTGGTGACTTACAAACGACTTTCGGGCATCGCACCCTATGTATTTGCGGCGAAGCCGCCACCTGAACCCGTTGACCCCTGAACCTTCCATCCATTTTTTAGTAAAGGAACTCATGCATGATGTTTGAAAATAAGCACATTGTCGTAGGAATCAGCGGCGGGATCGCCGCTTTCAAAGCAGCCGGTCTCGTGAGCCAGCTCCGCCAGAAAGGGGCTGATGTCCACTGCATCATGACGGCAAACGCCGCCAAACTCGTGACACCGATCACCTTCGGCGAACTGTCTGGCAATGATGTCACTGTCGATATGTTCGCGAATATCAGCAAATGGGATGTCGAACACATCGCCCTTGCCAAGCTCGCTGACCTTTTCGTCGTAGCACCTGCGACCGCCGACATCATCGGCAAAGTCGCAAACGGCATCGCTGACGATATGCTCTCGACCACCATCATGGCGACGAAGGCGAAAGTCCTCTTCGTACCATCCATGAATACAAACATGTACGAAAATCCCATCGTGCAGGCGAATATGGAAAAGCTGAGATCCTTCGGCTATGAATTTGTCGAACCGGAAAGCGGCCATCTCGCCTGCAATACCTCCGGCAAAGGCCGTTTCCCGGCGCTTACGACCATCATGGACTGCGCGGAAAAATGCATCTATGGCCGCGAACTCCTGAAAGGGAAGAAAGTCGTCGTCTCCGCCGGCGGCACCCAGGAAAAGATCGACCCCGTCCGCTATATCAGCAACCGCTCCAGCGGCCGGCAGGGCTACGCCATCGCTAAAGCCGCATGGATGGAAGGCGCAGACGTGACACTCGTCTCCTGTACTACGGCACTTCCTGCGCCCTATGGCGTCAAAATGGTCTACGTCCAGGATGCCCGCGAGCTTGAAAAAGCCATGAATGCGGAATACGACAGCTGTGATGCTGCGATCATGGCAGCGGCCGTCTCCGACTACCGTCCGACCGTGCAGGCCGACCAGAAGATCAAGAAGGAAGACTTCGACTCCCTGCACATCGACCTTACACAGAATCCGGATATCCTCTATGGACTCGGCCAGAAGAAGAGGGGACAGTTCCTCGTAGGCTTCGCCGCAGAGACCCAGGACGTCATCGAACACGGTAAATCGAAGCTCAAAAGAAAGAACCTGGATATGCTTGTCGCCAATGACGTCGCCATGCCGGGCGCCGGCTTCAACGGCACGACAAACATCGCATCGCTCCTGTACAAGGACGGACATATGGAACAGTATCCGAAGATGAGCAAGGACGAGTTGGGACATATCATCATCGAAAAAATGGCAGAGCTGATGAAATAAACCGAAGGTGATGAAATAGACCCCCATCTTTCCCTGTTTATACAAAAAACGCTGCGTGGAACATTGCCACGCAGCGTTTTTCGGTGTTTTTCCATATAGAGAGCCCCATACGGAATGCCCGTCCCTTGCCAGCAGGGGATCATTTACTTTTAGAATAGATAACATTGAATTATCGAAAGTAACTATTTTCTGGAAAACATAGGCAAATTGCCCCGCTTATCCGTTTTTATTGCATTTCCTCCAGATCATAGACTTCTTTATACGAAAGTTCCAGTGCTTTCAAAATACGTGCTCGCTTCCTCCAGCTCTCCGTCCTCTTCAAGCTGGTCAAGGACGAGATCCCTGATGAAGAAAGAAACGATCAGATGATGCGATGTCGCATAAGACTGAAGAAGATCTCAGTGAGACGAAATCCATCTCCGCCAAAAATAAGAAAATCCAGATCGCTTTGGGCATCTGGCCTCGCCCCTTGCATAGGAGCCGAAGAGATAGATTTCCTTCACATGATATTTTTTCGCGAGCGGTCGTACCTATAGGGCAAAAAGCGAAAACAGCAAATATATTTTCTTCTGGGCAAGCAGTGAGGCCAAAAGAACTACCGTTCGGGAAATATCTCTATGGCGTGAGCCCACTCACTCGTTCCTTGATTTCCTTGATATCCTCCCGGATCTGGCTGATAACCCTTCCTGGGCCTTTCTGATCGCGCGCATCCGTGATACTCATCGACTCCCCGCTCTCCTTATCCACCAGCTCTATCTTTCCCAAGTGGAGCTTCCCATCGATGATATGGAAGGCATCCGTATGAATGAGGCCGAAATCCGTATCGATCGTGACATCATAGAAATCCAGCGCCCGATAGCGGTTATGAAACGTACCAGTGATGCCACGGAATGGGATAAGACTGTAGAAACCTCCACTGGAAGAGAAACTGCCGAAAGCTACGAGATCCTTCACATTCCCATCACAGTGGATCTCCCCATCCAGCGTGACCAGACAGTAGAACCTCGGCTCCTTGGTCGGAATACGGCTATCCAGGCCCTCCCCGTGGAGATAGATATTATACACGCGGCTATCGACATTATAGTCCCCGCGCGCCGTCACGATGCCGCCGTAGACTCGCGCCTTCACGTCCGAGAACGTCATCGCCCCGTCATCGTAGTGGATATCCCCCTTCACATCATAGAAATCCAGCGCCGGCACATGAAGCTCCGGCATGGTGACCGTCCCGTCGCAGATGAGATGAGACAGAGGCCCGCGTCCGGAAGCAGTCAAAGTCATCTTGTCATGGATATCATCTCCCAGCCCCATGGAAGAAGGGATCACCCCCTTCGCCGTGACAGAGACGATCGATGGGAGATTCTTTTCTTTGAAATCAATCTCGCAGTCCGCCTCGATGCCATTCCCCACCATCGTCCCGCCAAATTCCCCCGTCTTGATGTGGAGATCACTCACGCCGCGCGTGTCGATATGCCCATTCAGCGATACGCGCGAGACAAGATAGCGACGCTGCCGATAGAAAGCCGCCATTCGGCCATTATGCACCGTGATCGTGACATCCAGCGGCTTTCCCTCACGATTGAAATTCGAGATCCGATCCTCCAGCTTTTTCTTCGCATCCAGCGCCTTTTCCTGCTCGATCTCCCCCTGCCGGCGGTTGATGAAGTCCACATGCATCTCCTCATCGAAATACACCGCAAAGGCCGGGCTCTCCAGCGTGATCTCCCGAATGGTCGTAGAGACGAAGCGCATCCTGAGCACATCCCACGGATCTACCTTGAAAGATCCGGACGGCACGCGCAGGATCGGATTCCCCGCCGGATCATCCCACGCCAGCTTCTCGAAAGTGACACCGCCATGGATATTCGCGGTGATCGACTCCACCGTGATCGTCCCCCGAAGCATCTCCTGCCGAGAAGCCGCATAGTTGAAAAGCTCTGCCGCTCCATAGCTCATGATTTTCGCTACCAGAAGCAGCAGACAGAAAAGAGCGAGCAGCATTCCGAAGATCATGAGAAAATATCGTGACCAGTGCTTTTCCTTCCGAAGATCTTTGAGTGCTTTCTTCATCACGCCCCGCCTTTCCTTACTACTCTATGCCTATTGTAGCATGTTCCGATCAAAGAAAACATGCGAAAAGCGCCTATATGAAAAAAATCCCGCCTTCCTATAAGGAAAGCGGGATTGGGGCGTCAGGCGTTCTACTTCTTTTGTTATACCTTCTGATAATACTTAGTACCCTTATCCGATCCATGCATTAAATTCATCAATTCCTTGGCACGCTCAAGAGTTAGCCCACAATAGTTGGCATACTCTATCAAAGGATTTCCTCTAATTTCCCGCTTGTGTGCCATAACGGCTCGGCGATCTTCCTTAGATAGTCCTTTGACGTCTTTAAGATCCTGCATCCGTCGGGCATTGCGGAAAATCATATAGACTTCCGTGCGTTCCGCCTCTTCCTTGGTCATTTTACCTTCAGACACCAGCTCTTCCAAATAGTATTTAGCAACACGTGGATTATGTGGCTCTCCACCACGAAGGGAGTAAGGCATAGATGCAGGCTCAGGCATACGAGCTTCAGAAATGTTACAAGCAACAGAAAAGAAAAGCATGCTTAAAGCTAAAAACGGAAACGGAATACGCATCATTTTCTCCTATCTTAGAAGGAATACTGCAGAGAAACGGTATACGTTCTTTCACTAGCAGCTTCTGTCGCATAGAAAGTCTTATCAAAGAGGTTATATACGGTAAACTGCAGTTTTGCCTCCGGGGTTACATTGTAATTGAAGGCTAGATTTGTGATAAAGAAAGCGTCTTCAGAATAATATTTCCCAGTATCAGCATCAGGAGACTGACGCGCACTTACGTACTGGGCATCGGCAAGAATATCCCATTTATTTCTCTGGTATTCTACGCCAAAATGAAGCAGATGTTTGGGCAAATCGTAGTTGTGCTCTCCCTCTATATCTTCAGATTCCCAGGCATAGTTGACATAGGAGCTCCATGCATCATTAAACTTATGCTTAGCTTCGATTTCAATCCCTTTCTTGGATGCCTCTCCAAGGTTTCTATACTGAGTAAAGCCCTTTTTATATAAAATGCCATTCAGAATGGTCGGAGGATTAGAGGAATACCGAACAGCATCCTTCGTTTCCGCTCTATAGAACGTCATACTAGCGGAAGTTTTATCGCCCCATTTTTTCTTGACACCGATCTCATATGTATCCGCAGTTTCCGGCTTTAAGTCAGGATTGGCCACTGTGACTTTTTTATCTACGGTAAGCTGTCCATTGATATTCTTAATTTCCGCGCCCCCATCACGATAGACCTGATAGAGAATCGGCGGAGTGAAAGAATGTCCATAACTTGCAAAGATGGTCGTGTCATTTGGAAGCGCATACTCCAGTGAAAGTTTTGGGCTCCACTCGGTGTATGTACCATCTTCATAAGTACGGTTGACACTAGTATCCAAATACGCGCCATAGCCATCATATTTTTTATATCTGTCAAAACGAATACCGGCATAGACCGCTAAGCGATCAGTAGCCTGCCATTTATCCTGCAGGTAGCCAGACCAGGATTCGTCTTTGCCGCCGTGGAGTTCATAAGCTCGTTTACCTGTATCCAGATTTCTCCATTGATCCAAAGTATACTTGGTCTGATCGAAGGATTCACTTCTGTAAGCCATACCGGCGAGGAGTGTGTGCTTGCCGATATCCCATGCTTTATGCATGTCAAAATCCTTGGTCTTGCTCGGGTAGAAGGACAACGACCCTTGTCCATTCCATTTTTGGAGATCCCCCGCTGAAATAGTCTCTTCCGGTCCGTCAGTAGAAGAAAAGCCGTCCTTTTTAATATCTGTTACGCCGATTCTAGCATGAAATTGATTCTTTTTATCATCATAAGCAAGGTTATGGACTGCCCATTCCTTCTTTCCGACATAGCCAAGGAAATCCCCCGGATAAATATCAAAGCCCTTTCCATTGGGGAGCTTCACAGAGCCATAGAAGACTTCATTTCCATCAGCATCTTTGATGAAGCTAAATGGATCGTTATAAGTATATGTATAATTGGTATGGAAATAGGAATATGTCAAAGATTTATCTTCATCAAAATTGTAAGCAGTCTTGATATGGTAGGTCTCGGTATCAAAGGCTTTTCGGCCTCTTCCACCAACAATATATCGATTCCTTGCCGATGTATCTGCATCATACTCTATCTTCGGATCGCCGATTTCAGTTTTCCCTGTTTTTTCTTCAATAAAATAGCCTCTCCATCCATCCGTCTTGCGTTTTTCATATCCGATTTCAACATCCCATTTGTCTTTCTTGAATTTCGCATCATAGCTCTGTTTCGTGGTACTATTACTACCCGTAGAAAGAAGGACGTCGCCATGCAGACCTTCATCTTTAGCTTTTTTCGTTATAATCTGAATAACACCGCCAACCGCGCGACCGCCATATAAAGAGGAGGCTGCCCCACGGACGACTTCAATGCGTTCGATATTTTGTATCGGAATCATGCTCCAGTCTACGGCGCCGTTCCATCCATTATTGACAGGCTGCCCATCAACCATGACTAGAATATCTGTGGAACCAAAGCCTCGCATAGAAATGCCACCATCGCCTACAGGGCTCAGATACACACCGGGGAGCTGGCCCAATGCCTGAGCCGTAGAAGAATAGTTATGAGCCGCAATTTCTTTAGCGGTTACCACACTGACAGAAGCTGGAACTTTTTCAGCTGACTCTGCCGTTTTAGTTGCAGTGACAATAACTGGAGTAAGCTCGTAAACGGACTCAGCATTTACCCCCCCCGAAATCATGTTTGCTCCAGTCAAAAGAGCACATAAAACGGAGGTTGTTAATAATTTCCCTGACATCATATTTCTCCTCTCAATACAAAACGCGCCCACTAGCAGGAACAAGAAGACCGGAAAACAACAAATTATTATTCTTCCTTTTCGGCAAGACTACAACTCTTCCTATTATCACCTTGATCATGTAATAAGCGCTCATGAATAGATAAAGTGATTATATCATTTTATCATCTATTCTTCAATCAGTTCTTTCTTTGCACTAATAGTTCACAGCACTTTATGCATTCCCACTAAAATGCCCAAAAATGAAAAGGGGCTGTGAAATAATAGCTCCATGAACACAAAAA
>FR879630.1:0-17738 GCA_000434475.1 Dialister sp. CAG:486
AGACGACGTCATGAACTACCTCATCCAGCATGGCGTGAAGCCCCTGACATCCTTCAAAGTCATGGAAAATGTCCGTAAAGGCAAGGGCCTCGAAAAAGGCGGCTCGAACAACCGCGCCGAGCTTGACGCTGCGCACGTGCCGCAGTGGTTCATCGACTCCTGTCTCAAGATCGGCTACCTCTTCCCGCGAGCCCATGCCGTCGCTTATGTCATGATGGCCTTCCGCATCGCGTGGTTCAAGGTCTATCAGCCGCTGGCCTACTATGCCGCCTACTTCACCATCCGTGCCGAAGGCTCCTTCAATGCACCCGTCATCCTGCGCGGTCTTGCGTCCATGAAGCAGGAGCTGGCCCGCATCGCATCGCTCGACAAGCCGACAGCCGTGGAAAAAGGAAATGCGACCGTCATCGAAGTCGCGGCTGAAATGTACCTGCGCGGCCTCTCCTTCCTGCCGATTGATTTGGAAAAATATCCATGAAGCAGGAGCTGGCCCGCATCGCAGCGCTCGACAAGCCGACAGCCGTTGAAAAAGAAAATGCGACCGTCATCGAAGTCGCCGCTGAAATGTACCTGCGCGGCCTCTCCTTCCTGCCGATTGATTTGGAAAAATCTGACGCTTCGCAATTCCTCATGGTCGATGGGAAACTCCTGCCGCCATTCAACTGCATCCCTGCTCTTGGCGATGCGGTGGCTAAGGAGATCGTCCTTGCCAGACAGGATCATCCCTTCACCTCGAAGGAGGACCTCAAGAAGCGAGGCAAGGTCAGCCAGTCCATCATAGATACCTTAGACTCCATGGGCGTCCTCAAAGGATTGCCGGAAGAAGAACAGAAGAAGAACAGATGAGCCTCTTTGCGTTCTAGTCTAGTCGCTGGCGCGACGGGTTCAGGGTTCAGGTTGACAGGTTCAAGGTTGCGGAGCGGCGCATAAAATAAGTAGGCGCCGTGAGTTTTAGATAAGTCGAGGCGTTGCAAAGCGACGCAAATAAAAATGCCAACCCCTTCCTCTGCGCGGGTTTTCCTCTTTTAGAGGAAGCGGATCGCGATAGTACTCCCTCCTTTCAGAGGAAGGAGGGAGTATTTGGAATGCGGGCATTGCCTCATATATACTCGCGGCGTTTTTGATTTTTATGCGCCGCACCAACCCTGTTGAACCCTCTGAACCTGTAGAACCCGCTGAACCTCTTTCGCACGCAGGCAACGCCCCGAGGGGCTAACCCTGAACACTATTTCCCTTAGCCAATACGATAAAGGAGAACACCCCATGTCACAAGACTCTCTATTTCACGCCACCACCATCCTCGCGGTCAAGAAGGATGGACACACCGCCGTCGCCGGTGACGGACAGGTGACCATGGGCAATGCGGTCATCATGAAGAATACCGCCCGCAAAGTGCGCCGCCTCTACCACGGCCGCGTCATTGCCGGATTTGCAGGCTCTGTCGCTGATGCCTTTGCGCTCTTCGATAAATTCGAGGCGCGCCTCTCCGACTGCAATGGCAATCTTGTCCGCGCAGCCGTCGAATTTGCCAAGGAGTGGCGTCGCGACCGCGTGCTGCAGAAGCTCGAAGCCCTTCTCATCATGACTGATGGGGAGCACCTCTTCCTGGTTTCCGGAAACGGTGAAGTCATCGAGCCGGACGACGGCATCCTCGCCATCGGCAGCGGCGGAAACTACGCTCTTGCCGCCGCGCGTGCTCTTGTCTCCGCGACCGATCTCTCCGACCCCGCGCGTGCTCTGGTCTCCGCGACCGATCTCTCCGCCCGTGACATTGCGGAGAGATCCCTGCACATCGCCGCCGACATCTGCGTCTATACGAATCACAATGTCATCGTGGAGGAAATCTGATGAACGAAAATACAAACCTGACCCCGCGAAAAATCGTGGAATACCTGGACCAGTACATCATCGGGCAGAGCGATGCGAAGAGATCTGTAGCCGTCGCCCTCCGAAACCGCTGGCGTGCCAGCCGCCTCACGCCGGAAATGGCGAAAGAGGTGAGCCCGAAGAATATTCTCCTCATCGGGCCGACCGGTGTCGGCAAGACAGAGATCGCCCGCCGCATCGCGACCCTCACCCGTGCCCCCTTCGTCAAAGTCGAAGCGACCAAGTACACCGAAGTCGGCTACGTCGGCCGCGACGTCGAGTCCATGATCCGCGACCTTGCCGAAGAAGCCGTCCGCCTTGTGAAGAAAGAAGAGAGCAGCCGCCATGGCAAGGATGCGGACGAAGAAGCCATTCACCGCATCGCAGAAGCTATGTGGCCCTCCAAGAAAGTCGAGACACGAAGCCCCATGGACATCATCTTCGGCGAAGCAAAGAAAGAGACGCCGATGGATGAAGGCGAGAAAGAGCGAAGAAAGGACCTCGAGACGCGCATCCGAAACGGCGACCTTGACGACCGCGTGATCGAGCTCGAGGTGGAAGAGAAAGGAAATCCGGGGAACACCGATAACGAACAGGCGAACCAGATTTCCATGATGCTCTCCTCCATGATGCCGAAGAAAATGAAAAAGAAGAAAGTCACCGTCCGCGACGCGAAGAGAATCCTCGCAGAAGCCGCTGCCGATGAGATGGTCGATATGGAAGTCGTCAAAGACAAAGCCATCCACTATGCCGAAGAACGCGGCATCATCTTCATCGATGAGATCGACAAGATCGCAGGCGGCCGCTCCTCCGGCGGCCCCGACGTTTCCCGAGAAGGCGTGCAGCGCGACATCCTCCCGATCGTCGAAGGCGCGACCGTCAAGACCAAGTACGGCCAGATGAAGACCGACCACATCCTCTTCATGGCCGCCGGTGCCTTCCACGTCTCCAAGCCCAGTGACCTCATCCCCGAGCTCCAGGGACGCTTCCCGATCCGCGTCGAGCTTTCAAGCCTCACCAAGGATGACCTCCGCAGCATTCTGACCGAGCCGCGGCAGGCCCTCATCCGCCAGTACACCGCGCTCCTCGAGACCGAAGGCGTCGACATCACCTTCACCGAAGACGCCCTCTCCGCCATCGCCGACATCGCCTCCCGTGTGAATACCGAGACCGAAGACATTGGCGCCCGTCGCCTCTATACGATCTTGGAGCGCGTCTTGGAAGACCTCTCCTTCGATGCGCCGGACCTCGAAGACAAGCACGTCACCATCGACGAGAGCTATGTGAGAAATAAGCTCGGCGACGTCACGGAAAATATTGATATTTCGAATTACATCCTGTAGCCCTTTGCGTACAGGATAAAACCGCCGGAAGGAGGATCCCTTGTGGATCATTTTCCGGCGGTTTTTTGATGTTGCAAGGTCATGTATGAAACGAAGATGAAGTAAAATAAATTTTATAATGACTCTGTTTTTGTCATTACATATGGTATATAATTAAAAATAAAATATGCAGGAGATGAGGAGGATGGGAATTATGAGACGAAACCATATGAAATGTGATTTAGCAAAGTACTTTGACCTGCCTGGAAGACTTGAGGGGCGTTTATCTCCCTGTTCATTTTATCATGCGTGTTTGTAGACGTTGATTTTCTATAAATACGCTTTTTTAGTATAGTGTTTTGAATTGGAGAGTGCGTGATGGAATTTATTCAGTTTTGTAAAATGTTTTTTTCTCAAACGATAAATTGGGTGTTCATTGTGGCATTCTTTGCTACATTCCTTTTATATAAATACCATTTTGTAAAACCATTGGACGCTCGGTATAAAGAAATAGAGACATATCTTGATATATTGAAAAAATACAATCCGCAGAATGTCAATGCTTATTTTGAGTCATTATCTCAGGAAATGGAGAATAGTGATCTCATAAAGGGGATTTGGAGAAAGTATCAGCGGACACTGATTTCTATCCCCGGAAAAGATGGGCTAGAGAAGTATTCGACTGTTGAATCGGAGTCCTATTTTTCAGTTGCAGCATTTACCGAGGGCATGAAAGGCGGACTTTGGTCGGGGTTAGCGGGGACTTTTACCGGTATCGGCATTTTAGGTACTTTTATAGGGTTGACTATTGGTCTGGCAGGTGTAGATACCAGCAGTACCGGCGCGCTTTCTTCCAGTATCAGTGGTCTTCTTGGCGGGATGAGTACTGCGTTTGTGACATCTATTTTCGGTATTGTGAGCGCTATTGTATTTGGCGTGTGGCATAGTCAGAATATGAAAAGGTTTGGCGATGCGGTTTCTCGTTTTACTGATGCACTGGATCAGGTCTTCATTCGCAAAAGCGTGGAAGAAATCCTGCTCGAAGAGCTGGCAGAAAGCCGGGCGCAGCGGGCAGCGATGGAACAGCTCAGCACAGATATGGCTATCTCTATTTGTGATCATCTGCCGGATGTGTTGGATCAGTTGGCGGAGAAGATGGATAGTGCCATGAAGGGCAATCTGGATACTATGCTTGTGGGACTTTCAGAAAGACAGGATAAGCAAACTGAACAGCTGATGCAGATTTCGTCTAATACCAATTCCCTTGTAAGTGGCGGTTTTGACCAGCTGGGGGATGTTCTGAAAAAAGGTGTTGGTCAGGGGGCAGAAGAATTAGGAAATTCGCTGAAGAACTTGTCTTCCGATATTGCATCTCTTGCTGAAGGAATTCGGGACATTCTGGACCGCTCGACGAAGGCCTCTTCGGAAGCCAATCAGAAAACGCTGGATGCGTTGAATGAGGCGATTTCCCAAATGAATGAGACCATGGAAGGCATGGCGAACAAACAGACGGAAGAGACGGATAAAAATATTCAGAGGATGACAGCTCTCATGGAAGAGATGAAAACGACCATGAAGGATATTTTTGACAAGATGGCAGCGAGTGCGAAGGAACAGCGCGCAGAAATTGACAAAATCGCTAAAGACAGTGCTGACCAGACGAAAGAAAATCTGGGTGTGATCAATGCCAGTGTCAAGGAACTCATGGCGGAAATTGCTGATCAGATGCAGCAGATGCAGTCTATGATGGATACGCATGAAAAACATATGCAGGAAACGCTCGATCAGATGCGGCAGGCGGTGTCCTCTTCTGGGAATGTAGTGAATGCGGCTGGTAAGACGGTAGAGGCGGCGGGCAAGACCGCCAAGGTATTCGTAGAAGCGGCGGATGATGTTTCTATGAAATTGAAAACAGCGGCAGAACCTTTACAAAAGGCAGCCCAGCCTCTGCAACAGGCAGCTGCTTCACTGGACAGCGGTGTGCAGGTGCTGGCTCAGTCTATGACAAAGCAACAGGCGGATGCAAAGAGCGTAGCAGAGTCGATGCGGAAGATTTCCGGCGATTATATGGAATCTTCTCTGTATGTAAAAAGCGCACTGGAAGAGGCGAGGAACTCTTGGACTGCCTACGAAGACCGTTTCAAAGGGGTCAGCGGAGAGTTGGAGAAAGCTTTTGTACAGCTGGATAATGGGATGCAGAAGTATAACAAAGCCACCAATGAGGGCCTGATAGCGAAGCTGAAAGAATTTGATGAAACGATTTCGACGGCGGTCGATACATTGGCCGGCGTAACGGAGGAGGTAAATGAGAATATTGAAGATTTGACAGATGCCATTAAGAAAATGAGATAATCGAGGTAAAAGTTCACTATGCGAAGAACTCGTGGAAATACACAAATGCAGGAAAATCATGAAAATGCCTTTAACCTGTCCATCAGTGATCTCATGGCAGGGATGCTCTCTGTTTTCATCTTGGCGGTCTGCTACTTCATGCTGAATTTGGGACAGGTAAAAGATCAATATATGGGAAACAATGCCAAAAGAGACCAGCTGCTTGAAGAAATCCAAGAGGAGATGAGTGAGCGGGGAATCTCTGTTAAGATCGATAAGAAGCAGGGGGTTCTCCGTATTCCGGAAGGCGCACTTTTTGCACAGGGAGAAGCCGATGTCAAAGAAGAAGGGCAGCAGGTCATCCGGAATCTGGGGGATGTCTTGTACCAATTGCTCGATAAAAAAGAGTATAAAAATGTGGTAGAAACTGTCTTTATCGAAGGGCATACGGACAATGTGGATATTCATACGGATGAATTTCCATCGAATTGGGAGCTGTCTACGAAGAGAGCCATCAATACATGGAATCTGATGCGTGGGGATGTGCCGGAGCTGGATAGAGAAAAGAATGCCAATGAGCAGCCGATATTCTCTTGCTCCGGCTATGCAGATACCCGGCCCATCGTGGATGATGAATATGATGAGGACTCAGAAGAAGGCAGGCAGGCGAACCGGCGTATTGATTTGCGATTTACAATGATGCCTCCGGTGGATGAGTCCAAATAGTGATTTTATTCTGAGAGACGAGTGTGAAGAGGATGAGTGAATTAAGTCAAAGTATTGCCAGACTCAACAGGAAAGCGAACACTTTGAGCCGTCAAGCGAGAGAAAGCAAAGAACAGTGGATTACGCTCTGCCTTCCTCAGATAGAAACGGTGCTTAGAAAACTCAGAGAGAAGGCAGATAAGATGATCCAGGTGGACCCCTTGGATCTACAAGTGCTGGTAAAAAAGACAGAACGTATGTACCAGGGAAGTCAAGAAGAGTTTACGCGAAGGGAAATCAGAAATCTTCCTTTCGTCATATTCTCTCCTGAGTTATCCATGCCAGTTGCTAAATTTGCTTTGCGTCAGGTGGATTTAGATAAAACGAGTTGTTTTCGGCGGTTGCTTTTTGCTTATTTTCGTGGCTATGAGCCGAAAGAAAGCAAGACGGAATGGATACGTACCGTGCTTTGGAAACAAATGCAGAGAAATGACAGGATGGGAAGAAGTATCCATTTTCTGCAGGATTTCCCGCAGCTTCTTGCCAAAGATGGTGTCTCGCAAATGGCAGAATTCTTCTCCGAAGGAAATCTCCGTGACGCACTCAAAACATTGTCTTTTCCTCCCACGTTATCTGGAAGCAATTTTGTAAAAGCTGCTATAGTGAAAGCGTTTCAAATGGATATTGGATTGGATGCCAAGCAGGTGCTTCTTGAAAATTTGACGAAAGATCAGGTTTACAAAGGACTGGTTCCCCAGGTGGTGGGACCTGTCATCATCAATGTGGACGAAGAAGGCAGTGACAGTGCGAAGAATTGGTTGATGCAGCTTATTTTTCGGTACATGGGAGATCCGAGAGGGAATGATACGGCTTGGCTATACGTGGAAGAAGAAGCAAAGGAAATTTTCTTGCATTGGCTGGTCAAAAATGACTTTGCTGTATTCTTTCATATTATTGCGAGTACTGCAGATGCCAAGTGGAAGTACAGGCAGGATTTTTGGAGCGCGTACATGGATGAAATACGTGCTTCCCGCATCATCATAGGCCAAAAGGCAAAGCTCATGCTGAATGACCGGCCAAAAGAGGAGAAGAGCAAGCTAATGGCATATGATTATCTGGAAGGAAAATCTTCTGACACGAGTCTCTTGGTATTTACAATAGGACAGTATACTTTTATAGAGGTCAGTTATAACGGAAAGCTTCGTATCTATAGCCGCGAAAAATCACCAATCCAGATTTTTGCTCAGGGACACCGTACGATTCCTTACAGCCATTTAATAAATTCAGATACAGAGAAGGAGTTTGTTCATACCAATCCGAGGGGGAGTGGACCGAACTGGCAGCCTAAGGTGAGAAACTGGATTTATGATCATTGCGACATTTGGAGAGAGGAACAGCAATGGAAGGTGAAGGTATAGCCATGAATATATCCTACTGGACTTGCAGCGAAGAGGGATACCATTTTCATTGGGAGGGAGATAGCCCCCAGTGGGAAGATATCCATACAGAACTGGATATGTTGGAAATGGAAGGGAAGGCAGTGAAGGTGGGAGATTCCTATCGGATCTCTCACGAGACAGCTGTCTCTTTTTCGCGTGATGAAAGGGAGCTCTTGACGCTGCCTCCCATATTTCCCTATCCGTTGTTTGTAGGAAAAGAAGGTCTGCCGCAGAATAACAGTTTCCGCTTGAAAGTGAATTTTCAAAAAGCGGATGGGACATATTTCATGAATCCGGAAGTGATGGGCTCCTATATAGATATTCGTCCCGGGTACTGTTATATGTGCAGTGAGGAGCAGTATGCCATCTTGAAAAGTGCATCGTCATGTAATGCTGAGATTGGTCGATTGAAAGAGCGAGAGAAAATCTTAGCTTGTAGCCTGCGATATGTGGCACTCATCAAGGAGAATGCCAAAAAGATTGACGCCAGACTCGATCCGTTTTTGGAAAAGATCGATGTAGTGGCACCTGATTATTTAAGTATCTCGGTAAAAGAAGATACGGATGGTACATATTATGCCTCTCCCGTCATTTTGAATGCTGATGGCAGTCCTTATGGGGAGAAGGATGCCAGTGAATTTGGACGCAAGTTTAAAAACGGGAGCAAAGCGCAGCGGTCGTACATGGGGAAAGATCGTACCTATTACGTATTTGATCAGGAGCAGCAAGATGGATTGCAGCAGATCAAGAAGGCCCGGAAACTGACAAAGGAACAGGCCAAAACCTTGGTTCTGTCTCCACAAAGTGTCTTTACCGGAGCTCCATTTCGCTTTGATCGGGGTGAGTACTCGGATCGTGTGATTGAGTATGGAGCTTTTATCGCAAAAAATTATCCTTACCTCAAAGGAATAGAAGGCGGCTGGCTACCGGAGGAAGGGAGTGTAGGGAGAGAAGATCTTGACGGGATTGATGAACTTGACGAACCGGAAGTGACCGAGGAAAATGTGGCGATTCTCAAAGAATTGATTGAGAATGCTTTTGCAAAAAACAAGTCTTCGATTTCTTACCAAGGAAAAACGTACAAACTTACTGGTGCTTTCATTGAGAAGGTGATGGGGAAGGATGACGTAACAGATAGCACCGGTGGCAGCGCAGACGGAGAGAAGCCAAAGGAAGATAGAGGAAACCTGATTAGTGAAGAAAATGCCGAAAGTGTAGGCTACGAGCAGGCAAATGAGCAGAGGAGGCAGAAGCGAAGAGAGGCGCGTTTTCAAAAATTGGGCGCGGATTTGTCGATGGAGCAGGTATTATCCGGTTTCAAAGATAGCGTAGTGCCTTTTTCCTATCAGAAAGAGGGCATTCGCTGGATGGCACAAAACTGGAAGGCAGGGTATCAGGGGGTACTTCTCGCCGATGACATGGGGCTTGGCAAAACCATGCAGGTTTTGGGATTGATTTCCGGAGTCAAGAATGCCTATGGTGAAAAAGACATGAACTCTGTTCTGGTGGTGGCCCCGGTATCGCTCTTGGCAAATTGGGAAAGCGAATTCATTCACTTTGTGAAAGAAGGCGTTTTTGAAGAGATAGTCCCTCTGTATGGAAATAGTTTCAGAGATTTCAAAAGAGGGCATGATCTGCGCCTTGATTTTTCTCCGGTGGCAAAGAACAGGATTGTATTGACTTCTTATGAAACGCTTCGTAATTACGATATCAGCTTTGGCTGTATTGACTGGTCATTCATGGTGCTTGATGAAGCGCAGAAGATCAAAAACCCAGTGACACTCATCACGAATGCAGTGAAATCCATGAAATATGATTTTGCAATCGCTATCACAGGGACGCCTGTCGAGAACGCATGGGTGGATCTGTGGAGTATCATGGATTTCGTAGAGCCAGGACGTTTGCGGGATTTGAAGAATTTCTGTAACACCTACCAAAACCAACTAAAGAAACTGCATGGAGATATGGCTGGACAGGAAGCGCTGGGAAAGAAATTGGAACAAGAGCTTCAGCCGATTTTCCTCAGGCGGCAGAAGACTGACTACCTGGAAGGACTGCCGCATAAAGAGGTCATACCGAAACCTGTGCTGATGCCTCCTGTGCAGAGAGAAGCGTATGAAAAAATAATTGCTGACGCAAAGAAGAAAAAAGGAAATATCCTGCAAGTGATTGCGATGCTTCGAGATACATCGCTTTGCCCGCATCTGACTTCGTATGCGGATAGTACGTTTGAAAATATGAATGTCGATACCTTCTTCAATATGTCAGCGCGGTTGAAGGCGACATTTCAGACACTGGTGAATATCAAAGCCAGAAAAGAAAAAGTACTGATCTTTGTGACGAGCCGAAAAATGCAGCGAATCCTGAAGCGTTTTCTGGAAAAGGCATTCGGGATTTCCATTCAGCCGCCCATCAATGGAGAACTGATGGGGCTGAAGCGACAGCAGATCGTGGATGCCTTCAATCAAAAGGAGGGGTTTGCGATTCTGATCCTTTCTGCAGAGGCTGGTGGCGTCGGCTTTAACATTACGGCAGCGAACCATGTTATCCATTTGAGTCGCTGCTGGAATCCAGCCAAGGAGGATCAGGCAACGGATCGCGTGTATCGCATCGGGCAGAAAAAAGAGGTGCATGTGTACTTGCCGATTGCTCAGTATGAAGGGGGCGACTCCTTCGATGTGAAGCTGGATCAGCTTTTGCAGTACAAGCGTTCACTGAGTCAGAGTGTCATTTTCCCTACCGCGGATACCGAAGTAGATGGGCAGGATATGTATAATGAGCTGGTAGGATGGAATAATGACATGGAATCGGGATCTGCATGCAGCACAGCGTCATATTGGACAATCGAAGACACAGATAAGGTGACAGGCGATGTGTTTGAACGCATGGTGGCGAAACTCTATGCGAGTATCCCCGGCTATGCGGCGGAAGAGACGAAGCAAACCAATAATTACGGGGTAGATGTGGTTGTGGAAACCGATCAGAAATCCCGGCGGGGACTTTTGGTGCGATGCCAGCAGATGATGGGGGCAAGCCTGTCTCATGATAGCGTGGAAGCCATCTACAGCGCGATCCCGTTTTATGAGAAAAAGCTCGGGTATCATTTTTCAGGGGTGGTAGTCACAAATGCACTTGATTTTACGAGCCATGATAAAGAACGAGCCGCTGCAGCCGGCGTCAAACTGATTGCGCGACAGGATTTAACGAAACTTTTGGAGAGATACCCCTTAGAAAAGGATCTCTATATGATGTAAGAAAATACGTGTTGTTTGGGATGCGCGGGCCTATGGTCCGCGCATTTTTATTTGTGAAGAGCCGTGGGGTGCATGTTAGAAATGAAAATGATGTACGAGCGTGGTAAAAAATAAGTCAAGCCTCTTTACTTTTTCTCTTTATCGTGATAAAGTATAACCACAACAAAGAAAGAGGAGGGCTCGTATGGCTCATGCAATAGACGATTTAAAAATGGTGCATGAAGAGGAAATGAAAAATTATGACCGCATCGAGAGTGCGGTGGTTTCCGTCATGCGGCGGCACGGATGCAAGATCATCCAGACGCCGACTTTTGAGGATTACGATACATACGGCACCTATTTCCCTCAGCTGCAGCGCGAGATGATCAAGACCATCAGCAGCGAGGGGGAGGTGCTGGTTATGCGGCCGGATGTGACGGTGCCGCTCGTGAAGACGGCGTCGCGCGAGTATCCGGATGCGCGGCAGCTTTTGAAATTCGGCTACGTGTCGATGGTCTTCCGCGAATACTATGGCAAGTCGACGCACGGGAAGTATTTCCTGCAGAGCGGGGTCGAAGTCCTGGGGGATGAGACGCCGGAGTGCGATGGCGAGGTCATGGTGATGGCGGCGGAATTCCTGGAGTCAGTGGGCATCCATGATATGCGTATCGATCTCGGGAGTGTGGCGTACATGGATGCACTTTTCGAAGAGCTGCGTCTCTCGAAGGAGGAGCTGTCGCAGGTGCGTGAGTTCTTGGAGAAGAGAAATCTCGTTTCCTTTGAAAAGCTGGCTGACCGGCTGTCGATCACGAAGATCCAGCGGGATGTGCTCTTGGAGCTGCCGCGGCTCTTTGGCAGCTATGAAGAGACGCTGAAGCGTGCGGAGGGGCTTTGCCTGAATCATAAGATGGCGGATGCCCTCGCCCGCCTTGAGAAGGTGTATGAGTATCTGGCGGTCGCGGGTTATGCGGATCGCGTGCAGCTGGACTTCGGCTTCACGTCGCACATGGGATACTATACGGACTTGGTTTTCCGCATTTATGCGGATGGCGCGCTGTACTCGCTGATTTCCGGCGGGCGGTATGATTCGCTGGCGGCGCAGTTTCAGGTGCCGCGTCCGGCGTGCGGCTTCGGGATGAATATGAATCTGCTCTATGAAGTGATGGCGGACTCGAATCTTTTGGAAGAGATGGCACCCTCGTGCGATCTGGCGGTGGTCTATGAGAAGGCGGATCGGGATCTCATCGTGACGCTCATGGCGTGGCGCAAGAAGGGCTACTCGGTGATGGGGGTCGCGAGTACAAATGCGATCGCCAGAGGTGATTATAAATTGATCGTTTCTTATAAAGAGGGGCGTTTCCTTTTAGAGGGGGCGGCGCTCACGAAGGAAGAGCTGGAAGAGAAATTGGGAGGTCTGTAGTATGCTGCATATTGCACTGGCGAAAGGGCGCATCGCGAAGACGGTCATGAAACGGCTGGCGGAGGGGGGCTTCCATTTTTCTGATTATTCGGATGAGAGCCGCAAGCTCATTTTCACCGATGATGAGGAGCGTATCCGCGTGACGCTGGTGAAGAGCCCGGATGTGGCGGTGTATGTGCGCCGCGGGGCAGCTGATGCCGGCATCGTCGGGAAGGATGTCCTCATGGAGGACGGGGAAGAGGATGTCTATGAGGTACTGGATCTTGGGATCGGCCGCTGCCGCATGGCGGTGTCTGGTATCAAGGGAAATCAGAAGGTCATGCAGAAGCGGATCCTGACGGTGGCTTCGAAGTATCCGTCCATCGCGCGAAAATATTTCGCAGATCGCTTCCAGCCCATTGATATCATCAAGCTGAATGGCTCGGTCGAGCTGGCACCGCTCGTCGGTCTATCGGATGTCATCGTCGATATCGTGGAAACGGGAACGACGCTTTGTGAGAATGGTCTTGAAGCCTATGATTACTTCATGGATTTCTCCGCCCGTCTCATCTGTAATAAGGTATCGTATAAAATGAAGCAGAAGGAAATGGCAGAGTTTATGGCGTTGGTTAGATAAGTGACTGGTGGCTAGGAATTGGGGATTAGGAGTGACTAGCGACTGGTGACTGGGATTCTCCGGCATCGTCATTTCGAGCGAAGCGAGAAATCTTTGTCATTCGCGGTCTGTCGGACAGTGTTTGGAATTTCCAAACGGGAAACCTGCAATCCACTCGCCTTCGGGCATCGCCCATATATATTCGCGGCGGAGCCGCCACCGCAACCCTGAACCCTGAACCCTGAACCCTGAACCCGCCAACTTATATACTGAAAGAAGGATAATAACATCATGGAATGGATCACAGTACCAACTTATATACTGAAAGAAGGATAATAACATCATGGAATGGATCACAGTACCTGAAAAAGGTTTTACTTTGAGAGAAGTACGTACATTGACGAACCGCAATGTAAATTTGTCGGAAGAGCTGGAGAAGTCCGTCTCTGCCATTCTGGAAAAGGTCAGAGATGGGGGAGATGCTGCCATCCGTGAGCTGACGAAGAAATTCGACGGGGTAGAGCTCTCTGATTTCCGCGTGACGGAAGAAGAGATGCAGGAAGCCATCGCGCAGGTGACGCCGGAATTTCTGGAAGTCCTGAAAGAAGCGAAAGCGAATATCGAGACGTTCCACAAGGAACAGGTGAGAAAGTCCTGGACGAAGAATTTCAGAGATGGTGTGGAGCTCGGTGAACAGTTTCTTCCGATCCAGCGTGTCGGCGTCTATGTACCTGGCGGCCGCGCGGCATATCCCTCGACCGTACTCATGGATACGGTACCGGCGCTCGTGGCTGGCTGCCCTTCGGTCGCGATGACGACACCGCCAGGGAAGGATGGCAAGGTGAATCCGAATATTCTGGCGGCTGCTTACGTGGCTGGCGTAAAGGAGATCTATAAGGTCGGCGGTGCGCAGGGCATCGCGATGCTGGCATACGGCACGGAGTCTGTCGAGCCGGTCTTCAAGATCGTAGGACCGGGCAATGCCTTCGTCGCTATGGCGAAGCGTCTCGTCTTCGGTACGGTCGGCATCGACATGATCGCAGGTCCATCCGAGGTGTGCTGCGTGGCAGATGCCAGCGCGGATCCGACATGGATCGCAGCCGACCTCTTGTCGCAGGCGGAGCATGACCCGCGTGCGGCTGTTTTCCTCATCACGCCGGATGCAGACTTTGGCAAGAAGGTCGAAGCGGAGATGGAGCGCCAGATGAAAGAGCTCTCCCGCTATGAGATCATGAAGAGTTCCGTCGATGATTATGCGAAGGCCTTCCTCTGCAAGGATGCGGCACAGTGCTTTGACATCGTGAATAAGATCGCGCCGGAGCATCTGGAAGTCGAGCTGCCGGATCCGAAGCAGTATCTGCCGCTCATTTATAATGCAGGCGCTATTTTCCTCGGAAAATACACCTCCGAACCGCTCGGCGACTATATGGCAGGCCCGAACCACACGCTTCCGACCTCCGGTACCGCCGCTTTCTCCTCGCCGCTCGGCGTTTATGATTTCGTCAAGCACAGCAGTGTAGAAATGTATAATAAAGAGGCCTTCCAGAAGATCTCCAAGAAGGTCCAGATTTTTGCCAAAGCGGAAGGCCTGACGGCTCACGCTCATGCGATGGAGGTGCGTGATGAAGACTGAATGGCTCAGAAAAACGATCGCTGACTTTGATCCGTACTTCGTGGCGCCGATCGCAGAAAAGCATGTCATCAATGCGAATGAAAATTACCTGAATGTCCTGACCATCCCCGGCGTGAAAGAGGAGCTCATCCAGGCTCTCGATACCTTCCGCCCGCAGATCTACCCGAAGCCGATGTCCGATGACATCCGGGAAGCGCTGGCGGACTACATCGGCGCGAAGCCGGAGAACTTCATCGTCGGCAATGGCGGCGATGAAATGATCAGCTATCTTCTGGGGACCTTCCTTGATCCGGGCGATCAGATCCTGATCCACAGCCCGACCTTCGACATGTATGAGCTTGGCGCAGAAACGCTGGGTGCCTCTGCCATCAAGGTCAAGGATCTTCCCGGATACCGGCGTGATCAGAAGGGACTTCTGGAAGCGGTCAGGCGATACCAGCCGAAGGTGACCGTCATTTGCAATCCGAACAATCCGACAGGCGATCTGCTCCCGCGTGCATTCATCGAGAAAGTGCTGAAGGCCGCTGATAATATTGTATTCGTCGATGAAGCTTACATGGAGTTTGCCCAGAAGGAAAGCGTCATAGATCTCATTGATACATACCCGAATCTCATTGTTCTCCGCACGCTCTCGAAAGCCTTTGCTTTGGCCGGCATGCGCTGCGGCTACCTCGCTGCCGATGAAGCTCTGATCGAAGCCATCGCGAAGATCAAGGCACCGTACAATCTGAACGCTTTCACCCAGCTCTTTGCGCCGATCGTCATCCGTCACAGAGAGGATATTTTCAAAGTACGCGATGCCATCTGCGTGGAAAGAGATCGTCTCTACGCGGCCATGAAGGAGATCCCGGGCGTCACGGTCTACCCGTCCTGCACCAATTTCCTCCTCGTTCAGGTGGATAAAAAGCAGGACGAGATCTTCGAAGCGCTTCGCAGGAAAGATATCCTTGTCAAGATTTATAGAAACAGCCAAGACATCCCTAATGGTTTCCGCATTTCCGTCACCACGAAAGACGTCGATGATGTGCTGATTTCCGTATTCCGGGAGGCACTCGCATGAGAAAAGCCACACTTCGCCGCACGACAGGTGAGACGGATATTTCCATCAGTCTGACTATCGATGGGTCAGGACGTTTTGAAGGGACTAGCGGCATCGGATTCTTCGACCATATGCTGCACCTTCTGGCCCGTCACAGCGGCATGGACATTTCCCTGACCTGTAAGGGCGACCTCGATGTAGACAACCACCATACCATCGAAGACATCGGGATCACGCTGGGAGAGGTATTCGAAAAAGCACTGGGGGATAAGAAGGGGATCCATCGCTATGGCTGCTTCTTCTGCCCGATGGACGAAGCGCTCTCCCGCATCGTGCTCGATCTATCCGGCCGGTCGTACCTCGTCTTTGATGTCGATATCCCTGTCGAGAGGATCGGCAGCTTTGAGACGGAAATGACGCGGGAATTCTTCCTCGCTTTTGCAAACAACGCGAAGATGAATCTTCATATGGCGACCCTTTATGGCGTGAACGGGCATCACATCGTCGAGTCTCTTTTCAAAGGCATAGGCCACGCGCTGAAGGAGGCTGTCACCATCGAAGGAGACACGGTATTATCCACCAAAGGAGTGCTCTGATGAAAATAGCCATCATTGATTACGATGCAGGAAATCTGGCGAACGTCGTGCGCGCAGCCACCCGGGCCGGTCTTGATGCCGTCGTCACCCGCGATCCGGAAGAGATCCGCGAGGCGAAAGCTCTGATCCTCCCCGGCGTCGGTGCGATGAAGGATGCCATGGAACACCTATCCGGCTACGGTCTCACGGACATCATCCGCGAAGAAGTCAGAAAAGGCAAGAAACTCGCCGGTATCTGCCTCGGCATGCAGGCACTCTATGAAGTCTCCGAAGAGGGCGGCGAAGTGCCGGCTCTGGGACTTCTTCCGGGGCGTATCGTCCATTTTCCAGAAGGAAATCTCAAAGTCCCGCACATGGGATGGAATGAGCTCGTGATGCACCGGCCGCATGAAGTGCTTGCCGGTCTCCCCGAGAAGAGCTACGTCTACTTCGTGCATTCCTACTACAAGACACCAGGGGACAGCGAAGACATCATCGCTTCCGCAGATTACGGCGTCACCGTGCCTGCCGTCGTCGGAAAAGACAATGTATTGGGATTCCAGTTTCATCCAGAAAAATCCGGGCCCGTAGGGCTTAGAATCTGGAAGAATTTAGCAGAATGGTTAGAAAAATGAAAATATTTCCAGCAATTGATATAGAAGACGGGCACTGCGTCCGCCTGAAACAGGGAAAAATTCAGGACCTCACCGTCTATGGCGATGATCCGGTAAAAATGGCGCTCAAGTGGGAATCCCTCGGGGCGAAATATCTCCACGTCGTCGACCTCGATGGCGCTTTCAAAGGAAATGGCGTGAATACCGAGGTGATCCATCGCATCTGTCAGGCGGTGAAGATTCCCGTCGAAGTCGGCGGCGGCATCCGCACAGAGCAGGCCATCAAGCAGCATATCGAGAACGGCGTATGGCGCGTCATCATCGGCTCGAAAGCGGTCGCCTCTCCGTACTTTGCGATCCAGGCCGCTAAGAAATACGGCGCTGACCATATCGCCGTCTCCGTCGATGCACATGGTGACACCGTCGCCACCAACGGCTGGGTCGACGGCAGCCGCCAGAAGGTCCTGCCCTTCGTCAAGACGCTTTTGGAGAATGGCGTCAATACCATCGTTTACACCGACATCAGCCGTGACGGTATGCTGACCGGACCGAATTTCGAGATGATGGGAAAGCTGCAGGCACTTCCCGGGATCCACCTCATCGCTTCCGGCGGCGTTTCCTGTGCAGACGACCTCAGAAAACTCTCTGACATGGGACTCTACGGTGCGATCACCGGCAAAGCCCTCTATGAAGAAAAAGTCACCATGGAAGAGATCGTGGAGATCCAAGAGAAGTAAAGGGTTCAGGCTGACGGGGGCAAGGGTGATGCGGCGGCTGCGCCGCACCACAAGTTTAAAAGCAGGGATTAGGGATGAGTGGCTAGGGATTAGGTGCCTCGAGTGACTGGGGACTTGAATACGACTTTTGGGCATCGCTCTATTTTACTTCGCGGCGCTTCCATAGTATTATGCGCCGCACCATCCCCGTTGAACCTCTTGGACCTCTTGAACCTGCTGAGCCTCTTTC
>FR879630.1:17762-19504 GCA_000434475.1 Dialister sp. CAG:486
TGCTGAACCTCTTTCAATGCAATCAAGGGACAGCACGCCCCTCGGGCTGACCCCAGCCTTCTTTATCCACCACATTTGAATACACCCGCAAAGGACGCAACATTATGCTAGCAAAACGAATCATTCCCTGCCTAGATGTGAACCACGGGCGCGTCGTCAAAGGCAAAAAATTTCACAATCTTCAGGACGTTGACGATCCGGTGACACTGGGAAAATACTACTCCGAATCCGGCGCGGACGAGCTCGTTTTCTACGACATCACTGCCACTCACGAAGGACGCGAGACCTTCGTTGATACCGTCCGTGCTATCGCAGAAGAGCTCACCATCCCCTTCACGGTAGGAGGCGGGATATGCAAAGCAGACGATTTCCGTACCATGCTGCTGGCAGGAGCCGACAAAGTCTCCGTCAATTCTGCCGCTGTGATGCATCCTGAAATCATCCGCGAAAGTGCTGAACGCTTCGGCAATCAGTGTGTCGTCCTCTCCATTGACGGCAAGCGGAACGGCAAAGGTAGCTGGGACGTCTTCGTCAAAGGCGGACGCAAGAATACAGGACTGTCCGTCGTAGACTGGGCCAGAAAAGGCATGGAGCTTGGCGCAGGAGAGATCTGCATGAATTCCATCGATGCAGACGGTGAAAAAGATGGCTATGACCTGGAGCTCATGCGCGTCCTCGCAGAAGAACTCTCCATCCCCGTCATCGCCTCCGGCGGCGCGGGGAAGAAAGAAGACTTCCTCAAAGCCTTCGAAGCAGGCGCTGATGCAGCATTGGCTGCTTCCGTCTTCCACTTCGGAGAAATCGCGATTCCCGACCTCAAACACTACCTCGCACAGAGCGGAGTAGAAATAAGAGTATAAATGGTTCAAGGCTCAAGGGGGAGGAGCAGCTTCGCCGCCATATAAAATTTGTGGCGAAGCCGTTCCACAACCCTGCACCCGATTTTCCATCCCAATGCTACAAAATGCGAAAGGCAACATTATGGAAACAGTAGACATAAAAAACATTTCTTTCAATGAAAAAGGCCTTGTGCCTGCCATTGTGCAGGACGCCAGAAGCGGCGAGATCCTCATGATGGCCTATATGAATCAGGAATCCTTGCAGAAAACCATCGAGACAGGAGAGACCTGGTTCTTCTCCAGAAGCCGTCAGAAGCTCTGGCACAAAGGAGAAGAATCGGCCCACTTCCAGCATGTAAAGAAGATCTTCGTGGACTGCGATGCGGACACCCTCATCGTGCAGGTCATTCCCGATGGCCCTGCCTGCCATACAAACAACCCCACCTGCTTCTTCAGAAGCCTTACAGAGTGGGAAAATAGGGAAGAAACAGGCAGTCTCTCCATCCTTCACACCCTCTTTGAAGAAATCAAAGATCGCCGCGCCCATCCGCAGGATAAGTCCTACACCAATTACCTGCAGAGCGAAGGCAAAAACAAGATCGACAAGAAGATCGGCGAAGAAGCCTCTGAAGTCATCATCGCCGACCAGCATCAAGACAAAGAAGAGATCATCGACGAATCCTGTGACCTTCTCTATCATCTGTTTGTGATGTGGGAGAACTCTGGCATCGATCTCTATGACATCATGCGTAAACTCGAAGAACGCGACGAGAAGAAAGGCAATAAAAAGAAAGTCGGACATCAGGATAAGATCTTTTAAAAAAGAGCTGGCGCAAGCCGGCTCTTTTTTGTAAAGGGTTCAAGGGTTCAAGGGTTCAGGGCTACGGCAACTTGCATGTGATA
>FR879631.1 GCA_000434475.1 Dialister sp. CAG:486
ACTTTTACCGCTAATCCGGCACTTACTTTGAGAATTAACGGGTCATTGCTTCATACATACTTGCGGAGAAACCGCCACCACACCCTGAACCCTGAATCCTTTATCTATGCTATAATAATATGAATATGTTCGAATCGAAAGGAGGCGCGCTATGGGACCCAAAGACGTGCTGAAGGAATATTTTGGCTACGACACATTTCGCACGGTACAGGAGGATGTGATCTCTGCCATCCTTTCCGGGAAGGATGTGATGGCCATCATGCCGACAGGTGCGGGGAAGTCGATCTGCTTCCAGATTCCGGCGATGCTGCTCCCGAAGGGGACGGTCATCATTTCTCCTCTGATCTCCCTCATGAAGGATCAGGTGGAGGCGCTGACGGAGCAGGGGATCCCCGCCTCCTATGTGAACAGCACGGTCCCCTACGAGGAGTCGATCGAGCGGCTGCGTGATATGTATCGCGGACGGATCAAGCTGCTCTACATGGCGCCGGAGAAGCTCGAGCCGTCGTATTTCACGCATTGTCTCTCCATGGTGCCGCTCTCGATGATTGTGGTCGATGAGGCGCACTGTGTGTCGCAGTGGGGGCATGATTTCCGCCCCTCGTATCGGAAGATCAAAAGCTTCATCGACAGTCTGCCGCAGCGTCCCATCGTGACGGCCTTCACCGCGACGGCGACGCCGCTCGTCGAGCAGGATATGAAGGAAAGTCTGGGGCTTTCCGGGGCGGCTGTTTTCCGCACTGGGCTTGACCGGCCGAATCTCTCCTTCCGCGTGATGCAGGGCAAAGATCGCGAGTATTTCATCCTGCGCTATGTGAAGTCGCACCGGAAGGAGAGCGGCATCATCTACTGCGCGACCCGAAAAGCGGTGGATGAGATGTATGACAGGCTCTCTCAGGCGGGGATCACGGCAGGGCGCTACCATGCGGGCATGACGGACGAGGAGCGCAGGCAGGCGCAGGATGATTTCTCCTATGACAGGACGACAGTCATGGTGGCGACGAATGCGTTCGGCATGGGGATCGACAAGAGCAATGTGCGCTATGTCATCCATTACCAGATGCCCAAGAGTCTTGAGTCATACTATCAGGAGGCAGGGCGCGCGGGACGCGATGGAGCGAAGGCGGAGTGCATCCTGCTCTACAGCGGGAAGGATGTACATATCCAGACATACTTCATCGAGAATGGCAATCAGAGCGAGGAGCAGAAGCGGATGGATTACCGGCGATTGAATGCGATGATCGACTATTGCCAGACGTCCTCGTGTCTTAGAAATTATGTCCTCGCCTACTTTGGGGAAAGGGTGAAGGAGCCCTGCGGGCACTGCAGCAACTGCGAGAACCGGACGGCCAAGGTCAGGATCACGGATGCGGCAGTCCTCATTTTCCGTACCGTCCTATCCCTCCGCGAGCGATACGGAGCGAGCATCATCGCCGCTGTCCTTAAAGGAAAGAAAACCAAGGAGCTCATCGAGAAGGATCTCCTCACGGTGCCGACCTTCGGCAAGCTCTCTTTTGAGAAGCTGGGCCATATCAAGAGTGCGCTGAACAGCTTCGTCGCGGATGGCTACCTCTTCCGTGACGGACAGCCCTATCCCGTACTCAAGCTGACGGACAAAGCGAAAGAAGTCCTTGCGGGGAAGGCAGAGGTCTACGGCCTTGCCTTCGGCGCAGAGGATGCGATGAAAGAGGCCGCGGTCGAGCGGGATCTCGATTCCCGCCGCGAAAGTCGGGACGGCCTTTTCGAAGTCCTGCGCGAGCTTCGGCGGACACTGGCGGCCGAAGAGCATGTGCCGCCCTTTGTCATCTTCTCGGATGCGACACTGGAAGCGATGGCACGCGAGCGCCCTGAGTCCATGGAAGCCATGGGTGCGGTGCATGGCGTCGGCGCGTTCAAATTGCAGAAATACGGCGAGCGTTTTCTGGAGATCATCCGGACCGGCGCAGAAGAGCCGGTCATCGAAGAAAAGGATCCAGATGCCCAGCTCCTGCAGCAGCTTTTCTCTGTCCGCAATGCGATCGCAGCTAAGGAAGGACTGGCTCGGAATCGCATCTTCACGGATGAGCAGCTGCAGGAAATGGCCTTCTGGCGTCCCAAGACGAAGCTGGAGCTGAAACGCATCCGCGGTATCGGCCCGAAAAAGGTCGATCGCTACGGAGAAGCGATCGTGAAATGCATCTGGGGAGACAGGATTTAGGGTTCAAGGTTCAGGGTTAGCCCCTCGGGCGTGCCGTCCTTTGATTCCGTTTGAAAGCTTCGCTTGAATGAGAAATGGTGGTACGGCGCATAAGAATGTAGAAGCGCCGCAGAATTTTGATAGCGCTTCGCGCGTTTCGTCATTTCGAGCGAAGTCGAGAAATCTTTCTTGCACGCCGCTGCTCATGACCATTGACGCAAGCAGTTTGCAGGAGAGACCGACCCCACGTTTGTGGGATACAGGTTTTCTGTTTTTCCTTTTCGAACATTCACGCAAATACCGCAAACGACAACGATCCCTCTACTTCGGCCATCATGACGATATGGGAAAACGCCAGTACCAATCCTAATCCCTAACTACTAATCCCTAGCTACTAGTCACCAGTCCCCTGTCCCTATTTCCGGACAACATACAAGCAAAGGAGTCACTACCATGAGTCTTGCTGATCAGGAATATCTCAGCATCGTAAAAAACATATTGGACAAAGGCGCGCTCGGCGAGAACCGCACGGGTATGCCTGCCTACAAACTGCCGCATCAGATCATGCAGTTTGATCTGGAAAAGGAATTTCCCATCCTCACCACGAAATTCGTCGCCTTCAAGACAGCCGTGAAAGAGATCCTCTGGATCTGGCAGAAGCAGTCGAATGATGTGCGCGAGCTGCAGAAGTGGAACTGCCATGTGTGGGATGAGTGGATGCGCGAGGACGGCACCATCGGGAAAGCCTACGGCTATCAGCTCGGCAAGTACCATCAGGTCGACACCCTCCTTGACATGCTGAAAAAAGACCCGGAGAGCCGCCGCATGGTGGTCGATCTCTGGAATGTGAAGGACCTTCCGGACATGGCGCTCTATCCCTGCGCCTTCCTCACCATGTGGGATGTTTCGAATGACGGCCGCCTGAACTGCATGCTCGTCCAGCGCAGCGGAGATATGGGGCTCGGCGTGCCTTTCAACATGACCCAGTACGCGGCGCTCATCTGCATGATCGCGCAGGTGAGCGGTCTTCGGCCGGGGCTCTTCACGCATGTCATCAATAACGCGCACATTTACAAAAACCATGTGGAACAGCTGAAGCTCCAGCTCTCCCGCCTGCCGGAGGCTTACGCAGCGCCGAGGCTCGTCTTGAATCCGGATGTGAAGGATTTCTATGACTTCAAGCCTGAAGACATCCGGCTGGAAAATTACCGTCACCATGACAAGATCGCGATGGAGGTGTCCGTATGAGCCTTTCTATCATTGTTGCCCGTGCCAGAAACGGTGTCATCGGCAAGGATAACCGTCTCATCTGGCACCTTTCCGATGACCTGAAGCGGTTCAAGACTCTCACCATGGGTCATCCCATCGTCATGGGGCGAAAGACCTTCGAGAGCCTGCCCAAAGTCCTGCCCGGCCGTGTCCATTATGTGCTGACAGGAAATCCGGACTACAAAGCGCCGGAGGGCGTCCTTCTCTTCTACGATGTCAAGAAGCTGCTTGCGGCGCTGCCCGCAGGAGAGAGCTTCGTGATCGGCGGCGAGCATATGTACCGCGAGCTCCTGCCCTATGCAGATACGATGTACATCACAGAGATCGAGGAAGATTTTGAGGGCGATGCGTACTTCCCGGATTTCGATCCTTTCCGCTGGAAGCTGGAAGAGAGCATAGAGGGGGAGGGAAAGCTCCCGCATCGCTTCTGTACCTATCGGAAAGTGACTAGTGACTAGTGACTAGGGATTAGGGATTAGGGATTCCCTTGTTCTGCCGGCTCTGCCTCTTCCTTTGGAAGGGGCAGACGAGCGAAGCGAGTCGAAGTTGAGGCGCGGACGTGCGAACATTGCCAGTCTGCCAATCTCCGGCGCTTTGCATCCTCTCTTTCCGGCAGAAGGAGAGCGTCCCAATAACAAACAACCATCAACGAAAGCGTCATGCAAGAGCATGGCGCTTTTTGCGTGCCTAAATTTAAGACTAAGCGCATATGATTTTTGCCATCAGCCTAACCTATATTAGACAATATAGCAAATAATCATATTGCTCATCTAATAAAAATATTTCGGGCTATTGACTAATTTTAAAATGGGGAACTATAATATTGGCGAAAGTGAAGAAATGAAGAGTTGCATTTCAGAAAGGAGGATGCCTATGATGCCTCTGGTATTTGCCAAGGCAGGAGACACCGTGACGATCACGCGGATCTCCGGGAAAGATGAGATCCGCCAGCATCTGGCAGACCTGGGATTCGTCGTCGAGGCGAAGGTACTCATTATCAGCCAGATGGGAGGCAACTTGATCGTACAGGTGAAAGGCAGCCGTGTCGCGCTTGATCGCTCCATGGCAGAGCGGATATTCTTTTAACGGGGAGCCTTTCTCACCATCCGCCGGTCACAGCGGATCACTTATCCCGTATCAAAACGAAAGGACGAATAGAATGACACTCAAAGAAGTGGCTGTCGGAAGCACAGCCAAAGTCAAGAAAATCACCGGCGCAGGCCCGCTGCGTCGACGCATCATGGATATGGGCATCACGAAGGGCGTCGATGTCTATGTCCGCAAGGTCGCTCCTCTGGGAGATCCCATTGAGCTCACCGTCCGCGGCTATGAGCTCTCCATCCGTAAGGATGAAGCCGAAGCGATCGAAGTAGAATAAAATGAGAAATTAGGAATGGTGGTGCGGCGCATAAAAAATGGAAGCGCCGCGGAGTTTTGATAGCGCTTCGCGCCTTTGCCATTTCGAGCGTAGCCGAGAAATCTCTATGGCACAACGCGCATTGCCTGATGTGAGACAGCGCCAATACATCGTTTTACCTCGGCGCATACACACTGATTCCCGCAGGGCAGTAGAGATCCCTCGGCTGCGCTCGGGATGACGATGCCGGAGATTCCAAGTCACCAGTCACTCCTAATCCCTAATCCCTAGCTACTCACCCCTGCTTTTACAATGCAAGGTGTTCCCGTACTTCGCATTCTCCCTCCTTCCGCTGGAAGGAGGTGCCCCGAAGGGGTAATGGTATTAAGTTAAGCGGAAGAACGTTCTTGGCTCCCCATCGGGGGAGCTCCCCGAAGGGGTGAGGGGGGGCTACGTAGCGGCATTGCATGAAAGTGTTGGAATATCGATAGCATCGGACTATTCAACATAGCACGCTATACCGCTGGCATGCCCCATCTCGCTACGCTCGAAATGGCGTCTCACTGGATTTTAGCGTCGCTACGCTCCTAAAAATCCAGTTCGCTTGCACATATTGCCTTCGGCACTTCCCCCGAAGGGGGAAGCAAGACGTTACGTAGCTAACGATTTCCTTAACTTAGTAGCATTGCCTGTAGGGGCGGAGGTTGGCTTGAGCCTGCCCCCTGAATCCTGAACTCATGAGCCCCAATCCCTAAATCAAATACCAAAGAAGGAGAACACAAAGATATGTCTATACGAATCGCCCTGGCGGGCAACCCGAACTGCGGGAAGACGACATTATTCAATGAACTGACCGGCAGCTCCCAGTACGTAGGGAACTGGCCCGGTGTCACAGTCGAAAAGAAGGACGGCATCCTCAAGGGACACAAGGACGTCATCATCCAGGATCTGCCGGGGATCTATTCCCTTTCTCCGTACACGCTCGAAGAAAAAGTCGCCAGAAACTATCTGGTGAACGAACAGCCGGACGTCATCCTGAATATCATCGATGGCACGAATCTGGAACGTAACCTGTACCTTACGACACAGCTGGTGGAGATCGGTCTGCCGATGATCGTGGCCATCAACATGATGGACCTTGTCAAAAAGAATGGTGACATCATTGATTTCGACAAACTCTCCTCCGAGCTGGGCTGCCCGGTCGTAGAGATCTCTGCGCTGCAGGGCAAGGGATGCCGGGAAGCGGCTGAAAAGGCGATGGAGCTTGCCATGAATAAGAAATCGCTTCGCCTGCCGTCTGTATTCACCGGCAGCGTCGAGCATGCCATCGCGCACATCGAAGAATCGATCTCCGATAAAGTCGAAAACCAGTTCGTTCGCTGGTACGCCATCAAAGTATTCGAAAGAGACCAGGATGCGACGGGAGCTCTGCAGCTGGAGCCGAAGCTGATGTCTCATCTGGAAGGCCATATCAAGGACTGCGAAGACGAGCTCGATGATGATGCCGAGTCCATCATCATCAACCAGCGCTATGGCTACATTTCCAAGATCATAGACAGTGTCATGAAGAAAAAGAAACAGGGCGTCTCCATGACGACCTCGGATAAGATCGACCATATCGTCACGAACCGCATCCTTGCGCTTCCGATCTTCTTCCTCATCATGACGCTTGTTTATTTCATCTCTGTCACCACCGTCGGCGGCTGGGCGACAGACTGGGTGAATGATACCTTCTTCGGGGAGATCGTGAATGACGCAGCGACTGGCTTCATGGAGTCCATCGAAGCGCCGGACTGGATGTCTAGCCTCGTCGTAGACGGCATCATCGGCGGTGTCGGCACCGTTCTCGGCTTTGTGCCGCAGATCCTCCTCATTTTCTTCTTCCTCTCCCTTCTGGAAGACTCCGGCTACATGGCGCGTGTGGCCTTCATCATGGACCGCATTTTCCGTAAATTCGGTCTCTCCGGCAAGTCCTTCATCCCGATCCTTGTCGGCAGCGGCTGCGGTGTACCGGCTGTCATGGCGACCCGCACCATCGAAGACGTGCGTGACCGCCGCATGACCATCATGCTCTGTACCTTTATCCCATGCTCGGCAAAATCATGCTCTGTACCTTCATCCCATGCTCGGCAAAGGCGGTCATCATTTCCATGATCACCTCCGTATTCTTCCCGGACTCCATCCTGATGGCACCGGCCATGTACTTCCTCGGCATCGCGGTCATCATCCTCGCAGGCATCGCTCTCAAAAAGACAGGTGCGTTTGCGGGGGATCCGGCTCCTTTCGTCATGGAGCTTCCGGCTTACCACTTCCCGTCCATGAAGGGCGTTCTCATCCATATGTGGGAAAGAGCGCGCGGCTTCATCATCAAAGCCGGCACCATCATCTTCGCGGTCTGCGTCGTCATCTGGTTCTTCTCCGCATTCAATGCAGGTCTTGAAATGGTAGAAGACATCGAAGACTCCATGATGGCTGCCTTCGGTCATGCGATCTCCTGGATCTTTGCTCCACTCGGCCTCGGTGACTGGAAGGGCGCTGTCGCTGTCATCTCCGCAGAAATGGCGAAGGAAAATGCAATGAGTACCCTGGCTGTCCTGAATGGCGTCGCTGCAGAAGCCGAAGACGAAGAGATCATGGCCGGCATTGCGAATATGTTCACCCCGATCGCTGCCTTCTCCTACATGATCCTGAACCTCTTTGACCCGCCATGCGTCGTTGCGATCGCGACCATCGCCAGAGAAATGGGCGACCGCAAATGGGCGGCTATCGCTATCGGCTTCCAGGTCGCGCTCGGCTATGGCATGGCTTTCGTAGCTTACAATCTGGGCAGCTGGCTCTTCTACGGCGCTGCCTTCGGCCTCTCTCAGGGCATCGCCATCGTCCTCTGCCTTCTTGCTCTCTACTTCATCTGCCGTCCGGCTCCGAAGGAGAAAGCAGCGGCTGAAGGCGCTTGTACGCAGGCGTAAGACCGGGCTGACAGGCTCCTCATCCTGCGCGGAAGTGAAGGATCTTGGCGAAGGCGCCCTCTCATTGGATTCTACGCCAAATGGTAAACCTCATCGCTTTCGTTATTGTGAAATATGAGCAAACTCATAAAAGGAGATAACCATGAATCCCACGGTCTATGCTGTGGTGGCGGTGATCGCCATCCTCTTCGTTCTTGCCTGCCGTCACATCTATCATGCCACCATCGGCGGCGGTGGATGCTGCGGCGGGGGCGGAGACTGCCCCGCCTGCCGCGAAAGGAAAATGAAACTTCACGGCGGACTCAAGAAATAAAAAAGGGAATCGCGAAAGCGGTTCCTTTTTTGATGGCTAGTGACTAGTGACTGGGGACTAGTAGCTAGGGATGAGTGGCTAGGGATTAGGATCCTTAAGTGACTAGTGACTGGTGAGTCTCTCACAGCGTCATTTCGAGCGCAAGCGAGATGACCTGCTACCGCATTAGCCCACTCTCTTGCATACCGCCGGTGCCCTATCCGCCCCTTCGGGGCACCTTCCCCTCGAGGGGAAGGCTGACGATACGAGGATACCGTCATCTAAAATGAGGCGAAACCGCCACGCCGGTGCCCTATCCGCCCCTTCGGGGCACCTTCCCCTCGAGGGGAAGGCTGATGATACGAGCATAGCAGCAGTTCATAAGACCTTCGGGCATCGCCTCATATATATTTGCGGCGAAGCCGCCACCACAACCCTGAACCCTGAACCCTGAACCCTGAACCCATGGAACCTGCGTCATTTCTTTCGCCCTGTATCCATGGTCGAGCCGAACCGGCAGCTTTTATTTCTGTATGATGAATTTATCATAAAGAATGCGATTCTATGCTAAATACTCATTCATGCATGCGCTCATGTTCTCAAAGCGAGCGAAACGTGATATAGTAGAGCTATGGATTTTCATGTGCATCTAAGAATACACGATGGATCTAAGAATGCACGAGGTTCCAATTTCCTTTTGGAGGCAAAAATGGCAAGCTACAATCCTTATGAAAACATGCTTCATATCCTCGACAAGGCAGCGAAGGTGCTTGGCTACGGGGAGAGCGACTACGCATTTGTCCGCTATCCGGAGCGCGAGCTCACCGTGAGCATCCCGATACAGATGGATGACGGGCATGTCGAAGTCTTCTCCGGCTACCGCGTACAGCACTCCACCGCGCGAGGCGCAGCAAAGGGCGGCATCCGTTTCCATCCCGCATCCGATGAAAACGAAGTCAAAGCCCTCGCCGCGTGGATGACCATCAAGAATGCCATCGGCAATATCCCTTATGGCGGCGCAAAGGGCGGGATCAAGGTCGATCCGCACAAGCTCTCCACACGCGAACTTGCCCGTCTGACACGCGGCTATATCAGAAAGATCTATCCCATCATCGGACCGGATCAGGACGTACCGGCACCGGATGTGAATACGAATGGCCAGATCATGGCGTGGATCGCAGATGAATACACAGCGCTCTCCGGCAAGTGGGAGCCCGGTGTCGTTACCGGCAAGCCTCTTTCCGTGGGCGGCTCTCTCGGCAGAAATGAAGCGACGGGCCGCGGTCTGCTCTTTACACTGGAAACATGGTGTGAAAAGAATCATAAGGACATGAAGGATCTCACCATGGTCGTACAGGGCTTTGGCAATGTCGGCTCTGTCGGCTCTCTCCTCATGCACAGGAAGGGTGTCAAGATCACCACCATCGGCGATATCAATGGTACGTGGCACAAGGACAGCGGCCTTGACATCGAAGCGATGTACACCTATGCGAACAGCCACGGCCGCTCGCTCAAAGGCTATACGGAGGAAGGGGCGGTCATGATCCCCGACAGCGAACTTTTCGCGCAGGACGTCGATGTCATCTTCGTCGCCGCGATGGAGAACCAGCTGAATGAAAAGACCATGGGCAAGGTGAAAGCCCGTCTCATCTTGGAAGGGGCGAATGGCCCGACCACAGAGGAAGCCGATGCCTACTTCGAAGAGAAGGGGATCGAGGTCCTCGCAGACGTCATGAGCAATGTCGGCGGCGTCGTGGGTTCCTATTTCGAATGGGTACAGAACCGCACTGGCTATTACTGGACGGAAGAAGAGTACAATGAGCGTCTTGCCAAAAAGATGCGCGAGGCCTATGAGGATGTGTACGCATTGAAGGAGAAATACCATGTGACCTATCGTCTCGCCTCCTACATGCTCGCGCTCTCCCGCGTCGTAGAAGCGGAGAAGACGAGAGGATTCTTAGGATAAGGGAATCTGCTTCGACGGATTTCTCGTGGCATTAGCGCTTTCCAGCTCCTAATCCCTAGCTACTAGTCACCAGTCACCAGTCACTAGTCACTAGTCACTAGTCCCCATCAATCAAAAACCGCCAGCCGAAAGGCTGGCGGGGTTTTTTTGACGAGTTTTGTTTTAGGGATCGTCGCGGGTTTTATGATGCAGAGATTAGTTGAAGAGCTCGTCTGGAAGGACCTTGTTCTTTCCTTCTTCGATGGTGAAGACGGAAGCAAGGAGCTTCTTGGAGTATGGATCCTTCGCTTCTCTGAGGTCATGGATCTTTTCTACGACCTTGCCATGCTGCATGATGACGATGTTGTCGCAGAAGCTGTTTGCGAGAGCAAGGTCATGGCAGATGAACATGTAGGCCACGTGGGTCTCTTTCTGCAGACGATCAAGCAGATCGAGGACGGTCTTCTGGACGGATACGTCAAGAGCAGAGGTAGCTTCGTCGCAGACGATGATCTCCGGCTCGAGGACCAGAGCACGTGCGATCGCGATACGCTGGCGCTGGCCGCCGGACATGTTGTTCGGATAGCGATCGGCGAAATCTTCGGGAAGGTCGACCAGACGGAGCATTTCCTTCGCCTTGGCTTCGACATCCTTCTTATCGATCATGCCGAAGTTTTCGAGCGGTTCACAGATGATCTCCTTGACGCGCTGCTTTGGATTGAAAGCGGTGGAGGGGTCCTGAAAGACCATCTGGATGGATTTGCGGTGCTGACGGAGGGCTTCGCCTTTGAGATCTGTGATGTCTTTGCCGTGGAAAATGATTTTCCCGCTGGTCATGGAGTAAAGACGGGTCAGCATCTTGGCAAGGGTGGACTTGCCGGAGCCGGATTCCCCGACGATACCGACGGTCTCCCCTTTGTGGATGGTGACATTGACATTTTCGGCTGCATGGAGCTTCTTGCCGTCACCGAGGTCGAAGACCTTGCAGATGTCGACCATCTGGAGGATTTCTTCTCCGTAGTTTTTCATGCGTCTTTGCCTCCCATCTTCGGAACAGCCGCAAGGAGCATACGGGTGTATTCTTCCTTCGGGTGATAAATGACATCTTCTGTTTTGCCGTATTCTACGACGCGGCCTTTTTTCATGACCATGATGTAGTCTGCCATGTAGCAGGATACGCCCATGTTGTGGGTGACGATGATGATAGCGGTATTCATCTTGTCACGGACATTCATCATTTCTTTGACGATGATGGCCTGGTTTGTGACGTCCAAAGCGGAGGTCGGTTCATCGGCCAAGAGGAGCTTTGGCTTCATGGCCATCGCCATAGCGATGCCGACGCGCTGGCGCATACCGCCGGAAAGCTCGTAGGGATAGCATTTCAGAATGTGCTCCGGGTTCGGAAGGCGCACCATTTCGATCATGGAAATCATCAGGTCATGGGCTTCCTTGTCGTCCTTGATGCCATGGACGGCGAGGAATTCACGGAATTCGGTGCCAATGGTGCGGATCGGATTCATCATAGCGCCGCTGTCCTGGAAAATCATGGAGACGTCTGTGCCACAGAGTGCGCGATGCATTTCAGGAGTCTGCTTCTGGGTATCTTCGCCTTCAAGAATGACCTGACCTTCCGCTATATGACCGCCGCCGGGCAGGACGTGCTGGATAGCACGGATGACGGTGGTTTTCCCTGAGCCGGATTCGCCGACGATGGCGAGGATCTCGCCCTCATCCAGGTTGAATGTGACGCCCTGAACGATGGGGGGCTTGTCGCCGTAGGCAATTCCCAGGTTTTTGACTTCTAATAGCATGAAAGTCTCCTTGTAAAAATAGTAAGCAGTAAGCAGTAGGCAGCAAACCGCAAATGGCTGGCCGCCTACTGCTTAGAGCAAACTGCTGGCTAAACAAATTATTTTGCCGGAGTGATGTCCTTGGTGATCCAGTAGTAGTCGCACGGTTTGATGTCCGCATGTTCTACGGCTTTGCTGGAAATCATATTGGTCTGCGGGTAGCCGAAGACGAGGGTCGCAGCGTCATCCTGGATGATCTTCTCCATCTTGATGATGATGTCTCTACGCTTAGCCGGATCGAATTCGGAAGCCAGCTGATCGGAGAGTGCATCGTATTCCGGGTTGGAGTAGCCGGCGGCGTTCTCGGGGTTGCTGCCGTTCACATTGGTCTTCCAGTACATGTTGAGGAAGACTTCCGGATCCCCTGCCGGTTCAGTGAGGATGTTGGAGATCAGGAGATCATATTCGCCGCGGGTGCCGATGCCATAAAGAACGTTGTAGTCCACATTCTTCATGTTCACCTTGATACCTACTTTCTTGGCATCAGACTGGGTGGCTTCCGCAAAGAGAGGCAGTTCCGCACGGCCGCTGTAATAGACGAAATCCAGTTCCAGGTTCTTGCCGTCCTTATCCACATAGCCGTCGCCGTCGGTATCCTTCCAGCCTGCTTCTGCCAGCAGTTTCTTCGCATTTTCCACATTATAGTTGTCCGGATATTCGGCTTTCAGTTTGTCGAAGTCAAAATCCAGAGACGGCGGAAGGACGGGACCGCCGGGGATAAAGGTGTCTTTCAGGAGGACCTTGCAGTAGGTGTCGCGGTCGAGGGACTGGAGCAGTGCCTGACGGACTTTCTTGTCAGCGAGAGGCTTTCCGTTGGAAATGTTCAGGCGGGCCAGACAGTCGCGGAGGGAGGCAATGCTGCTGATGGTGAATTTCTTCTTATCCTGGAAGAGCTGCATATCGCCGGCGGCAATGTTGACAGCCACATCGATTTCACCCTTTTGGAGAGACATAGCACGGGTATTCGGGTCGTCGATGGTGTTGACGACGGTGTGCTTGAATGGAACAGTTGCGTAATAGTTCGGGTTTGCATCGAGTTCGGTCTTTGCTTTGGAGAAGGTCTTGACCATGTATGGACCGGTGCAGACCGGACCCTGTTTTGCAAAGTCTACTTTGCCGTCGGAATCGGCATCAACGATGATGAAGAGGGGATCCCCCAGTATGCCCGGCAGGGTAGCCATCGGTTTTTTCGTATAAATGGTTACATTCTGACCGTCGGCGGTGATGTGGTCGAGTTCGAACATCGCTTTCGCACGCGGTGATTTTGCGAAGGTACGTTCAATGGATTTCTTGACAGCTTCGCCGGTGACCGGGGTGCCGTTGGAGAATTTAATGTCTTTGATCTTGAAGGTCCAGGACATCTTGTCGTCAGAGACTTTCCAGCTTTCAGCGATCCATGGTTCTGCATTCATCTTGTCATCGAAGTGAACGAGACATTCACCGATGCCGTAACGCATGACCTGCCAGCCGAAGTAGTTGTCGGTCGGTTCGAGGCTGTCTGCGAAGTTCGTAACGCCGACAGTCAGGGTGTCCTTCGGACCTTTGGAGGCATTGCCGGAGTCACCGCCGCAGCCGGAAAGGCCAAAAGCCATGAGAGCAGCTGCTGCAAAGAGGGCACCTTTTTTGTAAATAGATTTCATCGTGTACGCTTCCTTTCGGTTAAATGATATAAAAAATAATGGGAATAAACATGAGTTAGTGACAAGTGTCTTGTGGCTAGGGATTAGGGATTAGTGACTAGTCACTTAAATACCACTTTCGGGTATCGTCTCATATGTATTCGCGGCGATGCCGCCACCCTGAACCCTGAACCCTGAACCTTATCCTTCATTTCTCGGGTCAAGGACATCGCGGAGGGAGTCGCCCCAAAGGTTGAAGACGACGACGGTGATGAAGATGGAGAGACCCGGGAAGAACATCAGCCATGGAGCTGTCTGGAGCTGCTGACGGCCTTCATTCAGCATGAGGCCCCATTCCGGAGCCGGCGGCTGGCTGCCGAAGCCGAGGAAGGAGAGTCCGGCAAGCTCCATCATCATGGCGCCGATATCAGCAGCCGCGGTGATGACCATGAGCGGGAGAATGTTTGGAAGGATGTGGACCCAGAGGATATGCGCTGCGGAACCGCCGGATACGACAGCCGCATCGACGAATTCACGACGCTTGATCTTGAGAACCATGGAACGGGAGAGGCGGGCATACTTGGTCCATGTGACCGCAGTCAGTGCGATCATCGCATTGATGAGCGAGCCGCCCATGATACCGGCGATGGCGATCGCAAGGATGACGCCCGGGAAGGAGATCATCATATCAGCGATACGCATGATGACGATATCGACGATGCCGCCGAAGTATCCGGAAATGATGCCCATCGTGGTGCCTACGACGAAGATGCAGACTACGAGGGCGATGACGGAGGTCAGGGAGTAGCTCGCGCCGTAGAGGATACGGGAGAGCACGTCACGTCCGAGCTTGTCTGTGCCGAAGAGATGCGCCGCAGACGGTGCCTGGTTCGCATCCTTCATGACAGCGGTGAGCGGGTCATGAGGAGCGATGACAGGAGCAAGGAGTGTGATCGCCAGAAGAAGGACGACCAGAAGAGAGGTGAAGCGGAAGGCTTTATTTTCTTTGAAGCCTTTGACTAAGCTTTCCATATCAGTGACCTCCCTTTCTGAGTCTTGGATCGAGACGGTTGTAGGACAGGTCGACGATGAGGTTGATCATCATGTACATGAAAGCGATCCAGAGAACGATGGCCTGTACGGTCTGGAAGTCACGGTAGGTGATGGCCTGTACGACCATGTAGCCCAGACCCGGCCAGGAAAATACGATTTCTACGACAGCGGCGCCGCCCAAAAGAGAACCGAAGGCCAGACCGAAGAGGGTGACCAGCGGGAGGAGGGCATTCGGCAGGACTTCACGCCAGAGGATGTGGCTTTCCGAAAGGCCGCGGGCACGTGCGCCCATGACGTAGTCCTGATGCAGTTCTTCGAGCACCGTGGCACGTACCTGACGGGTGTATTTCGATGCCATGACGATGCCCAGGGTGCACATCGGCAGGATCAGATTTTCGAGGGAAATCGAACCACCGACGATCGGGAAGAGGGAGAGCTTCAGTGCGAAGACCCAAAGGAGCATGAGGCCCATCCAGAAGTTCGGGACGGAGACACCGGCAAAGGTGCAGCCGCGGACGAGGTAGTCAAACCAGGTATTCTGCTTGACAGCGGTATAAATGCCGAGCGGAATGGAGAAGACAAGCATGAAGAGGGAGGAGGCCAGCGCCAGAATGACGGATGCCGGGAGGGCTTCCATGATTGCATCAATGACCGGCTTCTTCATCATGAAGGAGAAACCAAAATTACCCTGTACGACTCTGCCGAGCCAGTCCAGGTACTGCAGAAGGAACGGCTTATCCAGACCCAGTTCATGGCGGAGTGCGTCGATCTCTACCTGACTAACAATAATATCTTCATTACCGGCGATCATCTGCCTAACGGGGTCACCCGGAGAGAGCATGATCAGACAGAAGGTAATGAAGCTGATGCCGATCAAGACGAGAACCATCTCGCCCAATCGCATCCCAAGCTGCTTCATTGACAAACTCATCATCTCCAATTTCTTGATAATATAAAATGGTATAAAGACTGGGATTTTATCATCTGTGTTTTTCCCCTGCCGATGCGACGGGAGAGCCGTTTTTTCGCTGTCTGGCACAGCGGCGAGGAGAGAGCTCTTCGCCGGCTCTTACAAACCCGTCACTTTCGATGACTCTTGAAAAAAGGCACCAAAAAACAAGGTCGGGAAGGGGACCTTGTTGGCTTAATGATAACAGATGAAGAGTGGTTTCCCAGGTTACTCTTTAAAAAGAATAAGGCAGAAGCGGCAGAACATGAGATCGTATTCTTATTGTTTAGCAGTTCCTTACAACTTCTTACAAATTATATCATATAAATTATAACAGGTAAACAAATAATTAGCACAAATATTTATACATGACAATAAATATTAAATGAAACATGGGAAGATACCTATAGGGGGTATGGGGATACGGAGAATCTGCGAATTTTTCGATAAAATTAGGCATTATGACATATAAATAATATCATAACGTACAATTTGTATTGCGTAATTAGCAAACGAAATACGGAAAAGGCAGGTATCCCATGCATATGATGCATAGAGGATGATGAAGATCTGGAGGGTGGTTTTCATTAAAAAATAAGAAACTGGCAAATGGCATTGGCAAGGCATGTCCCGTGCGCGCCTCTTGAGCGGAGGGAGAAGATGTTTTTGGAGGGACGCTTCCCATTGACAATCTCTCGTATCCATGCTAGGCTAGATATACAATATAGATGAGCCGCGGAACTGACGGAAATAGGTGGAATGAACCACGTGGACTGCGGGTCTCATGAAAAAGCCGACCGTCTGGGCAGGGAAATCTGCTCAGGCGGTTTTCGTTTCCCTGCGATGCCTGCTAAATGGCATCGCAGGAACGGGAGCGCGCAGATTTCCCTTCATTTCAAAAATGGAGGGATTTTTTGATGAAAAGAAATCGCTGGCTCACTGCTCTGGCGGCGGTAGGGATCCACATGTCTATCGGAAGTGTGTATGCATGGAGCGTCCTGACGCGCCCTGTGATGGAGACGATGGGGCTCTCGCTTTCTTTGGCCACCTGGGCCTTCTCGATCGCGATCCTGTTTCTGGGGCTTTCGGCAGGCTTCTTAGGCCCTCTGGTCGAGCGGCTGGGGCCGTCCCGGAGCGGGATGGTCTCTGCCGTCTTTTTCAGTACGGGTCTCCTTGGGACAGCGGCGGCGGTTCACTGTCAGTCCGCTTTCCTGCTCTATCTCTTCTACGGAGCCATTGGGGGCATTGGTCTTGGCACGGGCTATATCACGCCTGTCTCTACGCTTGTGAAATGGTTTCCACGGCATCGCGGCTTTGCGACGGGGCTGGCCATCATGGGCTTCGGCTTCGCAGCGCTCATCGCAGGCCCTGCCATGCGCTATCTTGTCGATCGCTTCGGGCTCACGGAGAATTTCCTCATCCTTGCCGCTGCCTATGCGCTGGTCATGATCCTTTCCGCCTCCTACATCCGGCCGCCGAGGAAGGGTGAGATCCCGATGCTTTTGGAAGAGGTGCTTGAGGAAGAGATCCGAAAGGATGGGGAAAAGACAGCTCAGGCCAAAGGTCTCACGCGCAAAGAGGCCATGCACACATGGAAATGGTATGTGTTGTGGTGGATCTTCTTCACGAATATCACCTGCGGTATCGGCCTTCTTGCCGTGGCTTCGCCCATGGCGCAGGAGATCATCGGCATGAGTGCGGCTGAGGCAGCCTCCCTTGTCGGTATCATCGGTATCGTGAATGGCGCCGGCCGTATCCTTTGGGCATCCGTCTCCGACTGGATCGGCCGCGGCGTGACCTACATGATCTTCTTTGCGTTCGAGGTCTTCGCTTTTTATGCACTTGCCCATGTCAGTGATGCGCTTTTCTTCGAGATACTGGTACTCGCCGTGATCTCCTGCTACGGCGGCGGCTTCTCCTGCATGCCTGCCTTCCTATCTGATCTCTTCGGCGTGAAGCAGCTCGCCTCCATTCACGGCTCCATCCTGACTGCCTGGGGCATGGCAGGTGTCGCCGGCCCGCTTCTCCTTTCTTTCATGAAGGAAACGACGGGGGGCTATGCGGCGACGCTTCATCTCTTTTCTGCCATGCTCGCTGTGGCTTTTGCCTTATCCTGGGTCCTTGCGTGGAAGGGACGGAAATAAAAAAGACCCGCACTGAGTGCGGGTCTTTTCTAAATTAGGAATTAGAAATGAAAAATGAGAAATGAAGGTGGCGGCTTCGCCGCGAGTATATATGAGGCGATGCCCGAAAATGGTATTCCAGTCACGAGTCACTAGTCCCTAGTTACCAGTCACCAGTCACCAGTCACCAGTCACTAGTCACCAGTCACTAGTCACCAGTCACTTCTCTCCCGCCGCTTCCGCGAGCTTTTCGAGGAAGAATTTCGTGTTCGCGGTGAGGTCGGGGCCTTCTGTCTGAAGAGCGCCGCCCACGAGGAAGATGGTATCGGGACCGTAGACGCGGACCATTTCCTTGAAGAGCTGCCAGCGCATGCCGCCGGAGGGGACAGGGAAGCTTGCCCGAAGGTCTGCCATCTTCGACTCGGTGCCTTCCGCGATCTTCTGGCAGGTATCCTGCGAGAAGGAGAAGCGACCGCCGAAGCTGGTGAAGATGACCGCATCTGCGCCGGCGAGTCGGGAGAGCTGGCCATAGTAGCAGAAGGGGGAAATGCCCGCATCCTGCGAGAGGACTTGCGGACCGGAGAAGCAGGGGTGCAGGAAGATCGGCAGGCCGAAGTCCGGATCCCGTGCGAGGTCGCGGATCATGGTGAAGCCGGTGATGGCAGGGGCGGCCATGATGCCGTCAGCCCCGATCTCCTTGGCCTGATAGGCACGCTCGAGGAAGCCCAGACCATCTGTGGTACAGTTGGCGATGTACATGCTTTTCCTGCCTGTTTTCTCTTTGGCATCCGCAAGTGCCATGACGCACTGGAGGACACGTTCTTTGAAAGGCGCATAGTGCTGGTCCATGAGGCTGTGGTCATCCTTGATGATGGGGCAGCCGCCGAGTGCGAGGTCATAGACCATTTGCGCGAGCTCCTTCGGAGATCTGCCGAGCGGCTTGATGGCTGACATGAAGATCGGACCGCGCGGCACGCCGCAGAGCTCACGAAGACCGCTTCTGCCGAAACGCGGGCCCGGGTAATTGTTGTACATGGTCTCGGGCAGCTCGAAGGACATGAGGCGGACGCCTGGCTGCAGGCTCGTATTTCCGAAAAGCATATTGAGGAGCTCGGCCATCTCATCACCGACAGCCTCCGGCTCATAGGAGATCGTCGCATAGTATGCGCCGGCTTCCGCCTTTTTCAGATCTTCGATCTCTCCGACGATGGTGTCAGCGATCGGAGTGCCGTCTACCAGCTCGTAAGGACACTCGATCGTCTGCTCGACGGCGATAGCGAAGGCGATCTTCTTCGCCTCTTCATAGGTGGGAGCTGCGATGCGGTACGTCGCAGTAAAACGCGAAGACTGGTGCAGGTCTTCTGTCAGTTCGGAAAACAATTCACTTTCAAAAAAGGATGTATTGGACAAGAGGAGGTCTCCTTTCGGAAAAATGGAATGGGATGGGGCAGCCCGCGGGGCGTGTTGCCCCTTGATTTCGTAGGAAAGAGGGGGGCGGGTTCTATAGGTTCAAGAGGTTCAAAGGGGTTGGTGCGGCGCATTTCGTCATCCGGAGCGCCGCGGAGTATAAATGATGGCGATGCCCGAAGGGCAGACGTCTGATGTCTGACGTCTGACGTAACGTCTAATCCCTAGACCCTAATCCCCAGCTACTAGTCCCCAGTCACTAGTCACTAGTCCCCAGTCACTCTTTTTTATGGCTCACGCGGTATGGATTATCGAGATGGGCGGCGGTGTCATCGGAGAGCCAGTAGAGGGGGCGGTTTCTGGTCTCTTCAAACATACGTCCGAGGTATTCGCCGATGATGCCGAGGCCCATGAGATTCAAGCTGCCGAAGATGGCGATGAGGATGGTCATGGTCGCCCAGCCGGGGACGGCTTCGTCCATCATGACGCAGTAGAGGACATGAAGGATGAGAAGGATGCCTGCGACGGCCGCGAAGACACCCAGATAGAATGCCACACGCAGCGGCAGGGTGGAATTCGTGATGATGCCGTCCATCGCGAAGTGCAGCATTTTTTTCATGGAAAATTTCGAGACACCGGCGTGGCGGGCAGGCGCTTCAAATTCGATGGTACACTGCTTGAAGCCAAGGCCGCCTACGATGCCGCGGATGAAGCGGGAATGTTCACGGAAACGCAGAAAGGCATCGAGCGCTTTGCGATCCATCAGGCGGAAGTCGGAGCCGCCCGGGACGACGGGCGAGTTTGAAATGGAATTGATCACTGCGTAGTAGCCTGCCGAGGTCAGCTTCTTGATGGGGCCGGCATCTTCTGTCGCGGTGCGGATGGTCTGTACGATGTCATAGCCTTCCTGCCACTTTTCGATGAGCTTCGGGATGAGCGCCGGCGGGTGCTGCATGTCGCCATCCATCGTGATGACGGCATCTCCGACGGCAAAGTCCATGCCGCAGGTGATGGCGATCTGATGGCCGAAATTGCGTGCAAAGGTCAGCGCCCGCACATGCGGGTCGCCGGCTGCCAGCTGGTGGATCAGCTCGTCGGTGCGATCCTTCGAGCCATCATTGACGTAGATGATCTCGTAGTCCATATCCAGCGTCTGCATGACTTTCGTCACTTCGTCATGGAAATAGACGACATTGCCATCTTCGTTATATACAGGTGTTACGATCGATATCATGATTCCTCCGTTGAGGCACATAAGCCTACGCTATATTATAGCACACTCAGGGATATATAATGAGACATATATAAGTAGTATAAATATAGTGTGTATGGCAGATCGCCGGGAGTTAAAGAAATCATAAAATCAATGAGGGTTCAGGGTTAGCCCCTTGGGCGTGCTGTCCTTTGAGTGCGTGCGAAAGCTCTACTCGC
>FR879632.1:0-19138 GCA_000434475.1 Dialister sp. CAG:486
GACGTTACGTAGTTAACGATTTCCTTAACTTAATAGCATTACGCAGGGGCGGAGGCGGGCTCGGGAATGTTCTCCGCTGCACCTGCTGAATCCATTGCACCTGCGGAACCTGGCCCTAGATATCCACTGATTTTCCAAAGGAGGAGCCATGCATTCTTCCTTATTTCATTCGATGACTCGAGCAGGTCTTGCCCTGCTCGTTTCGTCATTCCTGCTTCCTGCCGGGGCAGATGCGGCACCGATCCGCGAAGTGAGCGTCTCTGTCACGGGAGCGGGCGGCATGCCGCCCGCTGTGGAGAAGCGGATCACGGCGAGCATTTCAGCCATAGGGGATCGCATCCTTGTCGGCAAGGACGAGAGCCTGTTTCGCGCGCACGAGGGTGAGTACGATAAGGTCCTCGCAGACATCGTGAATCGCGTGGTCGTGGGCTATGTGGTGGATGATATATCTGCCTCTTATGGAGAAAAGACAGCGCTTCATGTATCGCTCACTCCCGTCGGGCAGATGATCCGCGAGGTGGAGACCGAGATCGACTACGGGAATCTGTCTCCGGAAGCGGCAGCGCTGGTGAAGAAGGACAGCGCCGGTGTACCGCTCCTTATGAGTCAGCTCCTCTCGGGGCTTCCCGTCGATTCGGTCGGCTGGGCGGAGAGTGTCTCTGAGTCTGCCGGGCGAGAGCTTCTTAAGGAGATTCTTCCGGAATTTACTGCCAACTTCGAAGTGACCTCGGGGGAGAAGACAAGAGTGCGGATCTCCCTCATCCCGCAGGGGACGATCGTCCGTACCGGAAAGCTCACCCTGCACAAGACCACCATTCCGCGCCTCCTGATGCTGCGCGCGGTGAATGAGACGGAGCATGCCCTTCGAAGTCTTGAAGGGCTTCCGCTCGCTTTTGTCGCCCGCCATCAGAAGGATCTGGCTCACTCGATGAATGACATCCTCGCCAAGGACCCCTTCATTGAAAAGTATGGCATAGAGACAAAGGCCTATCTTTACCCGGGAGAGATCACAGAACTCAAGGTCGATGCACTGACCGATCACTGGATCATCCGCACGGAAGCATGGATGGATGCCGGGCGCGATGGAAATCGCAATACGGCGATCGAAGGCATGCTCGGGCATTTCGTGGGCAGGAACAATGTGATCTTCGGCGAGGCCCGCTTCTACCCCGGCCCCGTCGACTGGAATGTCTATGGCGGCTGGTACCATCACTTCGGACGCGTCATGGATCTGGGCTATAAGTATGATCTTGTAGAAAACAGCCACCATGCCTTTGGTCGGATCCCCTTCGGCGAGAACTTTGCCCTGCGCTATGACCGTGATTTCAAGAAAAAAGAGAATGAATATGGATTTTCCTATAAGATCCATAATTACATGACGATCGAATATGTGTATAATGATGAAGAAGGCAAATGGCTCCGGCTGATTGCCAATTTATAAAAGAGGAGAGTAACCTATCATGATGACAACTCTTGGTAACAAGAAAAACGTAAAGATTTTTTCCTTCGCTTTGGCTGGCGTATTCATCGCCTCCGTGGCAGCGATGGCGGTGGTATCCATGGGTGATACAGCGAATGCTGCTCCGACCTCTGACATCGGCGTCGTTGACCAGAGAGAAGTGATCTCCGCGAACAGTACCCTCGCAGCGAACTACCAGCAGAAGATGAAAGAAACGGCAGATGAAATGCAGAAAGACTTTGATGCGAAGTCGGAAGGCATGAGTGATGCAGAAAAAGAAAAGCTCTTCGCTGACATGCAGCAGCAGTTCAATCAGAAGAGACAGGCCATCGAGAAGGACATGGATGATCAGGTGACCGGCGCTGTGAAGTCCGTCGCATCCAAGAAGGGCCTTGCTCTTGTTGTCGATAAATCTGCTGTCATTTACGGCGGCACAGACATCACGAAGGAAGTCACCGATTCCCTTTCGAAGTCTCTTTCTTCTGCTGCCTCTTCTTCCGCAGCATCCGCAGCTTCCTCAGAAAGCAAAAAATAAGGACGTCTCATGAAATATAGAAACTGTGTATACACCATGGCGGCTGCCCTCCTCGTGGCGTGCTCCCTGGCGGTAAGCGGATGCAGCGATAAAAAAACCGAGGAGCCGGCGCCACCTGCCGTTTCCTACGGCGTGGTCGACCTGGAGACCCTTGTGAAAGCTCATCCGAAATACAGTACATATTTCCGCCTCGAGACTGAGTACAACCATCTCCTTGATCAGTACCAGAATGAACGAAACAAGCTCATTCACATCGCATCCCAGCAGCAGCACATCAAGGCCGCGCTCTCCGATCAGAGCCGGCGCATGGCTGCCGAAAATGAGTGGAAGACGAAGGTCAAGGCAAAAGAAGACGAATTGAATGACGGCCTCGCAAAACTCTACAAGACCATCAGCGAAGCGCACAAGAAGGACAGAACCTTCACGCCCGATGGCCTCACTGACGAAGAGCGCGCCGAGATGGCGAATCTCCAAATGAAGCTCACCGTTCTCGGCGTCACCGGCTCCGAAAAGGAAGACGTCAAGAAGCGCCTCCATGATCTGATGGACCTTCGCACCGAGCGTGAGAAGATGGATACCATCGGCTGGACAGAGGACGAAGTGAAAACGATGAAAGAGGCAAAAGAAAACGCATCGAAGGAGCTCGCTGACTTTTCAGAGAAGACCGCGAAAGACATCAAGCAGAGCCTCGCGGAGGATACGAGCGTCGATGAGCCTCTTTCAGAAGACCCCATCGACCCATCCTGGAACGAAGACTGGCAACAGAAGATCGATGCCAAGCAGAAAGAGATGGCCGCCGTCAAAAAAGAAATTATGGAAGACATCCGGAAAGAAGCTGCCCGCGAGGCCTCTGACAAGCACCTTTCCATGATCTTCTCGAAATACAAAGCCAATATCCACGCCGAAGACGTGACGGGGGATATGGTGAATCGTATAGTCAATATCACCAAGTAGGAGGAAATCGAATGGCTATGTGGAAAAAACTGGCCTGCGTAGGACTCATTGGCGCAGCACTCGCCTTTGCCGGCTGCGGCAGTGAACATAAAGTGGCAGTCATTGACTACCAGAAGCTGGAAGCTTCTTCTCCGAAGATCCAGTCTATCGAAAAAGAAATCAACGATAAAGATAAAGAAATCAGAGACCGCCTGGATCAGGACTCCCAGAGCGGACTCTCCGATGAAGACATGCAGAAGAAAGTCCAGTCCGCTCAGCAGGAGCGCATGATCTTCATCCAGAGCAAACAGAAACAGATCCAGTCCATGGTAGAGTCTCAGGCAGCCCAGATCGCGAAAGAAAAGGGCATCGGTATCGTCATGCATAAGAGAGCCGTACCCGGCGGTGCCGTCGACATCACCGATGAAGTGATGGCCAAGATCGATGGCACATCGAAAGCGGCATCCGGCGCTGCTTCGTCCGCATCCAAGTGAGGCCCATCATGAAAAAAACAGCAGGTGAAATCGCTGCCCTGATCGGCGGCACTCTCTATGGAGACAGCACGGTCTTGATCGACGACGTCGCCAGCGCAGAAAGCGCTGGCCCGTCGCAGGTGACCTTTGCCCGCGGCGTCTACGCCGAGCACATCGAAGAAATGCAGGCAGGTGTCATCCTGGTCGATGCACTCCCTGCCCACTACACGAAGAATCTCATCGTCGTCCCCGATGCCCGCCGCTCCTTTGGCGAACTCATCGAAGTTTTCCGTCCGGAAAACAAATGGGAACCGGGCATCCATGAGACTGCCGTCATCAGTGAAAAAGCCCTGATCGGCAAAGACGTCACCATTATGGCGTATGCCGTCATCGAAGAAGGCGCTGAGATCGGAGACGGCTGTGTCATCTACCCGTACTGCTACATCGGAAAGTATGCGAAGCTCGGCAAAGACTGCGAACTGAATCCGGGCGCCGTCGTACATGAAAACAGCATCTTAGGCGACCGTGTCGTCCTTCGTGCGCACGCCGTCGTCGGCGGTCAGGGCTTCGGCTTCTCCACTGACGAGGCAGGCCACCACCATCACATCCGTCAGCTGGGCCGCGCTGTCATCAGAGATGACGTCGAGATCGGCGCCTGCTCCACCGTCGACAACGGTGCGATGAATAACACCATCGTCGGCAGCGGCACCAAGATCGATAACCTTTGCCATCTGGGACATAATGTCGAGGTCGGCCAAGACAATTTCCTCTGCGCGCAGGTCGGCATCGCCGGCAGCACTAAGGTCGGCGATCACGTCATCATGGCCGGACAGACCGGCGTGAATGGCCATATCACCATCTGTGACAACGCTGTCTTCGGAGGCAAGACAGGCATCATCGGCACCATCAAGACACCAGGCACCTACCTGGGCTTTCCGGCAAGAACCCACGCCCAGTGGGGGAGAGTCGAAGCTGCACTCTCGCACCTGCCGGAACTGATGAAAAAGATACGCCGTCTGGAAAAACAGCTCGGAGAGAAAGAAGAAAAATAAAGTTCGCTTGAACGCATGTCAAAACCACTGAGTGAGTATCTCGGTGGTTTTTTAGTTGTATAGTGAGCATCGATTTCATCTGCGCGAACTTCATACAGATATCGGTACGGAGGTGATCGCTGGGCTGACGATTTTCGCTACGATGGGGTATGTACTGGCCGTTGTTCCGCGCATGATGGCGGAGGCTGGTCTGCCGCAGGGAGCGGTGCTCACCGCGTTGGTTCTGATGATATTTCTGAGCGAATGGCATTTCCGTCGCTTTCATTGCATATGTCATCATGAAAGTAGCGGCTGGAAGAATGATGGAACTAAATAAAGGACATGACCTTCTAGCCTTGCTGCTAGCGTACTATTTCTATGCGATGGCAGGAATGAAATAGTAGCTGACTACGAACCCATAAGGGATACTAAAAGGAATAGATGTATGATTGTTGTCAGTTGCATGGTTCAAACAACTAAGGAAACGCTGATTCAATCGCAGAGTCAACTTCTACAGGAATTGTTATACATAGCTTCGTCATAGCCTTCCTTAAAGAGCTCGCTATTCGTGTCAGTTTTATTCCTCGCCATATATAAGAATCCAAGAGTAAAACCTGACAACGATTTATTCCGTGTTTCTTTAACATGTATTATCCAGGGAGACAAAAGTAAAGTTTGACAATGCTTTTATAAGTTTTTTCTAAAAAATTACAAATAATGATGGCTTATACTGACGTTTTAATGAATATGCAATCATGCAGCAGGAGATAAAAGGTGATTCTTCTTTTTTATAAACTTCTATTAAGCCTAAAAAAATATATAGATGTTGACGAAATTCGGGGGGGGAGGTACTATTTATATAGAGTATAAGGCTTCGCGTAAACATGAAACCTTAATCACTATTATATGACCAACATTTTTGTTTAGCCCTTCATGAAACAACAGAAGAAATCAAGGAATGCTGGGAAACCGAAGAAAGGTGGGGGTGCCTCTTTGTTGTTTTTTCTAATTCTTAGGAAAGAGAGTCTGTGATCATCATTTTACACTGTATTTAAAGGGAAGAGAGGATGTATCATGAATCGGATTTACAAAGTTGTTTGGAGCAAAGCGAAGAATTGCTATACTGTGGTTTCTGAGATTGCGAAAAGACATGGAAATGGAAACCGTGCACGTACATGCGCTGCCGCTTTTTTAGCTGCATTTGCTCTTACTGGCGTTATGGGAATGAGCGAGGTACAAGCTCTTGATGCCAATGTTTATAATGTCAATACACTGAATGCCAAATATAATCTCAACGTAGGTGGGCAGGCAGCGAATGGGTTCACTCCGTTCTTTGTAAACAGCAACGGTGCATTCCATGCAGCCGCTAATGAATTCTCTGTAAATGAAGACGGTAAAGTAACCGCAACCGCAGGCGAAATCGGCGGAGTCACGATCAAAGAAGGTAATATCACAGGGGTCAATGCGATTAATACCAGTGCGATTAATACCAATGTCCTGAACTCAAAATACAACCTGTCCGTAGGTACTGCAAATGAAAACGGTACCATGCCGTTCTTCGTAAACAGCACCGGTGATTTCTATGCAGCCAATAATAAATTCTCTGTAAATAAAGACGGCAAAGTGACCGCAACCGCAGGCGAAATCGGCAACGTAGTTCTGAATAATGGCGTATACACCGGTAATTCCAAACTGATTGATGGCGAGCTGTTCGTAGGCGATGCAAGCGGCAACTACAGTCAGATCACTCCGAAATCTGCTAAACTTGGTCAGGTAACTATCGATGAAAAAGGCAACATTGCCGGTGCAAACTCCATCCAGACCAATGCCCTGAACGCTAAATACAACCTGTCCGTAGGTACTGCAAATGCAAATGGGATCATGCCGTTCTTTGTAAACAGCAACGGTGCATTCTATGCAGCCAATAATAAATTCTCTGTAGATAAAGACGGCAAAGTAACCGCAACCGCAGGCGAAATCGGCGGAGTCACGATCAATAAGGGAATCTTTTACAAGAACACATCCCTGAAAGATGGTTCCCTGTATTTAGGAGATGATCAGGGTAACTACAGCCAGATTAGTCCTGAATCTGCGAAACTTGGGAAAGTAACGATTGATAAAGAAGGTAATATCACAGGGGTCAAAGCGATTAATACCAATGCGATTAATACCAATGCCCTGAACGCAAAATACAACCTGTCCGTAGGTACTGCAAATGAAAACGGCACCATGCCGTTCTTCGTAAACAGCAACGGTGCATTCTATGCTGCCAACGGCAAATTGGTTGTAGATAAAGACGGCAAAGTAACCGCAACCGAAGGCGAAATCGGCAACGTAGTTCTGAAAAATGGCGTATACACCGGTCATTCCGCACTGCGTGATGGCGAGCTGCTCGTAGGCGATGCAAGCGGTAGCTACAGCCAAATCACTACTAAAGGTGCTAAGCTGGGCAAAGTAACTGTTGCTGAAAACGGCAAGATTTCCGGCGTAGCAGCAGGCGCAGTCACTGCTGATTCTACTGACGCAGTAAACGGCAGCCAGCTCCATGCAGTAGCAACCGAAGCGGGCAAGCATAGCAAGGTTGTCAATGGCAGCAACATCAATGTAGAAGAGGCAGAAGTCAACGGGCAGAAGATTTATAAGGTTGGACTGAATGATGATGTTCTCCTGGGGAAACTTACTGGCAACAACGTCAGCATTAGCGGAACAAATGGGACGATTGAGACAACAGGTTCTATCGCGACCAAGGACCGTATTATTGCAGATAAGGGAGCTCAGCTTGCTGGTATCAACGTCAGTGGTAATATCATTTCCAATGGTGCGGTTAGAATCGCCGCTCAGAACAAGACAGACATTGCCCAGAACAAGGCAGACATTGGCAAGTTGGATAACCGAGTCACGAATGTAGAGAGTCTTGCTAAGCAGCATACCACCGTTGAAGCTGGCAATAACATCACTGTGACGGAAAGCACCAATACAGATGGTGGCAAAAAATATACCGTAGGTATGGCAAAAGATATTACAGTGGACAGTGTAAACGTCGGCGGCAACATCTATGTGAACAAGGACGGCTTGAATGCCAATAATCAGACCATCACGAATGTAAAAGACGGAAAGATTGAGGAAGGCTCCAAGGATGCCGTGAATGGCGGACAGCTGTATGCGACAAATCAGCTGGTAAAGGAGAATGCTAGCAATATTTCGCTTCTTGGTAATTCGATCAATAAGCTGGACAATCGTGTGGACAAGGTCGGTGCAGGGGCAGCTGCTCTCGCCGCACTCCATCCGCTCGATTTCGACCCGGAGGATAAGTGGGACTTTGCAGCAGGCTATGGCAACTACAGTGGTGCAAGTGCCGTGGCGCTCGGTGCATACTATCGCCCGAATGAAGACACGATGTTCTCTGTCGGTGGTAGCTTCGGCAATGGAGAAAATATGGTGAATGCAGGCGTAAGCCTGAAACTCGGTCAGAGCAACCATACACCGGCTTCCAAAGCTGCTATGGAGAAAAAGATCAGTGCTCTTAGTCAGGAAGTAGAAGAGCTGAAGGCAGCAATCGCTGATCTCCGCGCAGCGCAGACGAAAGCAAAAGACGCAACAGAAAAAGACGCACAGAAGAAATAAGCTGGGTTTGACGACCGCATTTATTCTGGCGTAAATATGAAAGTTGGCAGAAAAGACGTAAAGACTTTTTCTGCCAACTTTTTTTATGATTATGTAAGGAAATGCTGATTCCATGGTAGAGGCGGGTTTTAGAAGGAGCTTTATGCATGGCTTCGTCATCACCTTCCTGAAATGGTTCGCTATTCGTGTCAGATGATTCCCTGCCTTGTATAAAGATTCAAGAATAAAATCTGGCAATGATTCAATCAGTGTCTTCTTAGTATGGCTGAATTTGAAATTTTCAGAAATTTTCAAATTACATACGAAAGTATGGTACAATAATAGAGTATGTAAAAAAGAAGGATGAGGAAGCGGTATTTATATATTGCTCATCGGGGAAGGTTCCTATTGGATCTCGATCTCCAGTCATCAGTCACTAGTCACAAAGTCACTACAACCCCCAAGGAGGTCTATAATGGCAAAAGATTATTCATTCGACGTGGTATGCCGCACGGATCTGCAGGAAGCGGCGAATGCTGTGAATCAGGCGTCAAAAGAGATCGGCACGCGCTATGATTTCAAGGGCAGCAAGAGCTCGGTCACTCTCGATGAGGATAAGATCACGCTGATCGGCGATGATGATTTCAAGCTGAAGCTGGTGAAGGATATCATTCATGGAAAGCTCGTAAAGCGCGGAATCTCTCTCAAGAATCTGAAGGAAGAGAAGAAGGAAGCGGCAGCCGGCGGGACGGTCCGTCAGGTACTCTCGCTGCAGAACGGGATCTCTTCGGATATGGCGAAGGATATCGTGAAGCGTGTGAAGGCTTCGAAGATCAAGGTCGCTGCCAAGATCAATGGGGATGAGGTACGTGTATCGAGCAAGGATAAGGATTGTCTGCAGGAGTGCATCCAGTTCCTGAAGCAGCAGGACATTCCGGCGGATCTGCAGTTTGTGAATTACAGATAAGAAGGCTCTGCGGGGGCAAGGGCTATCACAGGTGTGACGAGGCTCAGCTTTGAATGGTGCGGCGTCGCATTTGCCTTGCACCGTGAACCGAATGAACCCGTTGAACCTTTATGTATGGGAGGAGTTATGAACGCAGAGGAAATGATGGCGAAGACGCTCCGGGAAGGGCATACCACCGGCGCAACGGCGACGGGGGCGATGAAGGCAGCGATCCTGGCTATGCGAGGAGAATTTCCAAAGCAGGTGACGGTCCTTTCGCCGCAGCGCACGGAGCTCACGATCCCGGTGGAGTCGGCCGAGGCGCATGGGCGGACGGGCATCGCGACTTGCCTTAAGGATGCGGGCGATGACCTGGACTGTACACATGGGACGCCGATCGTCGTGACGGTAGAGCTGGTGGATACGCCAGGTCTTACGCTCCGTGCGGGGAAGGGCGTCGGTACGGTGACGAAGCCGGGGCTGCAGGTGAAGGTGGGACGACCCGCCATCAATCCGGGCCCACAGATCATGCTGCGTTATGTGTATGAGGAGCTCATCGGCAAGGATCATGGCTGTATCGTGACGGTTTCTATCCCGAAGGGGGAGGAGCTGGCAAAGCAGACGCTGAATCCTTCTCTCGGCATCGTCGGCGGGATCTCGGTCCTTGGAACGACGGGGATCGTGAAGCCGATGAGTGAGGAGGCGTACAAGAAATCGCTGGCGCCGCAGGTGCCGGTGGTCTATGCGAGCGGGATCCGCACGGCGGTCCTTTGTCCCGGCCGTATCGGTGAGACGGCGGCGAAGATCATGGGTATTCCAGCGGATGCGATCATCGAGACGAGCAATTACATCGGCTTCATGATGGAGCAGTGCATCGCAGGCGGTTTCCAAAAGATGCTGCTCATCGGCCATATGGGAAAGCTGGTCAAGGTGGCGTCAGGCAGCTTCCATACGTACAATCGCAATAGTGACGGTCGTATGGAGACGATGGCGGCGTATGCGGCCATGAATGGGGCATCGACAGATACGGTGCGTGAGATCATGTGCTGTACGACGACGGATGGCGCGGCAGCGGTCGTGCATCGTGAAGGGCTGGATATGATTTACCAGCAGATGGCGGAGAGAGCGCAGGTGCGCTCGGAACGCTACATTTTCGGTAAGGCCAGGGTCGGCGTGATTTTTGCGGCGATGGATGGCACGGTGCAGGCAGTCAGCAGCCATGCGAAGGAGATTCTGGAGGAGGAACAATGGAGCATACATTGATCGTAGCGGGGATCGGGCCGGGAGATCCGGACTATATCCTGCCGAAGGCGCAGAAAGCCATCGAGGGGGCGCATTACCTCGTGGGCGGCCGCCGCGCGCTTTCTGACTATGCGAAGCCTTCTCAGGAAACATATCCGGTGACAGGCAAGCTCTCTTTGCTGGCGGACTGGCTGGAGGAGGCGCTTAAGAAGGATGATGTCGTCGTCATGGTGAGCGGGGATCCGGGCTATTACAGTCTGCTTCCGTGGCTCAAGAAGCGGTTTCCGGAGCATCCTATCGAAGTCATCCCGGGGATTTCTTCTGTGCAGGCCTGCTTCGCTCTTGTCAAAGAACCATGGCAGGGAGCGCTGTGGCTGTCTTTCCATGGCCGTGTGCCGGAAGAGAAGGATACGTCTTATATGCCCGGACGAAAGCTCGCCTTTCTGACGGATCACGAGCATGATCCGGCCTATATCGCGAGATACCTGATGGACAAGGGCTGGCCGAAGGAGACGCGCGCTGCCGCGGCCGAGCATATTTCATATGAGAATCAGCATCTTTCGGATTCGACTCTTGAGGAATTGTCGCATCTGGAAGGCTATGGTGAATCAGTCATGGTGGTGATGGGATAAATGCAGTTTGGCATCAAAGATGAGGAGTTTATTCGGGGAAAGGTACCGATGACGAAGGCTGAGATCCGTGCGATGGTCATGGTGAAGGCCGCCATTCAGCCTGGCGATATAGTGGCTGACATCGGTGCAGGGACAGGCTCTCTATCCATCGAGGCAGCGCTCTGCTGCCCCAAGGGGGCTGTGTATTCGATAGAAAGAAATCCGGAGGGGATCGAGCTGATCCGGAAAAATGCGGAAAAGTTCGGCTGTCGGAATATCCATACCATAGCCGGCACAGCGCCGGAGGCGATGGAAGGGCTGCCGAAAATGGATGTGATCATCATCGGCGGGTCTTCCGGAAATATGCATGAGATCCTGGATCGATGTGAAGCGCTGCTCGTTCCGGGCGGACGCATCATCCTTACCGCTGTCACCGTGGAAACGACGGGGGAAGTGGTGAAGGAATTCGCGGATCGTCCTTTCGAGCTGGAAGGCTTCGAAATGCAGATCAATCGACTGAGAAAACTGGGACGGTATCATCTCTATGATCCGATGAGCCCCATTTTCATATTTACAGCAATCAAACATTGAGGAGGAAGTTATTATGGGAAAATTGTATTTCATTGGCGCAGGCCCCGGAGATCCTGAGCTCATCACGGTGAAGGGACAGCGTCTCATCGCAGAGGCGGATGTCATCATCTACGCCGGCTCTCTTGTGAATCCGGAGATCCTGAAGTACGGCAGAAAAGATGCAGAGATCTACAACAGTGCGACCATGAATCTGGATGAAGTGCTGAAGGTGGAGATCGATGCGCTCAAAGCAGGCAAAATGGTGGCTCGTGTGCACACCGGCGATCCAGCCATTTACGGTGCGATCCAGGAACAGATGGACGGTCTGCGCGCAGCAGGGATAAAAGAAGATCAGTTTTGTGTCGTCCCTGGCGTCAGCTCCTTCCTTGCGACAGCAGCTGCGCTGAAACAGGAATATACCCTGCCGAGCATTTCTCAGACCGTCATCATCACCCGTATGGAAGGCCGCACACCGGTCCCGCCGAAGGAAAAGCTGGCGCTTCTTGCCGCACATCAGGCAACCATGTGCATTTTCCTCTCTGTCCAGGCGATCGATCAGGTCATGGCGACACTGAAAGAGGGCGGCTATCCGGGCGATACCCCGGTCGCTATCGTAGCCAGAGCGACCTGGCCTGACCAGCGTATTTTCCGCGGCACCATTGATACCATCGCAGACATTCTCCATCAGGCAGGCGTCGTCCGTCAGGCCATGATCGTCGTCGGCAAGGTCCTTGATACCGATTATGAGCTCTCCAAGCTTTACGACAGCAAGTTTACCACCATGTTCCGCAAAGGAACAGATGGAGAGTAAGGAAAACGGGGGGAATAGGGGCGATTTCCGTGTATTCGGATGAGGCTTTGCGAAAATCAGCGTTTCCCTAGGGATTAGGGATTAGAGTCTTCTGGTGACTAGGGATTAGTGGCTGGGGATTAGGAGTCTCAAGTGACTGGTGACTAGTGACTGGAATGCCAGCTCATGGCACCACCATTTCGCATTTCTCATTTCTAATTTTTCATTCAATCGAGGCTTTCAAACGTAATCAAGGGGCGAGCCGCCTCAGGGGCTAACCCTGAACCTTGAACCTTGAACCCTTATCCCCTGGAGAGTATCACATGAAGTATGCTATTGTTTCTGTATCCAAAGAAGGAGCCCAGCTGGGGGTGCGCGTGAAGGCGGGCATTTCCGGTGAGGGGACTCTGTATGAAAGAAAAGACGGTGCGAGCGGCAAAGAAGCAGTGTATTTTACCCGCACGCTCGCGCTCACGGCGGATATCTTCTCCTGCTATGATGGGATCCTTTTCATCATGGCCTCCGGCATTGCGGTCCGCGCCATCGCAGCGCATGTGGTGAGCAAGGCGTCCGACCCTGCGGTACTCGTCATGGATGAGTGCGGGAAACATTGTGTTTCCCTTCTCTCCGGACACCTGGGCGGGGCGAATGCCTGGGCAAGAGAAGTCTCGGCGGCAGTGGGAGCCGATCCCGTCATCACGACGGCGACCGATGTCCATGACAGCCGCGCGCCGGATGATAACGCCCCCGAGATGTCCATGACCGCCGCGCGCCGGATGATATCGCCCGCGAGCTGATGATGCGTGTCGAGCCGCTTGCGGCCTTGAAGCCTGTGAATACCGTCATCGCAGCAGGGCGCACATTCCGATGGTTTCTGGATGAGACAGTCGATGGGAGCGCATCCATAGCGATGCGCCTCAAAGAGAAAGGGATCCGCACGGAGCCCTTAGACCGACTGGATGCCAATGCGTTTGACGCATGCGCCATCATTACCGAAAAAACGATCACTGTGAAGAAGCCTTTCGTCTGCCTTCGTCCGAAGAATCTTTTCGTCGGCATCGGATGCAAGCGCGGCACCTCCCAAGAGCTGGTGCAGAGCGCATTCACCGCAGCGCTTGCTCAGGCAGGGGCTTACCCGTATCAGGTAGCATCGCTTGCGAGCGTCGATGCGAAAGCGGATGAAAAGGGCTTGCTTGATTTTGCCGGTTCCATGCATCTTCCGATCCATTTTTACAAGGCAGAGGAGCTTAAAAAGATCGCGGAAGAGTATCATTTAGAAAGTTCAAAATTTGTAGAGAAAACGATAGGAGTGGGAAACGTATGTCAATCAGCAGCGTTAATGGAATCAATGAAGGGAAAAACGCTTCTGCCGAAAACGAAGTTTGTCAGTGCCACGGTGGCGATCGCCCTGGGACTATCCGGGTCATCGGCATTGGACCGGGCCATGAAGAAGAAATGACGCCGAAGGCCATCAAGGCCATGGAAGCTTCCGATATCATCGTGGGATATAACACCTACATTGCTCTCGTGAAAGACCTCATCAAGGACAAAGAGGTCGTCGGAAATGGCATGCGTCAGGAAGTCGATCGCTGCCAGAAGGCTGTCGATCTGGCGGCAGAAGGCCATCAGGTGGCCGTGATCTCCTCCGGGGACCCGGGCGTCTATGGCATGGCCGGCCTTGTGCTCGAGCTCATCCAGAAGCTTCCGAAGGAAGCGCGTCCGGAGTGCGAGGTCATCCCGGGACTTACCGCAGCAAATACGTCTGCTGCGGCGCTCGGCGCTCCGCTCATGCATGACTATGCCGTCATCAGTCTTTCTGATCTGATGACCCCGTGGGAACAGATCAAAAACAGAGCGAAGCTCGCCGCGGAAGGTGACTTCGTCATCGCCATCTACAATCCGAAGAGCCGCGGCCGCGCGACCTACCTCGATGAGATCCGCGACATCGTGCTTCAGTATAGAAAGCCGGAAACACCGGTAGGCATCGTCAGAAAAGCAGGACGTCCGGGCATGAACTGGACGATCTCCACACTGGAAAAACTGCCGGAAGAACATGTAGACATGCAGTCCACCGTCATCATCGGCAAGAGCACCACCTTCGTCGCTGACGGAAAAATGATCACACCAAGAGGATACAAAGCATGATCTGGATCATTTCCGGAACACAGGACGGCCGAGAAATCGGCGCTGCACTCGCAGACCGAGAACAGTCCAAGCCGGAAGGGGAGCGCCGTGAGATTCTTATGACTGTTGTCAGCCAGTACGGTAAAGTGCTCGCCGCACATAAAGGGCTCGACATCGAAGTAGGGCGCTTCCGGGAAGAAGACATGCTCCGTGTCATCAGGGAAAAGGGGATCTCACTCATCCTTGATGCGAGCCATCCCTATGCAGCGATCGTTTCTGAGACGGCCCGCGCGGCCTGTACCAAGGCAGGGATCGACTATGTACGCTACGAGCGCGCGGAGATCCCGCTCCCTGACTATGACAAGCTCTATCACGCGAAAGATGAATTCGAAGCGGCGGACCTTGCCGGTCAGCTTGGAAAGAGCATCCTTTTGACGACCGGCTCCAAGACGCTTGCCACCTTCGTAAAGGCGAAAGCGCTGGAAGGCAAGGAGATCTGGGCGCGCGTGCTGCCGACATCGAATGTGATCAAAATGTGTGAAGACCTCGGCATGAGAGCCAAGTACATTCTCGCCCTGCAGGGACCCTTCTCCTATGAAATGAATCTTGCCATGATTCATGACTATCACGCCGATGTGATGGTCACCAAGAACAGCGGTCTCATCGGCGGCAGCGATACAAAGCTCAAAGCCGCGATGGACGCTGGGATTTCCGTCATCGTTATCGATAAACCGAAAGCAAAACTGGACGGCGCTGTGGTCTTCTCGACCGTAGAAGGCGTCCTCAACTATATGGAGGAACACTATGGATTTCATCAAGAGCCCTAAGGCCATCGAAGATAAAAGCATGGATCTCATCAATCCATTCATCATGGACATCGACCTCACACCGGAAGAAGTGACGGTCTATTCCCGTATGATTCACGCCTCCGGCGACGTAGACTACGGGCATCTCATTCAGACCAGCCAAGGCGCTGTCGCTGCCGGTATCGAAGCGCTCGCCAAAGGCTGCAACATCTATACCGATGTGAATATGGTCAAAGCAGGGATCAATAAGAATGCCCTGCATGCGCTCGGCAGTGAGGTATTCTGCCGCGTATCCGATCCGGAAATCGCAGCCATTGCCAAAGAGAAAGGCATCGCCCGCTCCATGGCAGCGATGAACTCCTTTGGCACAGACCTCAATGGCTCTATCATCGCCGTCGGAAACGCTCCGACCGCTCTCTATGAAGCCATCCGTATGGTCGAAGAAGACGGCATCAAACCGGCACTTATCATCGGCATCCCTGTCGGCTTCGTCGGTGCCGCTGACTCGAAGGAGCAGCTTGTCCGCCATGCGCCCTGCCCCTTCATCACTGTCCGTGGCACCAAGGGCGGCAGCTCCATCGTCGCCTCCTGCGTCAATGCACTGATGTACAATCTGGTAAAGCGCAACAACAATATGCTCTTTGTCGAAGGTAAGAAATAGCTAAAAGCCTGCTAAGTTCCAAATGCTAGTATTTATCGGACTTAGCAGGCTTTTTATATTGCGTGGGTAAAATATAAAGGTAGCAATAGGGTAGCAATTATCTAAAAATCCTCTCTACATCATTGGCGACTTTTTCATCGTTTCCGGGTATCCAAGAGGTATAGGTGGTCAATGTAATGGCAGGAGATGCATGACCTAAACGCTTAGACACTTCAGCAATGGGGACGCCATTGGCTAGCAGCTGGCTGGCGTGGGTGTGGCGCAGCGCGTGAAAGCTGCGAGCAGGGGAAATTCCCAAGTCTTTTTGGAGGCCTTGAAAGGCGATCCTTTCATTGCTGGGGAACAGGAAATTCCCATTCTTCGCTTTGAAAACCAGTCCGCCGTGGGCTCTGGTGCTTTCCTGCCATTCTTTCAGCGTCTCGTAGAGTGATAGGGGAATAGACACATCCCTGCGGGAGTGGGAGGTTTTGGTGGCGTTTTGGACATATATGACACCGTGCCCATCCTGGCCTAGTGTCTTGGTGATATGGATAAATGCGGGGGTGATATCGTTCCATGTGAGCGCCAGCAGTTCACCGATGCGCAGCCCGGTGTAAGTAGCCACTAGAATTTCCATATAGAGCCTATCCCGGTGCCGTTCTTTGGCATAGGCAAGTATCTGGTGGATTTCATCAATGGTGAAAATCTGTATTTTCTTCTGCGTCACCTTGGGACGTTCTACGGTGCCTATAGGATTCTTTGCTAAGATGTCCAGAGCCACGGCTTTTTTAATGGCCATGTTAAGAAGCTCGTAGATCTTTTTGATATACGATGTAGAAATTTTCCCATCTAGGGAGTTGATCAAGGCTTGCACGTCCATCCCCGTGAGTTTCTGTAGGGGAATGTCGGCGATGGGCTCTATTTTCTCCAAAATAGCGAAATACAAGGACAGCGTGCGAGGTCTTACATTCTTCTTGTAGGTGTCGATGTATTGCAGGATCCATGCCCCTGTGCGCATGCCGGAAGGCGTCACGAAAGTGTTGTGGCGGATGCTATAGCGGTTATCCTCTAGCCAGTTCTCCGCCTCTTCAGTGGTGGGGAACCGCTTCACGATGCGCCTTCCCTCTGGGGTGATGAAAGAGGCGGCGTATCTTTTCTTTGATTTCTCGTAGTAAATGGATCCTTGCCCATTGGGGCGTCTCATGATAACCCTTCCTTTCTATAGAATACCTTTATCCAATCGCTGCATCCCAGAAATGCCTTTATTCCCCCTATCAAAATAAAGGTATTGCCATATTGCCAACCTTTGCAAAATGGAGGGAACCGTCGCAGAATTTGCAACAGCTGCCAGTGATATGTCAACCATTTCCGTGACCTCACGGGAATGATTATTTTTTATTGGACACTTTACTAGCGGCTAGCCATTTAGCATCTTGCTCTAGTTCCTCCAAGTCCTCTCTATCGGCTGCCTCTGCATCGAAGGATTTCCGCCTTGCATCAAAAGCAGAGTATACCGCATCTACATGGTTCATCATTTGCTTATGGGAAACCGTCCCCGCAGAATCGAGGACAGGAATGCCGTAACTGGTAAGCAGACGGTCCGCCTCCTCACGCCAGAAAGAAAGAGTTAAATCCTTCCGAAGCTTTACGCGGAATTCAGCACTTTCCAAGAAGATAGTGACTAGGCGGTTCAAACTATCCAATTCATCAGCAGTCAGATAGTTTTTAGCCGTATAGATGTCCTTCCGGCGGACGATGCCGCCCTGCCAGGAAGTCAGAGCCATGTTAGGCTTCGCTGCATCGGCACGGTCTAGGATAAGCTCCGCAGCCGTTCGACCCGTCACACCATAGATGAGCTTGTTTTGTACCTCAGAGAAAAAAGAAATAGCGCTCCGATCTGTCTTGTCATAATCGGAAGATAGGGCAAAAAGATCCCGGAGCTTCTGATAGAAACGCTTTTCGCTCGCACGGATATCGCGAATCTTTGCGAGGAGTTCATCGAAATAGTCCGGACGGCCATCTGGATTCTCCAGGCGCTCGCTATCGAGGACGAACCCCTTCTGCAGGTATTCTTTTAATGTGGAATTGGCCCACCGTCGGAACTGAGTGCCTCTGGGAGAGCGGACACGGAAACCAACGGCTAGAATCATATCCAGGCTGTAAAGCGCAACGGGCTTATCTGAATTTGCAATTTGCAAAAAACGCAAATTGCTTTTCTCATTTAGTTCGTTTTCTTTGAGAATATTTGCAATGTGTCTGGAAATAGTAGAAACGCTACGGTCAAACAACTCAGCTATCTGCGCCTGCGTACACCACACAGTCCCATCCTTGGCGAGCAAGCTCACATTGGCCTCGCCGTCATCGGTGTTATAAATAATCAGATCATCCATAAAACACTCCTTTCTGCAATTTTGCGGGCGTTCGCAAAATTGCAACCTACACGATACGAACTGATGGAAGAGGGACTTTTGGCGTTATGCTCACGACATAAGACTTTAATCGCAAAATGATGTCTTGCGGAATGCCGGTGAAACCACAATAATTTTGAAAAATGCTTTTATGAAGCTGGTTTTCAGGCACATAGTTATCTAAAAAGGAAATCAAATTCTGGACAAGAGACATCTTCTCTAAAGAGTTGGGCAAGAAAGAAAGTGAAAGGAGTATTCATAGGAATTTCCTCCAAATTGGATTTTGGCGGTATCCGCATTCCAGTTATCAGGGAAGCCGATGGTCCGGAGAATATCATTTAGGGTGATGGAGTGCAGGCAGTGGCCCAGACGGTTCATCCGCTTACGGACCGCATTATGCAGCGCCCCATATTCGGTTTCCGTTAAAAAGCACTGAAGCGTAATGAATACGGAATAAACGCTGCGCAGGTTCTTGACGGGATGGGAATCATGAAGCGGGTCCCAGCGCCGGCAATTCTGGTAGCAGGAAAAACCAAGCAACCGGTTATTGTGCGCGCATACATTTCTCACGGCGTTTATATTCCCCATAAAACTGAGCAGGACTTCCGGCGGAAATTTCTTCGCATCCGGGATCCATAACCTGACGAAATTCATCATATTCTTTGCCACTGCATTTTGTAGATCAGGACGTACATTAGAAAGCATATACCGGAGAGAACCGAAATCCATATAATTCACGAGGACCCAGATGGGGACATCGTGATGATGATGGACATAATGGTAAATGCTTGTGTCTTTGGTCCCACTGTATTTTTTAATGAATTGGGACAAAGCGGAAATCACTCGCAAGGCAGAAGAGATTTTGTTCTGATCATAGCATTGGGGGCTCAGATAAGCATAAGGGGAACGGAATCTTTCGGCGAAACGATAGGCCAAAACCGCCTTCAAATGAGACTCGGCATTCAGG
>FR879632.1:19187-25691 GCA_000434475.1 Dialister sp. CAG:486
GCTTCCAGAAAAGCTTTCTTTATTTCCTTGTCAAAGATGTACAGATGCCATACCTCATCAAAGGTGGTACCCGCAGTGTAAATTTCTCCGTCGCGGGGGGAATATTTACTGTACCCGTTGACGATGTTGTAGTAATTGTTCGTGAGAAGGTACAGTCGGGCCTTCTCTTCATTGGGAATAATCAATCCTCTTGAGCGAAGCAAAGCAAGTTGTTCATCGATCGTTTTGAAATCTTTCACGAAAAAAAGCCTCCTCCAATAATGGAGAAGACTTTCCCGTACAGGCCCCCGTAGAGGTATCTGCACTCCTTGTGTATCTCCATTATATAAGTACAAGTGATAACTGTCAATAGAAAAAACTCGGCGCTACTGCTTGATCACTGAATACTTCGCCACTGCCAGCCCGATGATCTGGATGGAGTCGCAGTTGTCAGAGTTAAAGATCATCGGCGGATATTGCGGGTTCATGGACACGAGGGTGCAGCCGTCTGGATTTTTGTAGAAGCGCTTCAGGGTGGCGTCGTCGTCGATACGGACGGCGGCGATCTGGCCGTCATCCACGACGGGCTGGCTGCGGATGAATACTACATCACCATCATGGATGTCGGCGCCGATCATACTGTCCCCGCTTACCACAAGCCCGAAGTCTGCGTGTACGCCAGTATCACAGGGCAGAAAGGCTTCTATATGCTCATCAGCGAGTATTGGCTTTCCGGCGGCGATCTGTCCGATGATGGGGACCATGCGTCTTTCAATGGGGACAATGTTTTTGAGGGCAAGGGGGTCTGTTTTCAGGATCGCCGAAGAGTCATCTCTCCCGGAAAGCCATCCGGGATTTACGCTTAACGCTTCAGCTATCAAATATATCTTGTCTTGCTTTGGCTCGTACCTGTTGTTTAGGTAATCGGAAATCGAAGACGCCCTTATCCCAGTCCTCTTAGAGAGTTCTGCTTGAGTTATCCCTTTTTCATTCATTACCTGTTTCATCCTTTGAATTAGCTTCTGGTTCATATGCTTCACGCTCCTATTAAAAAACTATTTATTCATATCATAACTGAGCTTATTCCATAAGTCAACGGAAAAACGAAGGAAATAAACGGAAAACCGTTGACAAGATGCGCGATGGAGTGTATTATAATCACAGATACGGAAAACCGTATGCCGAAGGAGGTGATATTCAATGCCGGTGAAATTTAATTATGCTTTTTTAAAAGGATTCATCAAGGAACATTTTGGAACAAATCGAAAATTCGCAAAGTTCCTTACTATCAGTGAAACCGCACTTTACGATCGACTGGCGAACCGAACTCCGTTTACTCAAACGGAAATGGATCGAGTGTCTGATCACTTTGAGTTAAACGCAGAAGAAACATCACGTCTTTTTTTTACTAAGAAAAATACGGAAAACCGTATTTAAGAGACGGGACGGAGGCGCAGGGATGAAATATCACACAATTTACGCCGATCCCCCGTGGATGGAACGGGGGGGGCGGCAAGATCAAGCGGGGAGCGGATCGCCACTACCCGCTCATGAGTACAAAAGACGTCATGGCGCTAGACGTCCCCAGCATTGCGGCGGATGACTGCCACCTGTATCTCTGGGTGACGAACAATTTCCTCCCCGATGGTCTCAAGGTCATGGAGGCATGGGGCTTCCGCTATGTGACTATGATCACGTGGCTGAAAGACCGCGCAGGTCTCGGGCAGTATTTCCGGGGCATCACCGAGAGCTGCCTCTTTGGGATCAAGGGACACCCGTCCTACAAAATCGGCGCAGATGGGAAGCGCTGTCAGGGGCTCACAGGATTCACCGCCCCGCGCACCATCCACAGTCGAAAGCCGGAGGAGATGCGCCGCATGATTGAGAACGTATCCTATGGACCCTACTGCGAGCTCTTTGCTCGCGAGCCGCATCCAAGATGGGACGTATGGGGAAATGAAGTCGAGGGAATCGCCCTCGGATCCCTAACGAAGATTAGTCTTTAGAAATGAGGAGGAACCATGACAGACGAAGAATGGATCGAGAGAATCGCCAAAGAGAAGAAAGCCCGCGCAGAGGCGATCGCCCTGCTCTGTCAGGCGCTGCAGAAAGCTGGCGTGCCGCTCTTATCGCTGAAAATCATCGAGGACGGCAGCGACTGCACGGTCGAGGCAATGTTCAAATATGGAGCTCGCCATTGGGGAGTTCGCTATGCGGACATCTCTATGGACGCCCCGCACACGGCGCTTTGGGACATCCTGCGACAGATCCCGGAGCTTAGGTAACCATTAGGAGGTGCCATCATGGGCAAAGAAAAAAGGTGGATCTCCGCGAAGGAATACGCGGAGACCCACGATCTCCCAGTAAGTACCATTCGCAGGTACTGCAGGGCAGGGGAAATCCCCTGCTTTAGGATTGGCCAGCGGTTCATGTTCAACCCTAAAGACATGGACGCCTTCCTTGAGTGGAAGGCACGCGAGGGACTGAAAGATAGACCGGGGACCTTCCTAGAAGCCTTGAAAAAGGCGAAGGAAGGGACAAGGATTTCTGTCTGGCGAGCCAGACAGAATGAGGAGAAGGCCATGGAGACGACCTAAAGGAGGAACGAAATGAGAGAAAAAGCAATGAGAGAAGTGATCCTCGCACAATTGGGCGCGCTTCGCGCGGACGCAGGCGTCGAGCTGGTCGCATGCAAGGATGAGTCCGTCGGCGACTACCTGACGGGGAAGGCTGACGCCCTTGCCGTTGCCATGCAGATGGTGGAGGCGAAGGCACTGATCGAAAGCATGGCGAATTTCTTGCGCCACGAGGAAACCCGCAACATGAATCTGGCGGCATCCGCCCGTTTGTGTTCGAAGGACACGATGGCACGGATCTACGAAGGAAAGGCAGCTGGGCACATGGCGGCCTCCAGAGTGGTCACGGAAGTTAGGGAGATGAATAAATATGAGTAGTGCTGAAGCAGTAGAAATCGTCCATCAGATGATAGAAGCTCGTGAGCAAGAAGAAGCGAGAACCGCGGCTCTCGCCTCTCAAGTAGCCACGAAGAGATACGATCCTAGCGCCGCACGCCGAAGGTTCTGGAAGGAAGTGGCGATCTATCCGCTGACGCTGGTGTGCGCCGCGGTATACACCCTACTAATGGCGGTGGCTCAATGAGATGCTGCGAGGGCTGCGGGAAGCCGCTCCCTGCGGATGCCGCCCCGCGGAAACGCTTCTGCTCCGCAGAGTGTGAGCGGCGCTCTTACTACGAAGGGCGCCGCGATAAGGATCACGCTAAAGAAGAATCGGAAGAAGGCATTCCGCTCCGCGAGTTCCAATGTGAGCAATGCGGACACTGGGTCCGCGTCATGAGCAAGAATGACAAGCGCTTCCGGTTCTGCAGCGCCAAATGCGAAAAGACATTTTGGAAGCGGAATAAGCCGAAGGCTGCAAGGGCTTCGAAAGCTTCGGCGGGTAGAGGCTTCGGCGGTGGCTACTTCGAGAGATGCTGCAAGTGGTGCGGAAAGTCCTTTGGCACGCAGTCGGCAACGGCTTTGTACTGCTGCCGAGAGCATAAGCACATGGCGCTGATGTGGAAGAAACAGAACGCCGCCGAAGAAAAGAAGGCTAGGAAACGGTCGAAGTACCGACCGTTCGTAGATGGAGGGAGCGACTAAATGAAAGACGAAGTCACACTGGAACAGGCGCTCGAGCTCCTCATGGAGGATCAGCCTGTCCACGTGTTCAATGAGGATGGCGACGATTATTTCTTCGGGTACAAGAGTGCCATCAATGAAGAAGAACCTGTCCCGCATCTGGTCGTCACCGGGATCTTCGCGAACACCGAGGATCTGAAAGATGGCAATGGCGAGATGCAGGTCATCGAGCTGCAGGTGAAAGAGTAAAGAAAAAGAGCCTTGGCAGCGGCTACTGCTAAGGCTCGGGCAGGAAGGTTTTGATACGCACTCCTGCCTCTATTATACCAGAAATAGGAGAAATCATGGCAGAGCTTGAAAATCACATGGTGTGCGGCATTGGCTTCTTCGATGAAGAAGCCGCCCGCCGCCGCCTTGAACGGGAAGAATACGAGATGGAGCACGCGGATGACGCATGGGATGACTGGTTGGGAGGCGAGCCGATTGAACACGAAACCGAAGCGGATGTATCCGCATCAGTGCCGGATCTGCGGTAAGACTTACTACAATTCGCGCGATAGCAAGAGACCGGGCACCTGCTGTGAGCGATGCCGCATGATCCACGAAAAAATCGGCTACAGGATGAGGCGGCACCCTTTGAGAGACGCAGCGGCGCTAGCGAAGCATCTGCAGATGATGTTTAGCACCATCGAGCAGCAGATGGGTGACAGGCAGCAGATGATCGACCTGGCGTCTTCTCTTGAATGGGACATGATGATCGATCTTTGTGAGAGGGACTGGCCGTTCCTTGAGGGCTGCTCAGAGGAAGAGCTGGATACGCTCGCAGAGCTGGTGGATGTGGCGGAGGATCTACTGGACCTTCCGGCGCAGATGCCGCCCACCAAAATACCGAGTGATGTTTATTGGGGATTTATCAATGTGGTGGATTCATATCATAAAAATAGGAGGAGAAATGGCAACATTGTATGAAATCGATGAAAAGCTGGCAAATATCTTTGTCACACCGGAAGGCACTGCCGTAGACGGCAGCACCGGGGAAGTACTGGATGCAAAAGCGCTGGATGATCTCGAGATGGAGAAATGGTCCAAGGTGGATAACATTTGCCGGTATATCAAGAATCTCCAGTCGGATATCGAGCAGTACAAAGAAGAAGTAGACAAGCTGACGGCGAGAGCCGTGTCGGCGCAGAAGAAGCTGGAGAGCCTTAAAGCCTATCTGGCCATGCATCTGGAAGCGGGCAAGAAGGCGGATGTGCCTAGTGCCCAGATCCGCTGGAGAAAGTCCGTGACGGTATCCATCCCGGATGAGAATATGATCCCCATGTGCTTCATGAAGCAGGTCATCACGGCCAAGCCGGACAAGCTGGCTATCAAAGAGCTTTTGAAAGCAGGGAAGGCCGTCCCCGGCGCTTCTTTGGAGGAAAAACAGAATCTGTCTATTAAGTGATAGCCATCCGGCGATTCACTTTTAGAAATACATCATAGGAGGTATATATGCTTACCATCAACAAGGGTATTCAGCAGAGTGCCGTCAAGGTCGTGGTATACGGCGTGGAAGGCATCGGGAAGACGACTTTCGCCAGTCATTTCCCCGCGCCGCTTTTCCTCGACCTGGACCGCGGCAGCCGCCGGATGGATGTCGATCGCATCGATTCTATCCAAGACTGGCCCGCTCTCATGGGTACGCTGGACCAGATCCAGCGCGACCCGTCGCTTCCCTATTCGACGATCGTCATCGACACGGCGGATATGGCGGCAAAACTGGCGAGCGCCTACATCTGCAAGGCGAACGGCAACAAGAAGAGCATCGAAGAATTCGGCTACGGCAAGGGCTATGTGATCCTCGCTGAAGAATTCTCGAAGCTCTTGGCCAATGCGGAGGTGCTGGTGAATATGGGCTTCAATGTCGTATTCCTGGCACACGCGATGCAGCGGACGGTCACCCGCCCGGATGATACCGGGAGCTATGACCACTGGGAGATGAAGCTCCCGGGAAGCAAGAACAATTCACTGGGGGCTCTTCTCAAAGAGTGGGCGGATCTTTTGCTCTTTGCAGACTACAAAGTCATCATCCGACAGGGCGCAGACGGCAAAGGGAAGGCGGCAGGCGGCCAGCGGCGAATGCGCGCGACGCACACGCCGTTCGCGGACGCTAAGAACCGCTTCGGCCTTGCAGATATCCTGGATTTTGACTTTAAGGAAATCCAGAATATCATCCCCGCCCGTCCTGTCACACCGCCGAAAACCACCATGGAAAAGGCGTATCAGGCGAAGAAGATGATGCAGAAGGGAATCACCCCTAAAGCGGCCGCGGAGCCCGCAGAAGCGAAGCCAGCCCCGCCCACGAATATGTATGACGAGCTCGCACGTCTGATGGCGCTCGGCGTATCGGAAGCAGATCCTTCACCGATCACGGAAGGGGAGCTGCTGAAAGCGATCCGCGAAGTAGACCCTAACGAACCCGCAGCGAAAGCAGAGAATCTGGCGAAGATCCCTGCGGACTATGTAGAAGCGCTCATCAAGCCCAAAACATGGGCGGGATTCAAATACTATGTGCTGAACAACATCCGCACTCCGTTTTAGTCTATAACCACGAGTTCTGTTTATAATCATGCGTTCGCGAGATTTTTTCTCGATTTCGCACGTTAAGTTACGAATTTTACATTTTAGGAGGAAAATACTATGCCGAATTTTGGACAGTTTGGAAATGCTACGCCGGATACCGAGAAGGAAAAGCCAACGGTGGTTACCGGGTTTTCCAATTTTACGAGCGATGATTTCAAGGATAAGGGAGGTCTCTTCGACCCGATCCCGAAAGGCCGTTACCACTTCGTGGTCTATGACTGCCAGACCGGCTTCACGAAGAAGGACAACACTCTGATGAAGA
>FR879632.1:25722-29913 GCA_000434475.1 Dialister sp. CAG:486
AGCGTCCTGATGGACATCCAGCACGAAGACGGGACAAAGACGCGCCTTACAGATTACTTGGTCTACAAGAGCAATCAGAAGTGGAAATTTGCCTGCTTCTTCGATGCCATCGGTCTTGGTGATGCGCTCAAAGAGAACGGCATCGGCGGCGCAGATGATCCGCTCTGGACGACCGCCGTAGGGCAGGAAGGGGGCTTCGAGGGCGATAATGGGCAGGAAGGGGACTTCGAGGTCGATAATGAAACGTCCGAGTGGAACGGCAAGCAGACCACACGCAATGTCATCAAGAAGTACTACAAGCCTGAACGGTAAACGGCTATGAGCAAAATCGATCTAGTGCCGCTCTTGGCCTTCATCGACCCAGACTACAGCTATGAACGATGGATCCAAGTGGGCATGGCTCTCCAGAAGGAGGGCTATCCCCTGTCTGCCTGGGAAACGTGGAGCCGCAGGGGCGGGAAGTTCCATGAAGGGGAATGCGTCAAGAAGTGGCAGTCTTTCCATGAAGACCGCGAGCAGCCAGTCACCGGCGCCGTCATCACACAGTGGGCGAAGGAAGGCGGGTGGAAGCCATCCGGACGTCATGAAGGGCCGGTTCGCACCGTGACGGGGTTCACCTTCACGGATTCCGATTTCCTGATCGATCCATCAACGGTCGAGCCGGAAGATTTCCATGAACCAAGTGATGGGGAATGGGACCCGAAAGGAGACCTCATCTCCTATCTGCAGGCGCTTTTCAAGCCGGATGAGCATGTCGGGCTGGCGGTGAATTCCTTCCTGGCTAAGGACGGGAAATGGAAGCCTGTCGATAATGGCCAGTGTAAGCGGACGTGCGGAGAGATCGTCGAGGCACTGCAGCATTCTCAGCAGATATCCAGTGCCGTCGGCAGCCTGCAAAATGAGGCGGCAGGGGCATGGATCCGTATCAATCCGCTGGATGGAGAAGGGGCTAAGAATGCGAATGTGACAGATTTCCGCTATGCGCTGGTGGAGTCGGACACGCTGCCTCTCGGCCAGCAGCTGGCGCTCATCCGACAGATGCAGCTGCCATGCGCTGCCATCGTCTACTCCGGCGGGAAGTCGGTGCATGCCATCGTCCATGTCGATGCCGCGACGCAGAAGGAATACTATGAGCGCGTCGCCCATATTTACGACATCTGCAACAAAAACGGCTTCAAGGTCGACGAGCAGAACAAGAACCCGTCCCGCCTGTCCCGCATGCCGGGCGTCACGCGGAACGGCAAGAAGCAGTTCCTGATCGGCGTCAATCAGGGGCAGAAGGACTATCTGGCATGGCTCGCATGGACGGAGGAGCAGCAGGATGATCTGCCGCCTTTCCTCCCGCTCAATACGGTCATCGATGACCCGCCGCCTCTGAATCCGGTCCTGATCGATGGCATCCTCCGCCTGAGGCACAAGGCTATACTGACCGGCCCCTCGAAGGCGGGGAAGTCTTTCTGGCTGATGCAGCTGGCGCTTGCCATTGCGTCCGGCGGTGAGTTTCTGGGATGGAAATGCCGGCAGGGGAAAGTCCTCTATATCAATCTGGAAATCGACGAGAAATCTTTCATCGACAGACTGGAGCACATCTACCGGGCAAAGGATATGCCGCTGCATCCAAGCTCCAGCAATCTCATCGTGTGGGATCTCAGGGGCAAGGCGCTCCCGATGGATAAGCTGGCGAAGATCATCGTCCGGCGGTGTAAGGACATGCATCTTGAGGCGATTATCGTCGACCCTATTTACAAGGTCATCACGGGTGACGAGAATGCTGCCAGTGATATGGCGTACTTCGGCAATCAGTTCGACTACATCTGCCGCGAGCTGGGATGCTCTGTCATCTACTGCCACCATCACTCCAAGGGCGCGCAGGGCGCCAAGCGGGCGACCGACCGCGGCAGCGGCTCGGGCGTCTTCTCCCGCGATGCTGATGCCATCATCGACCTGACGGCGATCGAGCTGAAAGAGGAGGAAAAGGAACAGTATGGGTGCGACGTCGCTTACTGCTGTACCTGCATCCTTCGTGAATTCAAGACACCGAAGCCGAAAGCCATCCTCTTCCAGTACCCGCTCCACACGCTCGCTCCGGATATCGATCCGAAGCGTACCGAGGGCAGCATCGAAGGGAACCGCGTCAAAGGGAACATCACGCAGACGCAGAACAAAAATGACCGCTACGAAGAATTTATCCGGACGCTGGAGCATCATTTAGCGAACGGGGATGTAGTGAATCAGAACAATCTGGCGGACGAGATGCAAGTAGCAGAATCAACTATTCGCAATTATCTTAAACAGGCAAATACACCTGTGCAGGTATACGAAGTAACGCGCGGTCGGAATGGACGCATCCGGCGGCTCGATGAGCGGAATTAAAACCGCAATAAATCCGCAAACTCTATATAGGAAATATATATAATTTGCGGATTTAATCTCACGTGGTGAATGGGGGTGTAAGGGTGGGTGTTCCTTAACATACACACCCACCCCTTCCACCCCTTCACTCACCGTAAAAAGAGTTTTCGGTATTTAGACATATCTTTTTATGATAGCAAACCAGCTGATTTTGTAAGCAGTCAGCAAAATACAGATCTGTATTTTAGGAGGGAGGCAAGTCATGCGAAGCCATCTTGTGAAGGGCGCTGACCGCATCGAGCTGACGATCCGGAGCTACACGGACCGGACAGGGCGGACGCCGAAGAAAAAAGTATTGCTGCAGATGCATCGCTACATCGAGAAGGATGATAAATGGACGAACAAAGACTTCCTGTGCAAGAGCGAGGCAGAGGCTTTGATGAAAATGCGAGAAGTGAATCAGTATTGGATAGCATTTCACGGTTATACATATACAGTGGAGGAATCATGATTATTATTCAGACAGAAGATGGAGCTATCGTCACGGACCCGAAAGAAATCTATATCGACAAGGATCTGGGTGGACATTTGCATATCTACGCGGACTTGTCCAGTACGGATCGGGTGAAAGCTGTGAAGCTGACAGTATTTGATTATTCAAAGGAAGACTTGGGGCTGATGCTCGAGACGATGTATAAGACGATGAATTCCTGGCTCTTCTTTGATAAACACCCTCACTATGTCATCACCATGGAAGAAGTGCTGCGGAAAACCAACTGGGAGCGCATGGGGAAGCGCATGGGAAGGTCTCATGACTGAGTAGGAAGTTATGCTCTTCGTCTGCATCGTCGGGATGGGGCTGCTGGCGACGATTGCTTTCCTTTTCGGGAAGATCGGGGATCTTTGGCTGGCCGTCGCTGACCTGCAGGACGACCAGCGGGGAGTGGTGCGCGACCTGATGGGCTTAAAGACAGAGGTGGATGCTATGGCTGCGAGAGAGGCGGAAAGACTGAGGGAGGAGAGAATCTCATGAGCAGTGCGGTGTGGTTCTTCGTTGGTGTGCTGACGGGCTCGCTGGTGGCAACTGCTGCTGTCCTTCTTACCGTCGAATGGTTACTCAGGAGGAAGCGATGAGTATGGTATATTTCTTCGTGCCTGGGAAGGTACAGGGTAAAGCAAGGCCGCGGTTCTCTTCGCGAAGCGGGACTGTCTACACGCCGGGCAAAACGAAGTCGTATGAACGGCAGATTGCGGAGGCTTATGAAGCACAGCACGGGCCCTGCTTCGAGGGGGCTGTGATGGTCGTGATCGAGGCGGTCTTTCCGATCCCGAAGTCATGGCCGCGGGCAAAGAAGGCAGAGGCACTGGCGGGGAAACTTCCGCCGGGGAAGCCTGACATTGACAACATCTTGAAAGTCGTACTCGACGGACTGAACGGCATCGCCTATGAGGACGATAAGCAAGTAGTTCTGACTCAGTGTAAAAAAGTTTATGCAGACACGACCCGCCCCGCGGGGCTGTATGTGCACGTCATTCATTTGGATAGTCCACATGAATGACGTTAGGAGGAGATAATCATGATCGACACAACCGAATCCCTGCTCAGCAGACAAGTGCGCAGGAAGATCGAGCGGCAAAAGAATAAAAACGCTACACTCACGGTCAAGCCGGAGTATCTAAAAGACTTGTGCGCGCAGGCAGTCCAACAGGAAGCAGCGAAATTAGCGACACATGCAAAAAATGAAGCCGTATCAAGGCTATTTGAAAAACTGATCGCGATCCCGGTCATGGTCATCCACGATCACTTCGGCGAGCTCAGAAAGAAAGACGGACGGGAAG
>FR879632.1:29944-49663 GCA_000434475.1 Dialister sp. CAG:486
GGGAAGAGCGGTTTGCAGAGATGTGCCTCGAACTTTACGACACAGTAGAAAAGGGGTTTGTAACACCGGCGGAGCTGAGGCAATGTTTATTCGAGGAAGCCGGGGTGCGGTTTAAGCACCCCAGCGGCTCACTAGCATCAGGAAGAAAAGAGGCGACCAAAGTATGATCCTCTATTTCCGCAAGGGAGCCAGAGTGACCGAGCTCTTGCTGGCGAAGGATACCCTGAGGCCTGGCATGCTTATAAATGGTTACCTTTTCATGGTGATCGAGAGCGACGCCCGCGGACATATCGGGATCATGCCCAGCGAGCGGGAGCATTTCGATCTGGAGTGGATGGCAAGCGCTGCCTTCTGGACTAAGGCGCGGCAGCTTTCTGACCGCGGGTGGGAGGCAGACGACTATCCAGGCGCGGTCATCCTCTTGAAGTACTACGAGGCAAGCGACACGGCAGAGAAGAAGAAACACGCGCTCGAGCGAAAACACGAAAAAAGGCAGGCACTTTGCCGGAAGACGTACAAGCCAAGGCTCTGTGCTGAGTGCGGTCATCTGTTTCACCCGAACACCGCAAAGCAGAAGTACTGCAGCGTAGTCTGTCGGCAGAGGCATTATCAGTCATAAAGGAGAGAATAGTGAGGGGAGACATGGAGAAGCTGAAGGGATTTCTGAATTCCATCCGAAAGCAGCAGGCTGATTATCTCTCTCTGCAGGAAGAGCTCCGACGGTTGGAGTTTGAGACACATAACCTCCAAGGCGTCAAGATGGGTGAAAAGGTGCAGAACGGTCATTGCGCCGATCTCGGAGAAACCGTGGAGAAACTGGAAGCCTATTATGAGAAGGTAAACAAGGCTTATCTGGCGCTTGTTGAGTTAAGAACAAAGGGTGAGGAGCTCATAAGCAAGGAAGAAGATGGCGTCCGGCGGGCAGTTCTCAGAAGACGGTACATCCAGTGCGAGCTGTGGGGAGATATCGCGGAAAAGATGCATTTCGCTGAGTCGAATATCTACAAAATCCATGGGGAAGCACTGGCAGATCTGGAGCCGTTTTTCATGGAGTCCTATTTCAGATGAGCACGAAAATAGCAGGATGTAGTTGACATCCTGCTATTTAGATTTTATGACATATTTAGATAAAATGTATTGACGAATAAACAAAATGTGCTATAATATAGACAGTTCAAAAAGAAAGGAGGTTTAAGAATGTGAGTAATGATTGGCTAGATGTAATAGAAAAGGTCACCGCCATTATCCTCAATGTAATCGGAATCCTGGCAGGGATTAAAGCACTGAAGAAATAACGATGACCGGACGGAAGAGGGCGAAAGCCCTCGACCGTTCTCATTATATCACATTCAAGAAAAACTATGGAGCGATGGATGCTTATCATTCTGCTGGCATGCAACCTGGCGGCGCTGAAAACTGTGGATTTCCATAATTTGCATGCCATTGACTGCTTATTGCTGGTTACTATGGTTATCCTAGTGGCGGTGAATTTATATGGATGGTTGGTTAAGAAACATGAGGGGCGGTAAGAGAGAAGGCGCTGGCAGACCGGCGGGCAGTATATCTGCAAAGGGAGTACGAAAACAGAGACAGCTCAGGGCCTTCGATGATGAGTGGGAAATCATCAGGAAGTTTTCTCAGATAGTCAAAAGAGATCCGGAGCGGGCGAAGAGAATGATGGAAACCGAATAGATGAAAGAGTATAGTAAAATAGAGTAAATGGTGTGGTAAAATGATAGTGTGAAATTGAGGCAAGAGAACCACACACGGGTCGCCACCTCCTAATCATTCAGGGTTCCACACAAGAGCACGAGCTGATGTCGATAGGCTCGTGCTTTTTCGTATTACAAACCATATTGAGAGTGCAGGCCAGCCCCCGGCTACAGGTACTGCGGTTAACAAAAGGCAACAGAACTCCGTGGTGGCTGTGGGCGATCTGCAAGCTGTGTCGGGAATGGATTGAGTACAGGATGAAGTAGCGGCTTTACCGCTGCTTTTTTATTGGCAGAAACAGAGGTGGTGACAGATGTAATGGCCGATATGGAACTAACGGAAAAGCAAAAGAGACTGGTAGATTATTTTATAGAGACCGGCAATCAGACAGAGGCGGCCATTAAAGCCGGGTATTCAAAAAAGAACGCCCGATTCATTGCATCCAAAACCTTAGATCTGCCTTATGTAAAAGCGTTTCGGGAGAAACGTCTCAAGGCAATAGAGGAGAACCGCATTGCTAAGGCGAAAGAAGTGATGGAGTTCCTGACGTCTTCCATGCGCGGCGAAATCAAAGAGGAGGTCGTTGTCGTGGAAGGAACTGGCGGCGGCTGCAGCGAAGCAAAAACCATAGAAAAGCAAATCGGGGCTAATGATCGTATCAAAGCAGCGGTGCAGCTGGCAAAACGCTATGGCTTGGATAAACTCGAGGATAATATGGATGGAAATGGTGGAGGGGTAACGATTATCGATGACACGGATCAATCTTAGTCATGTGATAGCTAAACCATTCTGGGCAGTGCATCGCGATGTGAAGCGTCATAGGCATACCTATTATGTCCTGGGCGGCGGCCGAGGAAGCACGAAGTCATCGTATGTGTCTATTGAGATCATGCTCTTGCTTCATTCTCACCCGGAATGCAATGCGGTCATCTTGCGTAAGGTTGGGAATACCCTCAGAAACTCCGTATACCAGCAGATGGAATGGGCTATAGATACATTAAGCCTAAATCCATATTGGAAAAAGAAGATTTCACCGCCAGAAATGGTGAATGAAAGCACCGGGCAGAAAATCATCTTTCTGGGCGTCGATGATAAAGGGAAGATCAAATCTTTGAAAACGCCGCACGGGTATGTAGGGATTGTGTGGTATGAAGAAATGGACCAGTTCTCCGGAATGGAAGAAATCAGAAGCGTGAATCAGTCATTACTTCGTGGCGGTCCACGCTTCTGGTGCTTCTCGTCCTATAACCCGCCAAAGAGCCGTGACAACTGGGTGAATGAAGAGATGCTGAATGCTGAGCCCGACAGGTTTTTCCATCATTCCGATTACAGATCAGTCCCGTATGACTGGTTGGGCCCGCAATTCTTTGAGGATGCGGAAAAACTAAAGGCAAGAAATGAAATGGCGTATCGTCATGAATATCTGGGCGAAGTGACCGGGACAGGCGGCACAGTCTTTGGGAATGTGGTACAACAGGCGTTCACGAAGGATGATTTACAACAATTCGATCGCAGGCGCTACGGGCTAGATTTTGGCTTTGCGCTGGATCCGCTGGCCTTTGAGTGTATGCATTACGACGCAAAGCACGAACGGCTATACATCTTTGATGAAATATACCAGACGCACCTGACGAACCCTGCAGCGGTTAGGTTGATACAAAGCAAAATGATCAGCAAGGCTGTCATCCGCGCCGATTCTGCAGAGCCTAAGAGCATCAGAGAAATGCAAGATGCGGGCTTGCACGTATACGGTGCTAAGAAATACCCCGATAGCGTGGACTATGGGATCAAATGGCTGCAGAGCCTGGAGGCCATCGTTATAGATAAAGCACGCTGCCCGAACACCTATAAAGAATTCGTGAATTATGAATACGCCCGCACAAAGGATGGAGAATTCATTTCTGCCTATCCAGACAAGAACAACCACGCTATTGATGCCGTGCGGTACGGATGCGAGGATCTGATGCCGGCATTCACCAAGGTTAGAACCGGCCGTGTGAAGTACTAAAGGAGCGAAAATGCGAAACGATAACCATTCATTATACAGAATGCTGGAAGACGGATATTTCGGGATTGGCGGGTTTATCGACGGTGAATATCTGACCAAGCATCCAAGAGAAAGCGATGAGAAATATGCTATGCGCCGCCATCTGGCTTATTATCTAAATTACCTGGCACCATGCGTTAATGCGCATGTGTCACCCATTTTCAAAACATTAGCGCAGAGAGACTGGAAAGGACCAGGAGCCAGCATCTGGGAATCGTTTTCTAAAGATACAGATTTTCTCGGGACACAGATCCAAGCACTCATGAAGAAGGCTGCTATTTCGGCAAAGCTAAATGGAATTTCTTATATCGTCATGGACCGTGCAGAAGGCCTCGACGAGGACATGCGTGTATCTGACTTGGAAGAAAATCGCCGAAATCTTCCTTATGCGTACGTGGTAGATATCAACGCAGTTGAAGAAGTTACTTTGGATCCCTTTGGCCGTATCTTGAAATTTGTATTTCTCGAGCCGGAAGCAGGCAATGAACATGTCTTTGCAAAGCGAACGATGACCGCAGACGGATGGGAATACATCAGCTCAAAGGGCAGGAAGAGCGGCACGTGGAATCTTGGATGTGTGCCTGTTATCCCGCTCGCCGCAAAAGCGCACAAGACGCACAATCCCTTCCCTCCTTCTGAATTCTTGTCTATCCTGAAAACGAATGTAGCAATCTACAACATGACAAGCTGGCTATCTGATATTTTAGTAAATCAGACATTTTCCATCCTGACCTTCCCGTCTGCTGAACCCGAGAATATCGACATCGGAACGGATAACGCGCTGGCCTATCCGCCGGAATCCAGCCATGAACCAAGTTTCATCGCACCGCCGGACGGTCCTGCTACTATCCTTGCTAATCAGATCGCACTATTGCAGCAGGAAATATATAGAATGGCTGTAGTGGTCAATGTCACCGGATCCTCGAAGCTGCAAAGCGGGATGGCGAAGGCGTGGGACTATGAAGCTACGAACCAGATTCTTTCTGATTTTGCTGATCAGGTAGAAGCTGCTGAAATGAAGCTCGCAAAGCTGTTTGAACGATGGACCGGTGTGGCACTGGAATACACGGTCAATTATCCGAACGACTTCAAAATCAGCGAAGTGGAGCAAGAACTGCTGAATGCGGAAACCGCAAAAGGGCTTTCTTTCGGGGATGATTTCAATGTTGAAGTGTTCAAGCGGGTACTAACGGCTTACTTGCCGGAGCTGACTTCAGATAGCTTCGACAAGCTGGTAGAAAGCTATAGGCAGCAGCAGGCAGAGGAGAAACTGGACATTATCCATGAGGGCATGAACAATGGTGAAGAGGGATCAGAAGGCGCTGCTCCAAATAATCAGACGCCTGGAGAGTGAATACCAAGAAGAAGCTAAAGAAGCCGCCGAGGAACTTTATACCCTGCTAGATCGGGGCTGCAAAGTAGAGGCGGCATTGGCCCAACTGCGGAAAGACCACCCAGCGCTCTTTCAGTTATCGGGTTTACAGGATGCCATGGTTGAGGCTGCTGCTTATGGATATGGGATTGTACCGGCGATCCTGACAGACACCCAGGTGAAGGCATGGCGGAGAGCCCTGTCAAAATCATGGGACGATAGTGGGATGACACTATCGGAGAAAATCCATGGCGCCGGCGTCAAAATGAGAGAAAGCATCATCAGTACCATTCGCTCGCAGATGCGGCGCAACGCTACATGGACATCGATGGCAAGAGAATTGTATGATGGCTATAATAGCGGGAAGGCTGTCACTATGCAGCAGGCACTGCCAAAGTACCTGCAGACCGTGAGAAACGCCTACGGCGCCCCTAGAATCGTTGCTGAGAGCCGCAAGGCTTTGAGGAATATAGAAAGACTATCCCAGAACGGAGCGCCTACAAAGGCGCTTAAGGCGGCGTATAAGCAGCTTATAGAAACAGCGCAAACAGGGACAGAAGAAGCTCTGAATAAAGCGTGCTGGGTGGCCATGCAAGAGAAAAGCCGTTATATCGCGGACCGCATTGCCCGGACAGAGATGGCAAGGGCATGGGCCGATGGGTTTTTAGCGGATATCATGCAGGATGATGACGTGGTGGCCGTGAAATGGAAATTATCCAGCCGCCACCCCGTTTTTGATGTTTGTGATATGTACAGCAAGGCCAATATGTACAACCTTGGATCCGGTATCTATCCGAAAGCCAAACTACCTCCGCTTCCTGCGCATCCTCACTGCCTGTGCAGCTTCACAACTGTCTATGCCGGTGAAGTCGACCTGAAGAAGCAAAAGAACTGTATCAAGGCGGAAGGCGAAAAATGGCTTTCTAATCTATCGGATGACCATAGACGGAAAGTGCTGGGTATTCAGGGAAACAAGGCATTCAAGCGTGGTGCAGACTGGCGCGAGTATATGAGGAATTGGACAGCGCCCCAGAGCATGGAAAGCAGGATTTCTGGGCTCATGGAGAAAAACCTATTCCCTCCCACAGATGCATTCATCGCATCGCTTGCCCAGAAGTACGGTATGACGTATACTAAGGGCAAGAAAGGCGAAGATCGGTTTTATTCTGATGAAGGACGGCCAATTTACCCACCTAATAATGGTGCTGTAGGTAAAGAAGAAAAAACAGTGTTGCCTAAGGGAACCGTCATCAGCAGATATGGTGGAAATGCCGGGAAATATGCTTCTCCTGAAGGAACTGCAATGGAGGCAAGGGCTTTATCTAAACAAACAAGAAAACAAAATGATTTACATACCTTTGTATTAGAAAAAGATGTTGAGTGTTTGCAAGGTGAGGTTGCACCATGGTTTGGGCAAGAGGGGAGAGGGGTTCAATACAGGTTACAGTCAAGCATTGAAAGCATGTTGAAAAGAGGTGAGCTTAGTGAAAAATAATCCTAAAACTATTAAAGAGCTAAAATTGATTTTAGAAAAAGCTGATATTCCTAAATTTTATTACGATGTTCCATGTAACAATAACTTTTTTTGTGATACAGTTACGTACTTAAAAGTTAAAAGTGCCGATTGTTATGAAATAGGTGTCTTCGAGCGTGGTGATTTCCACGATATTTATAAATTTGATACCGAGGCCGAAGCTTGCCAGGCATTCCTAGAAGAATTCTATCCGGAGGTGCTTAATGGCGAAAAATGATTACAGCGTTATCGTATGCATTATTTTGTCGTACATGTACGAATGCCTGAAAACGGGAAAGCAGGTTAAGCTTGAACTAATGAACCCTGAAGCATTGAAACTCTGTGATAATTACTGGATGTACATTATCAGGCATTTGGTAAAAGACGGATATATCGAGGGTGTGCTTTGTACCCATACGAAAGAGGGCTATAGCTTTACTTTTGATGATATCAATATCACGCCGAAAGGGATTGAATACTTGCAAGAAAATAGCTACATGCAGAAAGCGAAAGAAACTGTGCGCAGTTTGGCGAATTTTACCAGTCTGACGTCAGCCTTGGTCAAAATGGGCTTAACTGTGGCTAAATTGTGAATTGAATAATCAAGCACGTGTAACAGCGTGCTTTTTTATTGCCCAGGAGAGGGCACAATATAGGGCGGAGGCCCATTATACGGAGGTATAAAAACATGGATATGAAAGATGTTTACGCTGCACTCGAGAAGCTGGATAACGGCGCAGAGCTGATTACAGCCATTAAGGGTGAAATCAACACGCTGAATAACGAGGCAAAGGAGAACCGCATTGCAGGAGAGCACACCGCGGAAAAACTCAAGAATGTACTCGCTGGACTGGAGCTCGAGGATGCAGACGATGTGGCCGACAAGGCAAAGAACCTGAAGGCCGCACTTGATACGTTCGCACAGGGCGGGAAGAAGCCGACCGAAGTAGCCAAGCAGATCACCGACCTGACCGCACAGGTCAACAAGGTGACCAAGCAGCTTGATGCTATGACCAAAACAGCCCAGGCAGAAAAGGCCAAGCGTCTTGACGGCATGAAGATGGCCAAGGCAGTGGAGCTGCTCAGCAAAGGTCATGCGGCGAGCCCGGAAAACATGGCTAAACTGCTGGAGGGCAGCATCATCGTTAAGGACGATGAAAGCCTCGCCTATAATGGCAAGGATGGAGAAATCAGCCTTGAAGATGGTGTAGCCGACTGGCTGAAGGAAAATAGCTGGGCGGTCAAGGCTAACGGCGGCGGCGGAAGCGGCAGCCCTAACGGCGGGAACGGAGGCGGAAGCTCCGACCCATTCCTTGCCGGATTTAATTCTTAAAAGGAGAAAACAAAATGGCTCTTAACTATGCAGAAAAGTACAGCGCACAGATTGATGAACGCTTCAAACAGGGGTCTATCACGGCCCCGGCAATTAACAACAACTATGACTTCGTGGGTGTGAAAACTGTCAAAGTTTATTCTATTCCGACGGCAGACATGAATGACTATACCCGCACTGGGTCTTCTCGCTATGGCACTCCTACAGATCTGCAGGACTCCATCCAGGAAATGACCCTGAGTAAGGATCGTTCTTTCACCTTCACCATCGACCGTGGCGACAATCTCGATCAGATGATGATTAAAGACGCCGGGGCAGCCCTGCAGCGCCAGCTTGATGAAGTAGTCATCCCGGAAATCGATATTTACCGTCTGGGCGTCATTGCAGCAGGCGCAAAGAACACTGCGACCGCGGCTATCACAAAGGCCAATGCCTACAGCGCTTTCCTGGATGGGGTGGAAAAGCTCACTGACGAGCTGGCGCCGCTGGGTGGGCGTATTGCTTATGTATCCAGTGCTTTCTACAAATACATCAAGCAGGATCCCTCTTTTATTCAGGCTTCTGACATTGCCCAGAATATGCTTCTCCGTGGTCAGCTTGGCATGGTAGATGGGATTCCGATTATTACGGCTCCCACCTCTTGGATGCCGAAAAATACCGCATTCATTATTACTAACCCGGTAGCGTGCGTGGCGCCTATCAAACTGGCAGACTACAAGATTCACGACAACCCGCCAGGAATCAACGGATGGTTGGTTGAAGGCCGTGTGATTTATGATGCATTCGTTCTGAACAACAAGAAGGGCGCGATTTACGTCCATAAGACTGCTGCCGAATGAAGGTGTCAGTAAAGGCCGACTTTAACAAACTTGTGAAAGCCTTTGAAGCCGCTCCCGAAGAAACGAGGGCGGCTGTAAGGCTGCAAGTCAAAGCGTCGGCCAGAGATATCCAAGAGTATGCACGGGAGCATCATAAATTTGTAACGCGTGGCGGAGCTACAGAAAAAAGCATCATGATGCACGCAGAAGGAAACACGGCCACGGTGTATCTCGGATCTGACGTGGCCGTATACCAGCATGAAGGCACCCCGCCGCATATCATCAAGGCTAGGAACAAGCTGGCGCTCCGTTTTGTGAGAAATGGTGATTTTGTCTTTTGTAAACGCGTACATCATCCGGGCATACAGGCAGATCCATATTTATTCGATGCAGCCGAACACGAACGGGCAAGGATTCAAAGCCGGTTCGCTGATGCCATCGAGAGTGTTCTAGGGAGGTTGTGATGTCTTATATCACCTTAAACGATATCTTCGATGAAGTTCTGACTTGCACAGATGAAGATATCACCGTGGGGAATGACACGATAGCCCGAGAGGCGCGACGCCTTCATGCAAAGATCGTGGATCCTGTAGCACCTATTATTAAGCGGCTTGGCGTGTGCGCGGCTTGCTGTAACCGATGCTTAATGCAGGCAGGCACGGACCCCACCACGACATTCAACGGAGCCAATGGCGTTGAATACTCCGATGTATATGCCCAAAAGCTAAAGATGTATCGGACAGAAATGGATCGTATCATTTCTACCTTGACGGCTGAGGATTTCGGAGCCATGGGAGGCAGGGCGCGCTATTCTATCCCCCTGCATCGCTCATGAGTAAGCGCACGGCAGTAGAGGAGGCCCTTTATTCGCTCCTCATGGACCAATTCCCAAAAATACATTGGCAGAAACTCGTCACAGGTGCAGCGCGTGGCCGCGAAATGATGGGAACTATTGCCTGCGAGCGTATTTCTTATGAATGGCTCGACAAATTCACAAAAGCGGCTACTGCCACCTTTAGCATCTATGTGATGGACATATCCAGTACGAATGAGGTAGACAACATTGCGGATGATATTATCCGCGTCTTGAGCAATGATCGGACCCTATCGGGCACGGTGGTGGATTCTTTGGTGAAAGAAGTTATATATGGCATGGCACAGGGGCGCCCTGATGTCGGAGCCGTATTGATTCATTTTGTTGTAACCTATGATTGTTAAAGAAAGGAGTCTTATAATGGCTACTAATTTCCCAACTCGCGCCGAGGGCACATCTAATGCTACGGCGGGTAAAGACTATCTGATTTATTTGAATACAGGAACCAGTGAAGCGGCGCCCACATGGACACTGCTTGGCGGACAGCGCAGTGGGGACCTCTCTCGTGAAGCGGATGAAATCGACGCTAGCCACAAAACCTCAGGCGGGTGGAAGTCTACCCTTCCGGGACTGCGCTCCTGGTCGATCGACCTTGAAAGCGTCTATTTGAAAGACGATACAGGTGCAAAGTTCCTTGAGGAGGCGTTCCTGGTAGGGAAGCAGGTCAATGTAAAGTTTGAATACCCTGATAAAAGCTATGTAACCGGGTGGGGCAGCGTAACTGAATGCAGTCTTTCTACGCCTCATGATGATGTGGCGACTCTGTCCGGTACGATCAAGGGCGATGGTGCGCTGTCTGAACTGAAACCCGCTGTTCCTGGGGAATAAAAATATTCAATAAGGAGAAAGGCGTGCATTTGCGCGCCTTTTCTATTTATATAGGAGCTAAAGAAGCATGAAAAAGATTGATATGGAGCCATTTGGCGAAGGTCAGCAGATTTGGTTTAACATTGGGCGGCTTCGCCGTGTCGAGGAAATCCTGAAGCAGCCTATTGGGGAAATTCTGAAGAATTTAAGCAGCCTCAGTCTGAAAAGCCTGATTGTGTTGCTTATGGTAGGAATGCGGCAGCATGGCACTTATAATGAACAGTACTATGAGGATAAAATTGATAAAGCCATGGATGCAGGGTATGCCCTTGGAGATATCCAGTATTGTGTGCTCAAGGCTATTGCATCCTCCGGTATCATGGGGAAAGCCGCTTATTACCAGTATTTCCCCGAAGAGCTGACACCTAGTGAAGATAAGGAAATCGAAGCCGAAAAAAACTAATAGAAGCGGACGGCCTGATGTCGATGGTGGAATGGTGCCATCAAGTCAGGGTGCCCGCGTTTGGCTTTTTACGGCTCAAGCCGTGGGAATTCGACAGGCTTTCTATTTTTGAGTTCTTTGACATGATCATGGCATGGCAGGAAGCAAAGACGGCGGAAAGATGGGAACGGGCCTATTGGGTAGCGAATATCATGAGTCCGCATCTTAAAAAGCCTGTCAAACCTGCTGCCTTGATGAAACCTTTTGAGAAGAAAAAGACGAAACGGGAAATCATTGAGGAGCGTAAAGCGTTCTTCAGCAATTTTGAACATGAACGGGAGGAGGTGGAGAAATGCCAAAGAAAGAAATAAAGGTGGAAATCGTCGCAGAAACCAAGAGCGCAGAGGGGAAACTGGCCACTGTGTCTGCAGCGCTGAAAAGCGTGGCGAATGATGCGGCAAGGGCATCGAAACAAGCGGGGAAGATTGATGACTCCGGCATGAAGAAAATGGCATCGTCTGCAGATGGCGCGACGAAGCGTGTCAAATCACTAGCCGATGAGCTGTCAAAGGCCTCAGCCATGGCAGGGAAGCTAGGGAAGGCCGTACAGGGGCTGGGTAGCCTGGCTACTGGCGCCTTTGCAAAAGATATCGTTAATGGCTTGCTTGGCGCGGGTGCAGCTTCCATTAAGGCGGCGGCACAGATGCGGCAGTATGAAATCGCCTTCCAGACCATGTTGAAAAGTGCTGATGAAGGGACGCAGATGCTGCGAGATTTGCAAAAATTTGCCGCGGAAACGCCCTTCGATGTCCCTGGCGTTGTATCTGCTGGTCAGCAGTTAATGGCCTTTGGCTTTAAGGCGAAGGAAGTGATCCCCATGCTAACCAGTCTGGGGGATGCTGCAGCAGGGTTAGGGCAGGGAACAGCTGGCGTTTCTCGCTTAGCTTATGCACTTGGCCAGATGCAGACCAGCGGCAAGTTAAACGCACAAGATATGATGCAGCTAACATCTGCAGGGATCTCTGCATGGGATATGCTAGCCGATGCGGCAGGGGTTTCCATCGCTGAAATCAAGGATATGACTTCTAAGGGCATGGTGGACTCCAAAGAAGCCGTCAAGGTCATCGTTGCCGGGATGAATGAAGAGTTCGGCGGCATGATGGCAAAGACAAGCACGGAGGTGTCCGGGCTTCTCGCCAACATTGAGGAAACGGCGGGCACGACCTCGGCAGTGATCGGTCAGTATATGATCAATGCGTTTAACATCAAGGGCATCCTGAAAACAGCATCCGATGAATTGGGGAATTTCCAAAAGAAATTGCAAAATGCGGCAAATTCAGGAGAAAGCTTCCGCAATGTCATTAAGGACTGTATCCCGCCGGAGCTTATCGCGGCAGCGGGCGCGCTTGCCGCTGTGATCGGTTCTGTGTTAGTTCTGGCTCTGGGTGCGGCGGCTGCTGCCGTTTTTTCCCTTCTTTGGCTTTCTGGTGGGGGGGGTGCTCGTGCCGTTTCTACCTTTCTTGGTCTCTCTGCTGCGGCGATTGCTGCGATTGCCGCTGTGGGGGCCGCCGTGGCATGGCTGGCTGCCTATTGGGACGATCTAGTGGACGCTATTCTGCACATTCCGGGAGCTATTACGGCTTGCGGAGCGGCGGCTGTTAGCCTTGTAACTGCTATCCTATCTGCGATTGTGGGGCTATTCGGCGACATGTGGGCAGAGGTAACAGGCGCACAAGATAACTGGCTATCGTCTTTTGCTGGCATGCTTTCGAGGGCATCGTCTGCCGTCGTTGAGTTTGCTAATAATGCGATTGCCTGGTTTGATGCGGTATTTAACGCAAAGTCCAGAGCCATCGCGGGGCCTGCGCCTGAAGGGGTAGGGCTTAGCGATGAAGAGAAGGCGCGTCGTAAAAGCGGGCAGGATATTCAGGCTTACATTGAAGAAACTGGGATGAAGCCGTCTGCAGCACCTGCTTTTGATCCCAGCAAGTTGATTATCGCGCCTTCCGGCAGTGGTGCTGGCATCGGAGGGGGCGGCGGAAGTGTTGGCGGCAGTTCTTTTGCGTCTGCCAAGAATGAAAAATTGGAAGCTGCGCAGCGTGAGGACAGGATTCAAGAGGCACGAATGAAGGTGCAGAATGACCGCATTCGCGAACAGCTGAAGAATGAGGAAAAGCTAAGACAGACCCAGCTCCAGATTGCTAAAAAGTACGGTACAGACCAGCAGAAACTTTCTATTGCTTTGGCAGAAACGGAATACACCAGGAAGCAGGACTTACAACGAGAAAACATGTCTTTCCAGGAGCAGATGCTGGCGCAGGAAAACGCGATCAAAGAAGCGAAGCTGAAAGGCGTGGATCAGGATGAGTTGGACCTGTTGGAAGAGAAGAAGCAGCTTCTCGCTGATAATCATGAGCTGGCATTGAAAACGATCAACGCACAGGCCGCCGCTAGTGCTAAGGCACTCAATGCCGACTATGACAACGATCAGCTAAAGTGGCAGACGTCTTACAATACAGCCGGAAGCACTGTTGACCGGATGAACATGGACAATGAAAGGTATCAGAAGGATGCGACTAGTGCCGTCTATGCTGATGAATCCATGACCTACGAGGAACGGTTAGCGGCGCTGGATGCGATCAATCAGAAGTATGAAGACCAGAAAGCGAAAATCAATACCATCAATTCTATGCAGCAGTATGGGAATTCCCTGGCTAAAGATTTTGCTAGCGGGATCTCTGACTGGATCACCGGCACGAAGTCCTTTGGAGATGTCATGCGCAGTGTTTTAGATAGCTTGATCCAAAAACTGATACAGGCGACTATGTATGCCCTTATCATTGCCAGTGTAACAGGCGGCAGCTTCAAGGCAAATTTCTTCAAAGCCTTTGGTAATGGCTTTGCTACTGGCGGATCTGTCAGCGGCCCGGGAACGGGAACATCTGACAGTATCCCGGCCATGCTTTCTGATGGGGAATACGTCATGAATGCCAAAGCCGTGCATCGGCTGGGAGTTCCCTTCCTGAACGGTTTGAACACCGGCAGGCTGGCAGGATTGGCAGATGGCGGGATTGTCGGTTCCGGTGTTGTTGCCGGTTATAAGGCAGAGCGTGGCAGCAATGGCGGACAGGGGCAGAGCGTTAATCTGTCTATGCATGTTTCTGCTATGGATGCCTCCAGCTTTAGCGATTTTCTTAATCGGGGTGGGCTGGATGTCGTGAAACAAGCTCTTTTTGACAGCAATCGTAACTTCGCAAGTGAGGTAGGTGTGTGGTAATGCGTAAGTTCCCAGAATTAAGAAAATTTAGCTGGAACAGCACCTTTGAAGAAAGATGGAATACCACTGTACAGAAATCTGCCTCCGGCCGTGTGCGTACATTGACCAACCAGCTTTACCCGGCATGGACTATCAAAGCAAGCTATCCTGCGTTAACGGATGCACAGGCAGATGAGCTGTTGGGCTTCGTCGCCTTAATAAAAGGATCCTTTGAGGCCTTCCTCTGGCTTGATCCGGAGCATAATGCGGAAAAAGGTGCACCGTTGGCGCAGGTGAGCAGCAGCAAATATCAGTGTGTAGCGCGCATCGGCAGCTATGTAGAGCCGGTGGAATATGTAGAGAATGTAACCATTCTGGTAAATGGCGCAATCGTGCCGGCAACCAATTACATTGTAAGCGGAGGCATTATCACCTTCCGGCAGATTCCATCCGGCACAGTGACGGCTAACTATACATATTACTGGAAAGTGATATTGGCAGATGACGGCCTGACCATCAGCAAGAAATTTGACAATATCAATACCGCAGAAATCAAGCTGGAGGTAGTACGATGAAGGATGTAGGCACAGGCTTAGAAAATTACCTGAATACGGAAAAGCATATGACAAGCTGCGACCTGTTCGAGCTGCGCCTGCCTGATGGCGGCGTGCATTACTACACTGACGCAGATAAGGATATCCTGTATGATGGGCATAACTATCGACATGACGTGCTGTTAATCAAACGCCAGCAGGTCAAGGTTAATGACAGTGTAGTTGTCGACACGCTGAGTGTAAACATCAAGGCAGATAAGACTGCTAAAATCGGCAACACGCCGCTGCTGAAGGCTGCACATGACGGCATACTGGATATGAGCAAGCTGTATTTACGCAGATGCTTTTTTCGTGATGCCGTAGTTATCGGTGCCATTGGTTTGTTTGGCGGCAAGGTAGAAGTGAAATCGTGCGGCGGTTTAGGCTTGGACCTTACAGTCAAGGCTGTTACGCAAGGTCTTAGTCAGGAATTCCCGGTGCGAAAGTATTATCCGCAGGGCACATATTCGACAAAAGGCGGAACGATAACTGCCAGCACGGACAGTACAGTAGGCTGCCTGATTGCGCCATACGTCCCGCTAAAAGAGGTGCTGATGTAATGACCGAGGGAGAGAAAATAGCCGAAGCTGCTTTAAGCTGGTTGGGTACGCCGCACGTCAACGGCGCAAAGAGCAGAGGCCACGGAATTGACTGCGGTATGCTTTTGATAGCGGCAACGGAGGATGCAGGCTACATTGCGAAGGACGCCGTAAAGGTAGCGCCATACAGCAACGAATGGCATCTGCATCACAGTGATGAGTGGTTCCTGCATTATGTGCAGACCTATTGCCGTGAGGTCAAGACGATGGAGGCAGGAGATTTCCTCCTGTATCAGTTTGGCCGATGCATTTCGCATGGCGGTGTATATGTTGGTAATGGGATGGTTTGTCATGCTGTGGTTGACCAGGGAGTTATTCTCAGCAGCGTTGATGATGTAATGTTTTTGGATGCTAAAGGCAGAAGCAGGTTGCGGGGGATATATAGGTTTGGAGGTCAGTAAATGGGCTTATTTAAGACGGCACACATCGTCAACAGGGCGGATAAAATCAGCAATTTTACCGTCAGCACGGCTGAGTATGGCAGCGCTGTAATGGAGCTGCTGGGAACAACGCGTATCAGCGGGAACGTTATTTATTATGATGACTTTACGGCCCATGAGCACCGAGAAACCCAGCGCTCTGGCAAGGGCGGCGGTGTAAAATCTACTACAATAACCTATACATATACGGCTGCTGTCATTATGGGACTGTGCGAAGGTCCCATTAAAGGCATCGGCCGGGTATGGATTGATAAGGAGCTGTATCAGTATCCGTCCGAAAAAATCGGCATGACATTGTTTAAGGGCACAGATGACCAGGCCCCGTGGCCTTATGTCGTCGGCAAGCACCCGGAAAAAGCGTTGCCTTACAAGGGACTGGCTTACATGGCTGGCGTTATCGACCTTGGCAACAATGCTAGCCTGCCTAACTTTAACTTTGAGGTTCAGGGCAAGCTGCTGGATACTGGCGACGGCGTTGACGTCAACCCTGCTGATTACATCAGATATATTCTGGACAAGGTTGGGCTGCAGGATGTTGAGATTGTCGGTTTGGAAAATTACCGGAAGTATTGCCGGGAGTCGGATTTCCTTATTTCAACGCCAGCAGACTACACCAGCGCAAAGACAGCCCGGGATATTGTCAATGAGATTGCTAGCCTGACAAATGCATACATGTTCTGGAGCAATGACAGATTTAAAATCGTGCCTAGAGCTGACCGGCCTGTAGGTGAGTGGCAGCCTGACAAACAGATTGTCTATAACCTTACTGCAGATGATTTCCTCGAACAGAGCAACGGGGCCTGCGTAACCTATTCCCGCAAAGACAGCAGTGAGCTGTACAACCGCTTTACCGTGGAGTTTTACAACCGCGAGAATGCTTATGAAAAAGAAAGCGTCAGCTATGAGGACAGCGAAAATATTGCTGATTATGGCTTTCGGCAGGCAAGGAAAACGGCCGCCCCCTATATCNGGGCTTGCGGCAGGCAAGTACAACGGCCGCTCATTATATCTACACTAAAAAACGTGCGGTGAAGCTGGCAGAAGAGCTGGCAAGGCGCAACAAATATGAGCGTAACAAATACACCTTCAAACTAGACTGGTCCTTCTGCCGGCTTGAACCGGGTGATCTAGTGACGCTGACTGATGTTAATATTGGCCTTGATAAGCAGGTAGCAATGATTGACAGCATCACAGAGGATGCGCATGGCATCCTGAGTGTTACTGCTATCAGCAGAGCTGCAGGCGATTACTCCGAAGCTCTGTATGATGTGCATGAGGTTGACAGGCCTTATGTAGATTTCAACGCTGAGCCGGGAGATACGGATACACCCCTGATATTCCAACCGCCTAGCGATTTGACTTCAAGTGGCAACGAAATCTGGATCGCAGCCAAAGGCAAGAAGGATGCCTGGGGCGGCTGCACAGTATTCGTCAGCGACAATAATACCAATTATCAAAAGGTCGGTACTATAACCAACAATGCGCGCTTGGGTACGTTATCCAAGAATATGCTGGCTGGTGATACAACCTGCGAGGTCAAGATTAACGGGATGCTGCTCAGCGGCACCGCGCAGGATGCAGAACGTGGTAATACACTATGCTGGGTAGATGGTGAGTGCATCAGCTACACTACGGCTACAATGCTCAGCAACGGAAATTACCGCCTTGACGGCTGCATGCGCGGGCAATACAACACTACGGCTACGGCGCATAACAGCGGAGCACGTCTGGTGCGATGCGATGAGGCACTGCTGAAGACAGAGGTCAGGAAAGAGGACGTAGGGAAAAAGATATGGCTTAAGTTTTGCTCCTATAATATCTTCAGCACGGGCGAGCAGAGCCTTGCTGACGTACAGGCTTACGAGTATACAATTAACGCTTACTACATCCCTCCGGTGCAGGACCTGACGGCATACAATCGATATCGTCAGCTTGCCGATGGCGTGGCTCGCTACGATATCGTCGTTAGCTGGACACCGCCAAACATGGCGACGTACCTCGAGGGCCAGCTGTGGTACAAAACCAACAACGAGCAGGCTGAGAGGTTGACGATGACGGAGGGCGTGCCGGCAGATGAGATGGGCTGGCAGGGTGGATGGCTGTATGGAGGCTCCGGCAAAGATCAATGCGTCATCCCGCAGGCCATCGTTGGCGATACCTATCGAATTGCTGTATGCACTAAGGATGAATACGGCATGGCTACCAGTCCTGATATGTCGCCTCAGATTGATATTACGGTAGCAACGAAGACTACAACGCCGAACACTCCGGATGATTTCAACATCAGCTTTAATGACGTTGCTGTGGCCACCTGGAAAGAGGTTACTAACTCCGATATTGCTTTTTATGAGGTGCGACGCGACGATCACCCCGGTGTGGAGGACGTAAACCTGCTGGCGCGTACCAACGGCCTCAGCGCGTCACTGGCGCTGTCAGAGCGTACAGGCACGCTATATCTGTATGCGAAAAGCGCCATAGGCAAATACAGCGCTCCTGCAGATTTGAAATACTACAAAGCAGAGCCGCCGAGGCCGGAACCTCCGGTGCTCAGTCCTAAAGTAGGCGGGATGGGCATCAAATGTAAGGCTGTACCCAGTGACTGCATCGGCGTGCGCTATTACATCAATGATGATAGCGTGTACAGCAAAAACAATACCCTGTCATATAGCTGTGAAGCAGGCGTGTATGATGTAACCTGCGCTTATGTGGATATGTTTGGCGATGGTCCAACATCCGGGCAGTCGACCTGTACAGTAAAGACGGTTATTGATGAAAGTATGATTGCTGATGAAGCTATCAGCTCCGCTAAGCTGGACAAGATTGTACAGAACAACATCAGCAATGCTACGGCTAATGCAAATACTGCGTTACAAAATAGTAATAACGCTTTAGCTAATGCAAATGCAGCATTGAGTAATGGTAATATCACCGCTGATAAGTTAAAAAAAGATTATAGTACAACTACGCAGACGGAAACACTTATTGCTACACGTGTTGCTAACAGTTTGGGTAATTACAGTACCACAGAGCAGACCGCCAACATGATTGCCGGCAGTATTGCTGATTTCAAGGACGGGACGCTCAGTAAGTACAGCACTACTAAGCAGACGGCTGCCATGATTAGCAGTGGCATTGCTGATTTTAGGGACGGTACTCTCAGCAAGTACAGCACGACTGAGCAGACATCTGGCATGATTAGCGGCAGCATTGCTAATTTCAAAAATGACACGCTCAGCCAGTATAGTACAACAAAGCAGACCGAAGCGCTCATCAGCTCGCAGGTTGCAAGCTACACTGATGGCAAGTTAGATGGTTACACAACCATAGAGCAAACCAACACGGCAATCAGCAACATGGTTGTTAGGCTGAATAATGCGACTGATAAAAAATTAGAGTCATACAGCACTATACAGCAGACGCAGGATGCCATCAGCCTTGCAGTAAAAGATATCGATCTTGACGGCAATACGCTGATCAGCAAAATCAACCTTGCGAATGGCAGCATCCTGCTTGACGGCAAGCTTATCCATATCACCGGTCAGACTCTTTTTGATGACAATATTGTTACAAAAAAAATGCTGCAGGCAGGGAGTGTGGATGCAGACAAGATAAAGGTAGATAGTTTGTCAGCCATCTGTGCAACAATCGGCACGCTGCGTACAGCTACAAGCGGCGCACGATTGGAGATAAAGGATAACTTGCTGGAAGTTTATGACAGCAATAATGTGCTTCGGGTAAGAATGGGGGTATGGTAATGATTTACATTGGAGCTTTTTTGCTTATATCAATAGTTTGGTATCTTTTAAACAAGAACCGCAAGCGTAATAGCCAAAGCAAGCCACCACTGATACAAGAGGAGGAAGAAGGGAATACGAAACAGGAAAACAACTTATCTTTTGAGCCTACTATTGC
>FR879632.1:49691-55043 GCA_000434475.1 Dialister sp. CAG:486
TCCGCTTCCCCCATCCTTTCCCCCCCCCGCCAGTATTGCGAGATGGCGAAAAAGTAAGTTTTGTAAAAGACGGCGAAAAGGCACAAGGGACGGTGAGAATTGTGGATGCAGGATTGCAAATTTTTGACGGGAATGGGAATGTTGCTGTTGACATAACAGACAGGGTTTGCAGATATTTAGGCGAGGGAAGCACTGGTTTCATGGATGGTTTTGTGACAAACGATGTGTTTTTAGAAAATGTAAATGCATGGGTGTTGCCGAAACGGATTTCCTTGCAAAGACATGAAGCCGCAGGGAATTTACAGGCTTTTCCGCATTTTCATATTTCCGGCAACAAACTAATGTGGGAATACGGTTCAACTACCGAGGGGTTGAGAGAGTCTATTGATTTTTACTATGGGGTGTTCTGATGAGTAATGGATTGAAAGTTTATAACAAAGATAAAATTTTGACGATTGATAACACATATCGCGCTATTGCGTTAAAACGAATTATTGATGCGAAAGAACTGCCGACAAGAGAGGATGTTTTTTGCTTTATAAATCCTTATGAAGGTTTCCAAACAGGCAACTTGAAAGCAAGAACTATAAATACTGGGTCAGACGAATTTCGCATGTTTGCTATAGGACCTGTAGGCAAACTTCAAGAAAAAGCCATACAAATCATAAGGGCAGGGAAGGAACTTTTGTTGGCGTACAAAAGCGAAGCAGATATAGAAGGCATCGCAATCTATACTTATGGATATTATACGCCGAAACAATACGGTAATTGCGGACTACAAGTTTATAACGGCGACGGCGATTTGGTGTTCGATTCTAACCAAGCACCACTGCTTCTCTATGCAAGCACCATTGAAGATTCAGGGTATTATAACAATGGTACTGACCTGACAGGTATCAGCTCCTTTGACGCAGAAATGGCGGCTATAATGATTAGCCCGGATATCGAAGTATTAGGCGCAACGGGAGAACCTTTTGCCGACTTCATACAATTTTATGTACACATCACCAACATCATCCAACGTTTATATTTAGCCGCCGCGTATCCCAGCGGTCTGACTGCCAGCGCGGTCAAAAGGATAAGTATTGCCCACATGTTGGTAGATACAAGTCATTACACGAGACGAAATAATGCAGATAAAGCCTGAAATTGAGCAGCACCGTGTTTATGCCGTTGAATTGGCGTAACTGAACGGATATAGCTATCGACGTAACCAATTTTTTAGGAGGCGAAAAATGAAACCACAAGCATTTCAGCCGGGCGAGCTGCGCGATGAACATGACCAAATAATTCGCGCCGGAGTCTACGGCAAGAAAACACCATTTGTTAGTTCGGACAATAACGCCATCTTGGACTATATCATGAATAACTTTGATGCGTTATATGCTCAGATACCCAACGGAAAAAACTATGTAAAATCTGTCAACAATATAACTCCGGACAGTAACGGCAATGTTACTATCAATTTGGGTAGCGGTGGTGGAACAGGTGGCACAAATATTACTGTAGACAGCACATTGTCGAGCGCAAGTACAAACCCTGTTCAAAACAAAGTGATTTATGTGGCTCTCAGCAATAAGCTAGATAAGAACGGTACTGCAACCTATGCTACGTGTGACAGCTCTGGCAATATCATCAGTAACACCTATGCCCGCAAGTCAGACCTCAGTGGCTATGTGAAGTCAATCAATAATGTGAAGCCTGACAGTGCCGGCAACGTCAACATCAGCACCGGTAGCACAAACGTTACTCCAGACCTTACTCCATATATGAAAAAGACTGCGGACAGCGACCTTGTAATGGGGGTCAATGGGATTGTTTTCCCTGGGGTGACATTTGTGAGTGATGTCTTTAATGGAGTACCTATACTTAGAGTTAAAGCAAAAAGCACGCGAGGGATATTTGTCGAGGGAGATTTACTACAGAATGGTGCATTTGTAGCCACGCGCGACTACGTTCAGGAAAACTATGCTCAATTAGACTCTCCCACTTTCACTGGGACAGTAACAGCCTCCGATGTTGTCGCCTCTACGTCCTTAACTATTCCTGGTGGTAAGATATGGATAGAATAGGAGGACGCCGTGGGTACACTTACGAAGAAACTGCACATCCTAAAAACGGGTGGGACGGAAGAAACGTGTAATATTTATACAACGCCCGAAGAAGTGGGCGGCCGCCCTTGTATCGCACTTGAAGTGGATGGGCAGAAAGGATATGTGAAGCTAGGGAGTCCCACGGACGCCAACGCAACCCATTTAAGAGTAGAGAAAGACGGCGTGATCTATGCTGCATGGAAACAGGCGGCGGCAAGCGTGCCAAGTAATGCGGCGCAAATGGTGGTTGGTCGGTTAGTTAGAGCTTACGCTGCGAACTATGAATATAGATGGTATGGCTTCTCACGTTCTGGTTCATTCCTGGGCGAAGGTTTTGGTAGTTTAACACCAAATCCTATTAACGGGGTAACTATCTATTTAATTTGCCGTTCGGAAACGGTAATTCAAGGCGAGCGTAGGGACGCCGACTTTAGCATCAATACGGATAAGCCTTGTATGGTGACTATCGGTAATAATACATATACCGTGGACAATCGAACCAGCAATGGATACGAATATAAGACGACCGATCTGAGTAACATCAACTTGTCGGATGGTCAGCGATTGGCGATAAAAGTAGATTTGTTATAACAGACATTACCACGCACCGATTATTAAGAACACAGGATGGTGATCCTATGGAATGTATTATTATGATTTATGAAAAAGCTGTCAGCTTGTTAACTGATGGCTGGATGTATAAGGCAGTAGCTGCCTTGATTTTCTTCTTACTTCAGCCTCATGTAATGCTGTTTTCTGCTTTTACGGTGTTGGTGTTCCTTGATTTGTTTTCGAAATTCATTGCGCTTTCTGCAGGTTGGCTAGTAGAAACGGGACGGCTTAAAAAACCTTCCCTGATTGACTCTATCAGAGGCATTGGACAGGCTCATCGGGATAGAATTATCAACTCCCACGCCATGCGCACACAGTTTGCCGAGAAATTGATTGTATACCTGGTACTGGTTTTTGCCGGTTGCTTTGCGGATAGGCTTATTGGTCATACGGGCATGGCTCAGCTGGCAATGGCTTATCTTGCTGGTGTAGAGTTTTTAAGCATCGTCGAGAACCTTGACGGTGCAGGTGTATCCGCCGTTCATAATCTGGCCGCGCTGGTAAAAAAGAAGAATCAGATCAATTAAAAACCGCCTTTTCTATATATCATTTTCTTGAATTATATAAGAGACAGCCGCTTGCACGTGTAAGCGGCTTTTTACGTGGAGGAATGTATGAAAGTTGTAGATATTAGCGACTGGAATGATCACATCGACTGGTCACATATGATTGACGAAGGTGTAGAGGGTGTTATCGTAAAAATCAGTGAAGGGCGCACGCTCTCTGAACTTCACGGCAAACACATTGCGGCAGCCAGCGCCCGCGGCCTTTCATGGGGCGTTTACTGCTACACCCACGCACAGACCACAGAACGGGCGGAAGAAGAGGCAGCGGCCGTCATTGGCGCACTGGAAACTTTAGGATACGGCGCTCCGCCCTTGGGGATCTGGATTGACGTGGAAGCGCCCGAAGTCATTGGCCAGGATCCTGATGATGTGACCGCCATCTGTAGTGCCTTTATTTCCACATGCAACGCAGCGGGATACTCTGCGGGCATCTATGCGAGCCTGTCTACCTTGACCGACTGCCTGAACCTGAATGATCTAGCTGATTATGTGCCCACCTGGTGCGCCCAGTATGACGATGAGTGCAATTTCTATGACTATTTCCCTGGGCGCATTCTGCAGGGCTGGCAATTCACGGATGCATTCGAAATTGACGGCCGCATTTACGATATGAGCGAATGGTATTAAATGGAGGGGCAATGTGGACATTGAAAAGCACTATACGGCTATTTGTATCAGCGTGGCTGCTCTGCTTGCTATTGGCGTGTGGTTCTACTTCGCAGGCCGAGGAGATGTATCAAATATCCGAGACCGAGCTGACACAGTTAGAAGCGAACTTGAATCAGCTGGCGAAGAACAACGAGACCAAGCAGCAGCTCTTGACCGAGCAGAAAACGCAGCTGACAGAAGCCAATCAGCAATTAGAGACAGTGAAGAAAGAGCTGATCGCGTCCAAGAGCTTGAACGAAGCGACGCGGAAATCATTAGAGAGAGCCAATCAATCATTGCAGCAGTTAGAGCAAGAGGCAAAAAGGAAAATTAGAGTAAAGACCCGCCAGCGCGATCTGTGGATTGCGATTTCCGGCGGGCTTTTGTATGCATGGATTAAGAAATAGGAGGGCATATGTCAAAATCTAATACTTATGAAGAATTTGTCGACAAGTTCAAACCAAAGAAGACCACAGATGACTGTTATACACCGGGCGCAATTTATGAGGTCGTGAAGGACTGGGCAATCAAAGAAATGGATTGGGGGGGCGGACTGTAGTCCGTCCATTTTGGCCGGGCGGCGACTTTGAAAATTTCGACTATCCAGCAGATTGCGTAGTTATCGATAATCCGCCATTTTCCATCATTGCGAAAGTCGTGAAGTTCTACGCGGAACATAACATCGACTATTTCTTGTTTGCGCCGCACCTCACGTGTATCAACGTCCGAGAGGCGCATAGCCATATTTGCGTCGGGACGACGGTTACATACGACAACGGCGCTAAAGTAGGCACTAGTTTCGTAGCATCTAAAGGCCCGCTGATCCGAAGTGCACCCGGCCTGTACCGCATACTTGATGAAGCGAATGCTGCAAATATCAAGGCTAAGAAAGGACCGCCAAAGCCGGTGTACACGTATCCAGATAACGTACTGACATCGAGCGCCGTGGCGTTGTTTTCGAAATATGGAATCGAATACCGCGAAGACATTGGCGTATTTGTTCGCGCCATGGACGCACAGCGCAGAGCAGGGAAAAGTATTTTTGGTACCGGCTACATTGTACCCGAAGAGGCAGCTCGCAAGGCACAGGAGGCAGTACGCAAGGCACAGAAAGAAAGGGCACAGCGCTGGGAACTTTCGATGCGCGAGCTTGCTGCTCTAAAGGCGGCAGAGGAAGCCGCGAAGCAATAAAAAAGACGTCTTGATTTAGCACATTGTTAAATCAAGACGTCTTTTTTTTATTTTGCAAAAATGCTGAAAAGTGCGATAAAATCTAATAAAAATAGAATATTTCACTTGACATTATTGACGAAAACGTGTATAATATAAACATAGAAAGGAGGTGAAAGCATGAGAATGGATAAAGAAAAAGCAAGCTGGGCAATCCTGATGATTAACTTTGCAACAGCGATCATCAACCTGCTTACCAGCCT
>FR879632.1:55089-55720 GCA_000434475.1 Dialister sp. CAG:486
TGAACCGGGATTAAGGAAATCCCTGAAGAAGGGAACGCCTCTCAAGATGAGGGGCGACCTTCCTTCTTTATCCATTATATCATGAAAGCTATGGATAAAACAAAATTAGCATTCGTTATTTCTATTATCGCATTCATTTTGTCGCTTATCAATTTGGCACTGGCATTATCGAAGTAAGGAGGCACGCATGAAGTACGATTTCACGGACATCATGACAACTGCGGAGGCCGGGGAGCGCTGGGGGATCGCCCAGTCGTCCGTGAAGCAGCTCTGCACTGGAGCGCAGGGAAGATCACCGCGTCTGATCGAGGGTGAGGAGTTCCGCAAGTCTGGACGCACATGGCTGGTCACGAAGGCAGGCATGGAACGGCTCTATGGGCCGGAAAAAGAAGGCAAGGAGTAAGGGCAGTAACAGGGTGGCAGTGGGTAGCAATAGGGTAGCAATGGACCCTATTTTTGCGGAAAGTTATCGAGCGTATAGCAGATAAGGAAACATAGATAAAATGGACTATACGAGCGATAAGCACTGGGAAAATGCAGAAATTGACCGTATTTGTCGAAGGTAAGAAATAGAACTCGTCAAAAGCACGAAAAAAGGAGCTGTGAAGAAATGAGGATTCATTTCTTCACA